>JBFGIM010000121.1:0-9138 GCA_041577695.1 Myxococcota bacterium | reverse complement strand
GGCCTTCGACCCGCCGGTGGCCGAGGACCCGGGCGCCACCGCGCCGACGGGCGGCTTCGAGGAGGTGGCGCCGCCGCCCCCGGCGGCAGCCGAGGCTCCGACCGAGGCGGCTCCCGAGGCGCCCGAGGCCGCTCCGGAACCGGAAGCGCCGGCGCCCTAGGCACCGCGCCTGTCGCGGCGCGGCGGGCTTCGTTATGGGTTAAGTGGAGATTGATGGATCTCCGGGCGGCAGTGGCGGAACTGGTAGACGCACCAGCTTGAGGGGCTGGCGGGGGCAACCCCGTGGAGGTTCGAATCCTCTCTGCCGCACCACCCACCCGGCCCCGTCCGCAAGGCCCAGCCGAGCAGCAGCTTCCCATGGCTAGACGATCGTCCAGCCGCCGTCTACGAGCAGCGTATGGCCGGTGACGTAGCTCGACGCGTCACTCGCCAGGAACAGCAGCGGACCCACCAGCTCCTGCGGCTCGCCAGGCCGACCCATGGGCGTTCGGGTTCGCATCCAGCGCTGGGAGCGATCGTCGGCGAACATCTCCTCGGTCATCTCGGTCGGAAACCAGGCAGGGGCCAGTGTGTTGACCCGCACGCCGCGGCGTGCCCACTGGGCCGCCAGCTCGCGGGTGAGATTGACGACGCCGCCCTTGGACGCGGTGTAGCTGGCCTGGGGGATCTGGCCGGCCGCGACCACGCCGAGGATCGACGCCACGTTCACCACCACGCCCTGCCCGGCCGCGAGCATGGCGCGGCCGAAGTGCTGGGCGCAACGGAACACGCCGACCAGGTTGACCTGGAGCACGCGCTCGAAGATCTCCATGGGCTCGTCCTCCGCGGGGTACACCTCGGCGAGGCCGGCATTGTTGACCAGCACGTCCACGCGCCCGAAGCGCTCGAGCACCTGGCGCGCCAGCGCTTCCACCGAGGCATCGTCGGCCACGTCGCTGGCGAGCGCCTCCACCTGGCAGCCGGCCTCGACCAGCCGGGTCGCCAGTGCCTCGAGCCGGTCGAGCCGGCGCGCAGACACCACCACGCGCGCGCCGGCGGCGGCCAGCCCCTCGGCCAGGGAAGCGCCGATGCCCGACGAGGCCCCGGTGACGACCGCCACCCTGCCGTCGAGCCGGAACCGCCGAGTCGGATCGGAGAGCGCCGTCACGCTAGTCCGCAGGAGCGAGTCCGCGGTAGGCTGCGTCGTAGTAGAGCAGCGGCTCGCCCTCGCCGCTCTCGCTGGCGACGACCTCTCCCACGTAGATCACGTGATCTCCGGCATCGTGCGCGGCGTACAGTCGGCAATCGAGCACCGCCAGCACGCCGGGAAGCCAGGGCGCGCCGGTCGGTCCGGTCCGGCAGCTGAGACCCTCGAAGCGGACGTCCTCGTTGCCGGTCGTGGAGAAGCGCGTGGAGAGCTCGCGCTGATCGGCACCCAGCACGTTCACCGCGAAGACGCGGCCCTCCTCGATCAGCGGCAGGGTGTGGGCGCTCTTGTCGGCGCAGACCAGCACCAGCGGCGGATCGAGCGAGACGCTGCTGAACGCCGACGCGGTCATCCCCAGCACGCGGTCTCCCGCCCGGGCCGTGACGATGGTGACGCCGCTCGCCCAGTGCCGCAGGGCGGCCTTGAAGTGGCTGGGATCGAGCGGCATCGCTGCGTTTCTACGCCGCCTTCTCCATCGCCTCGGTATAGCTGCCACTGCGCGCGGCGCCGTTGCAGCGGGCGCGATGGGCGAGGGCGCGCTGGGCCGCCCCGACGTTGGCCGCCTTCCCACCCCAGGCCTTCAGCGCCGGTGCCTGGAGTGCGCGACCGTAGGAGAAGCTGAGCTCCCAGGGCGTACCGCCGAGGGTGTTCATGTGGTTGAGATGCGCGGTGGCTGCCTCGTCACTCTGGCCGCCGGAGAGGAAGACGATGCCCGGAACCGCCGCGGGAACCACCCGTCGGAAGCAGTGAACGGTCTGCTCGGCCACCTGCGCCACCGACGCCTGCTGCGCGCACTCGTAGCCGGAGAGCACCATGTTCGGCTTGAGCAGGATCTGCTCGAGCGGCACGCGCTGGGCGGCGAGCTGCTGGAAGACCGCGGTGAGCGTGCGCTCGGTCGCGCGGTAGGAGTCTTCGATGCTGTGGGTTCCGTCCATCAGGATCTCGGGCTCGACGATCGGCACCAGCCCCTGCTCGACGCAGAGCGCGGCATAGCGCGCCAGCGCATGGGCGTTGGTGTCGAGGCAATAGTCGCTCGGCTGCCCGTCGCCGATCGACAGCACGGCGCGCCACTTGGCGAAGCGCGCGCCCAACCCACGATATTCTTCGAGACGCTCGCGCAGCCCGTCGAGCCCCTCGGTGATCTTCTCGCCGTCGCTACCCGGGAGCGCCTTGGCGCCCTTGTCGACCTTGATGCCCGGGATGATGCCCTTCTTCTCCAGGATCTCGGCGAGCCGGCTGCCGTTCGAAGCCTTCTGGCGCAGCGTCTCGTCGAAGAGGATGACGCCGCTGATGTGCTCCTCGCAGCCCTCGGTCGTGAAGAGGAGCTCACGGTAGGCGCGCCGGTTGTCCTCGGTGGACTCGACGCCGATGCCGTCGAAGCGCTTCTTGATCGTCGGGGTGCTCTCGTCGGCGGCCAGGATGCCCTTGCCGGGCGCCACCAGCGCGCGTGCGGTCGATTCCAGTTGCTGTGCGCGGTCCATTGGGGGGTCTCCTTGTGTCTCGGTCCGGGGCGCTCGGTCTCGGCCCCGACGGCGCAGTCGAGCCGAGTTTATAAGCAATCTGGTTTTCGGGCGCACGAATCGCCCCAACGACGGAGCGGGGAGAGGCCTGCCGCCTCTCCCCGCTCCGCTGGGAACCCGAAACACCGCAAGGCGGCGAATCAATCGTACTCTTCGAGGAGCTCCTCGGGAATCTTCGGCGCGTCGATCTTGCGCGCGAAGCGGGCCTTCTTGTCGACGGAGTCGGCCTTCCAGTACACGATGACGGGCGCGCCCGGCGGCAGATCGGGCAGCTTGGCGGGCCTCGCGTTCATGGTCACCGTGGTGCGGGTCAGCACCGAGCCCTCGGCCTTGACCTGGTAGGTGCGCTCCTTGCCCTTCTCCTTGACCGTGATCGTCTGCGCCTCGGCGTCATAGGCCACCAGCTTGCCCTGGGACTTGTTCGTCTTGCCGGTGGGCTCGGCCTGGGCCGACGTGGTGACGGCGGCGGCCACGACGAGCGCCAACGCGACGGCCACCAGGCCTGCCAACGCGCGCCTCGCTGAGGTCCTCATCGGTGCGTCCTGCATCGCTTTCCTCCCTCTGGATTCGGGTGACGGTTGCCGACCCGCAGCAGACCGCTCGCTCGGCCAACCCGCAGGCTTCTAGCCTACACAGAGTTCGACGCTGTCGGAATGGGGGCATTCACTTCGAAAAGGGTGCGTCACGGCGGATCCGGCCGAGGCCCGAAGCTTCCCCGTGGGGTCAGTCCGGCCTCGAGGGCTCGATCCGGATCAGCACCAGATCCATCACGTTGGTTCGTGTGGGGCCGGTGCGGAGCAGCCCTCCTTCGCGCTCGAAGAAGGTGTAGGAGTCGTTGTCCACCAGGACCGCTTCGGCGTCGAGGCCCGCGGCCTCCCCGCGGGCGACCGTGCCGCCGTCGGCGTAGGCGCCGGCTGCGTCGGTGGGGCCGTCGGTGCCATCGGTGCCCGCTGCCAGCAATGCGATTCCTTCGGTTCCCTGGAGCGCCAGGGCCGCCGCCAGGGCGAGCTCCTGGTTGCGGCCTCCCCGGCCACGGCCGCGGACGTGGACGGCGGTCTCGCCACCGGCGAGCAGACAGGTGGGCTCCGTCACCCGCGCCGATCGCGCCAATGCCACCAGGCGCCGCCCGACGTCGCGCGCCTCGCCCTGGAAAGCCCCGCCCACGAGCCGCGGTCGCAGTCCGCGTGCGGCGGCCGCCCTGTGTGCGGCTTCGAGCGCCGTTTCGTTCGATGCGATCACCGCGGCGCGGACGCGCTCGAAGCTCGCATCGCCGGGCTTCGGCGTCTCCGGGATCGCGCCGCGTGCGCCGGACTCCAGATGGGCCGCGACCGCGGGCGGCACCCTCTGGCCCAGGCCGCGACGTTCGAGCACCGCCAGGGCGTCGGCGAAGGTCGACTTGTCCGGCGTGCAGGGACCCGAGCCGATCACGTCGAGGCGGTCGCCCACGACGTCGGAGATTGCGAGCACTTCGATCCGCCGCGCGGCGGCGGCGGTGGCGAGTCGCCCACCCGACAGTGCGGTCAGGTGTTTGCGGACGGCGTTCAGCTCGTCGATCGGCGCGCCGGTCTCGAGCAGCAGGCGGGTGGTGGTGGCGAGGTCGTCCAGCGTGAGTCCCGGCAGCGGACAGGTCGCCAGGGCCGAGGCACCGCCCGAGAGCAGCACCAGCAGGACGTCTTCGGCAGGCGCGTCGGCCACCCGCGCCAGGATCGCCCGCGCAGCCGCGACGCCCCGTGCATCGGGCACCGGGTGGCCGCTCTCGAACAGCTGGCAGCGGGCGAGGGGCAGTCCGTGGCCGTCCTTGGTGAGGGCGATGCCGTCCGCGATGCGTTCCGCCGCCACCGCCTCCAGCCCCGCCGCCATGGAAGCGGCGGCCTTGCCCAGCGCGACGACGCGGAGTCGCGCGCCGGCGGGCAGCGGCCGGCCGTCGATCTCGAGCGAGTCGCCCCGTAGCGCCACGACCCGGCGCACGGCGCGGCCGGGATCGACGGCGGCGAGTGCCTCGCGCAGGACCGACTCCAATTCGGCCCTCGCGCGGCGCGGGTTCACCGGCCCGCTTCGGAAGCAGCGCTCGGGGACCCAGCGCGTTCCTCGGGCACCAGGCGGATCTCGATGCGGCGGTTGCGGGCGCGCCCCTCGGCGCTGCCGTTGTCGGCCCGTGGCCGGTTGGGGCCGATCGAAACCGCACTGAGGCGGATCGGGTCGATGCCCTGCTCTTCGAAGAGCCGCGCGACACGCGCGGCGCGCGCGCCGGCCAGCTCCCAGTTGGTGGGATAGCGCGCGGCCAGGTTGCCGCGGATCGGCACGTCGTCGGTATGCCCGAGAACCTCGATGCGGTAGCGGGACGCGCGCAGCTGCCCGCCCACGCGCTGGAGCACCGAGAGACCGTGGGGGCCGAGTTGGGCCGAACCCGATCGGAACAAGATCTCGTCGCTCAGCTGCAGCTCGAGTCCGTCGCGGAGCTGCTCGATCTCGATCTGGCCCGCGCGCAGCTCCGACTCGAGGTCGCTCACCAGGCCCCGGTAGGTGTCGCTGAGCGAGGCCAGCTCGGCCACCTCGGCCTCGCGCGATTCGAGGCTTGCCTGCAGCGACTGGCGCACCCGCTCGAGGTCCTTCACCTCGGCGGCGAGACTCTCCCGCTCGAGGCGCAGATCCTCCACCGCGCCCAGCAGCGCGGTCCGCTCGACGCCCAGGCTCTCGTTGCTGGCCTCGAGTTGTTCGACGCGCTGCTCGAGCGTGCGGGTGCGCAGCTGAAGTGCGTCGCGATGGGCCACGACCTCTTCGTGGGTGCCCAGGGTCACGCAGCCGGCGTGACCCCCGAGCAGCAGGAGCAGCGGAACGAGCGTCAGGACTCGCCAGCGCACGCGGCCCTCCGTCAGGCGGCGGCCGGTGCCAGGGTGGCGGCCAGCGCCTCGTCGATGGTCCCGACATAGTGCAGATCGAGTCCCTCGACCAGCGCCTTGGGGATCTCGTCGGCGTCGCGCCGATTACGCTCCGGCAACACCACCATGCGGATGCCCGCGCGCTTCGCCGCCAGGACCTTCTCCTTGATGCCGCCCACCGGCAGCACCTTGCCGCGCAACGTGATCTCGCCGGTCATCGCCACGTCGTGGCGCGCGGGCCGATCGGTCAGCAGCGAAGCCAGCGAGGTGACCATCGCCACCCCGGCCGAGGGACCGTCCTTCGGCACCGCGCCCGCGGGCACGTGCACGTGCAGGTCGGAGCGATCGAAGATCTCGGCGTCGATGCCGAGACGCTCGGGCTGGCTGCGCAGCCACGAGCGCGCCGCCTCGATCGACTCGCGCATCACGTCGCCGAGCGAACCGGTGAGGTGGAGCTCGCCCTTGCCGGGCATGCGGGTCGACTCGACGAAGAGGATGTCGCCACCGGCCTGGGTCCAGGCCAGGCCGACTGCCACACCGGGCCGACCACCGCGCTCGGCCAGCTCCGGCTCGAACTTCACCGGGCCGAGCTGATCGGCCAGCTGCTCGGGCAGCACCTGCAGCGGTCCGGTCTCGTCGTCCTCGGCGACCTTGCGCGCCAGCTTCCTGAACAGGCTGCCGATCTCGCGCTCGAGGTTCCGGACGCCGGCCTCGCGCGTGTAGCGGCCGATCAACGCCTCGAGCGTCGCATCGGGCAGGTCGATCTCGATGTTGGCCAGGCCGTTCTGCTGGCGCTGGCGCGGGATCAGATAGCGACGCGCGATCTCGCGCTTGTCCTCCTGGGTGTACCCGGGAAGCTCGATCACCTCCATGCGGTCGCGCAGGGCGGCGGGAACCGGGTCCATCCAGTTGGCGGTGGCGATGAAGAGCACCTTGGACAGGTCGAAGGGGACCTCCAGGTAGTGATCGCTGAAGCTCGCATTCTGCTCCGGGTCGAGCACCTCCAGCAGCGCCGACGACGGATCGCCCCGGAAGTCGGTGCCGACCTTGTCGATCTCGTCGAGCAGGAAGACCGGATTGCGGGTCTTGGCCTTGCGCAGCCCCTGCACGATGCGCCCGGGCAGCGCACCGACGTAGGTGCGGCGATGGCCGCGGATCTCGGCCTCGTCGCGCACGCCCCCCAGCGAGATGCGGACGAACTCGCGACCCAGGGCGCGCGCGATCGAGCGGCCCAGGGAGGTCTTGCCGGTGCCGGGCGGACCCGCGAAGCACAGGATCGGACCCTTCAGGTCGCGCTTCAGCGAGAGCACCGCGATGTACTCGAGGACCCGCTCCTTCACCTTCTCGAGGTCGTAGTGATCCTCGTCCAGGACGCGCTGCGCCTCGGCCACGTCGAGCTGGTCTTCCGATTCCGCCGTCCAGGGCAGCTCGGCCATCCACTCCAGGTAGGTGCGGATCACGCCGTGCTCGGCCGAGGCGGCCGGCGTCTGGGCAAGGCGCTCCAGCTCGCGCGTCGCCTGTTTCTCGGCCTCCTCGGGCAGACCCGCGGCCTCCAGCCGCGCGCGGAGCTGGTCGACCTCGGCGCCCTCGTCCTCCGACTCGCCGAGCTCCTTGCGGATCGCCTCGAGCTGCTGTCGCAGCATGTACTCGCGCTGGGTCTTCCCGATCTCGCTCTGGACGCGGTCACGGATCTCGGCCTCGACCTTCATCGCTTCTCGCTGCCGCACCAGCTCGGAGAGAACCAGCTTGAGGCGCTCGACCTGATCGGTCTGCTCCAGCACGGCCTGCTTGCCGGCGACGTCGAGCTCGAGGTTCGACGCCACCAGGTCCGCCAGCCGCGAAGGCTCGTCCAGGTTGCTGGCCAGCAGCTGCAGCTCGTCCGACAGCTTGGGATTGGCCGACACCAGCTCGCCGAAGTGCTGGGCCACGTTGCGCTGGAGCGCCGCGGCCTCCACCGAATCGGGATCGCCGGTTTCTTCCAGCACGTCGACGCGCGCGCGCAGGAACGGATCCCGGGAGACGAACTCGTCGATGCGCGCGCGGGCGACGCCCTGCACCAGCAGCCGATAGGAGTCGTCGGGGAACTTCAGCATCTTGACGATGCGCAGCACCGTGCCGACCCGATAGACGTCGTCCGGGCCCGGACTGCCCTCCACGGCGTGACGCACCGCCGGCGCCACCATCAGCCGTTCCGGCGTGACCAGCACCTGGTCGATCACCTTCTTCGAACGCTCGCTGTTCACCAGCAGCGGCGAGAGCAGATGCGGAAACAGAACGGTGTTCTTGAGCGGCAGCACCGGGAGCGTTTCGGGCAGCTCGACGCGGACCGACTCCTCGTGCACGCCGACGCCGACCGCCACCTCGCTGGGGCTTCGCGTCTGCTCGCTCTGTTCGCGATCGTCGCTCAAGACTCGTCCTCTCGCGCGGCGGCTTCCCGCTGGACCGGGATCGAGCGGCGCTGTCGCTTCAACAGGGTGACGCGCAGGAAGCCGTCCTCGAGGCGTGCGGTGACACCCTCGCGCTCGAACGGGACGCCGATGCGCAGCGTGCGCTCGAACGGACCGAAGGCGATCTCCATCTGGTGCAGGCGGTGGGTGTCGGCGTCCATGCGCGCCTTGCGCACCCCGCGGATCCGCAACACGTCGCGATCGACCCTCACCTCGAGATCGCTGCTGGCGACACCGGCCAGATCGAGTCGGACCTCGATGGCCTTCTCGGTTTCGTACACGTCGGCGGCGGGCTGCCAGCGGTCGTCGCTCAGCCGCTCGGAGAGCCCTCCGAGCCAGTCTGCGAAGGGGTCTCCGCCCCGTTGGGTGCTCACCGGCTACTCGTCCCGCTTCTCCTCGGTGTACTCGGCGTCGATTACGTCCTCGCCGCCGCCACCGCTGGCGTCTCCGTCCGCGCCGCCGCCCGAAGCCACACCTGCCCCGTCGGCCTGGCTCTTGTAGAGCGTCTCCGCGACCCCGTGCATGGCCTGCTCCACCCGCTGACGGGCGGCGTCCATGCGGGCGGCGTCGTCGCTCTCCAGGTCCTTCTTGGCCTCGGCCAGGATCCCCTCGATGCGCTTGCGCTCGTCCTCCGGGAGTTTGTCGCCGTTCTCACTCAACGTCTTTTCGGAGGCGTACACGATCGAGTCGAGCTGGTTGTGCTTCTCGACCTTCTCGCGGCGCTCGTGGTCCTCGCTGGCGTGAGCCTCCGCGTCCTTCACCATGCGATCGATCTCGTCCTTGGACAGGCCTCCGCTGCCTTCGATGCGGATCGACTGCTCCTTGCTGGTGGCCTTGTCCTGGGCGTGCACCGCCAGGATGCCGTTGGCGTCGATGTCGAAGGTCACCTCGATCTGGGGCGTGCCGCGCGGCGCGGGCGGGATTCCATCCAGGATGAAGCGCCCGAGCTCGCGGTTGCCCGAAGCCACCTCGCGCTCGTCCCAGAGGCTCCAGAGCTCGGCCGAAAGGCCCTCGGCGAGCCCGTGCTCCGAGCCGCCCTGAAGCACCAGGCTACCGTCGCGGCCGACGTTTCGGATCTCCGCGACGATCGGAAAGCTGGAGGCGAG
>JBFGIM010000120.1:0-9143 GCA_041577695.1 Myxococcota bacterium | reverse complement strand
AGAGACAGAAGGTCCCGACAGAATCGTCAGAAGACTTTCAAGAACCGATCCGCAGTGCGTTTCTTCCGTCATCGAAACGAGCGGACCACGATGGCCCGAGAGGGGTTCTGGCTCGCTGCGGATGGTACCACGGCGCTCGCTGGCCGGTCGTGTCGGGATCGATGAGATGTCTGTCCGTTTCGCGGGGTTCGGTGAGGCTCGGGCCCGATCGCGGATCCTTGACAGGGCGCAGAGCCGCTGGCTACCGTTCTGCGCTTGCCAGCCGGGGTACACTCCGTGAAACGAACCTATCAGCCCAGCCGGATCCGCCGTAAGCGGGCCCACGGATTCCGGTCGCGGATGAAGACCAAGGCGGGCCGCGCGGTTCTGAGCCGGCGGCGCGCCAAGGGTCGCAAGCGGCTGGCCGTCTCGACCCCCTCGAAGTGAGCCCCATTCGGGGCCCGGGGCGTTTCCGGCCGACGGACCGGATCCGCTCCTCTCGCGATTTCCGCCGCGTATCTCGATTGGGGCGCCGCTGCGCGGACGGAACCGTGGTAATTCTCTTGGCAGAAACCGAGTCCGACACCGGAGATCTCTCGAGTCCCGCCGTCCGCAACCGTCTCGGGCTGACGGTGAGCCGCAAAGTCGGCGGCGCCGTGGTGCGAAACCAGGTCAAGCGGCGCGTTCGCGAGTGGTTCCGACAGAACCGCGACCAGTTCCCCGAGGGGGACATCGTGGTGATCGCGCGGCCCAGTGCAGGCCGGGTACCGGCCTCGATCCTTCAACGCGACCTGCGCATCGCCGCGGCCAAGCTCCGGAAGGCCGCATGACCGAACCGAAACCCACACTCGCTGCCCGCATCGTGCTGCTGGCGATCGAGCTCTATCGACTGCTCGTTTCCCCCTTGCTCTCGCCTGCTTGCCGCTTCGAACCGAGCTGCTCGCGATACGCCGCCGCCGCCGTTCGCCGTCATGGCGCGCTGCGCGGTTCCTGGATGAGCGTGCAGAGAGTGCTTCGCTGCCACCCGTTCCATGCGGGCGGCTACGATCCGATCCCGTAGCGAGGATTCCAGGTGGATCGGAACACACTCCTGGCCTTCGCGCTCTCCTTCCTCGTCCTGAGTATCTGGATGACCTGGGAGGCAGGGAACCGACCGCCGCCCGACACTGCCCTCGTCACCGCCGAGGCGACGCCGACTCCGATTCCGACGATTCCCACCTCGCGCCCGGCCCCCGGCGCCACACCCACGGCTTCCGAGTTCGCCCCTCCGCCTCCGCTCGAGTCGGAGCTGATCCAGATCGAGACCGATCGCTTTCGGGCGACTCTCGACTCGCGCGGCGCGGGCATCCGTCACTGGGAGCTGAGCCGCTACACGACGCCCAGCGACGAGGGTGGGCTGCCGGTGGTCCTGATCGACCGGGCCCCCGACGATCCCGTCGCCTTTGCCTCTCCCATGATGGAGCTGGGCCTCGGCGACCTCGCCGTCGCGGTATTCCGCGTGACGGAGCGGACGGCCCGGTCGGTCCGCTTCGAGTACGCCTCGGGCGGCCTCGTGGTCGGCAAGACCTACACGTTCCAGGACGATTCGTATCTGTTCCGCCTGGCACTGGAGGTCCAGAACGGCACCGACCGAACCGTCGCCAGTGGCTTCGTCATCTCGCTCCCCGATCACGTGCGTTCGGGAACCGATTTCAAGGAGGCCTCGCTCGAGGCGCTGGTGGATGGCGAGATCGAGAAGACGCCCATCAATGGCTTCGGCGAGCCCGGCTTCTTCAGCAGTGGGAGCGCCCAGCAGATCTTCACGGGCCCGGTGGCGTGGGCGGGCAGCGGCAGCGGCTACTTCCTGACGGCCATGGTCCCCGAGTCGCCGAGCGACGCGCAGGCCCAGTGGCTCAAGACCGAGCCTAGCGGCAGCGTCGCGGTCCAGCTGGGTTATCCCCCGATCACGCTGCCTGGTCCGAGCATGCTCTCGCGCCAGTACGAGATCTACGCGGGGCCGAAGAAGCCCGAACAGCTCGCCGCGGCCGGCGCCCAGCTCGATCGCTCCATCGACCTGGGGTGGTCGTGGATCGCACCGCTCACCCGGGGCTTCATCTGGCTGCTCTCCAAGTGCTACGCGGTGATCCCGAACTACGGCGTCGCGATCATCCTGCTCACCGTACTGATCCGGTTGGTGACGGCGCCGCTGGCCAGCAAGCAGATGCGCTCGATGAAGCGCCTCGGTGAATTGCAGCCCAAGATCAAGGAGCTCCAGGAACGTCACAAGGACGACCGCGAACGGCAGTCCCAGGAGATGATGAAGCTCTACCGGGAGTCCGGGGCGAACCCGCTGGGCGGCTGTCTCCCGATGCTGCTGCAGTTCCCCGTCTTCATCGGGCTCTACTACGCGCTGCAGAGCTCGTTCGACCTGCGCCAGGCGCCCTTCGCGCTCTGGATCGACGACCTCTCGCGTCCCGAGAACCTGTTCGTCCTGCCCGGCTTCGATCTGCCGGTGCGGCTGCTCCCGCTGCTGATGGGAGCGAGCATGGTGCTCCAGCAGAAGATGACCCCGACCACGGCGGACCCGGCCCAGGCGCGCATGATGATGACCGTGATGCCGGTGATGTTCACCTTCCTCTTCTACCAATTCCCGTCCGGACTGGTGCTGTACTGGTTCGTCAGCAATCTCCTGGCGATCGCACAGCAGTTCTACCTGAACCGTCAGAAGACGGCCTAGCGGACAACAGGAGGCCCACGTGTACGACCCTCAGAGCGAAATCCACGAGTTCTTCGGAGACGATCGCGCCGACGCGGTGGCCAAGGCAGTCACCTTCTTTGGAGCGTCCGAGGACGAGCTGCAGATCACGGACATCGACCCCGCCAGGATCTCCGGGCTCGGTTCCCGGGTGGCCCTGGTCGCCCACCGCAAGGGCGTGACACCGCGTCGCGACAGCGGCGGCGGCGGCAACGGCGGCGGCGAGGGACATCGGCGCGAGCGCGGTGGCGGCCGCGGGCGCGATCGGGACGGCGGCCGCGGCCGCGACCGAGGAGACCGAGGCGGCCGCGGCCGGGGTGATCGCGGCGGCCGGGGAGACCGCGGCGGCCGCAGCGAGCGGGGCGACCGGGGCGGCCAGGGTGAGCGCTACGCGCGAGAGGAGCGCGCGCCCGAGGATGCGGCTGCGCCGCCGCCGCGCTCGACGGAGCCCTCGGTGAGCACCGTGAAGGGCGAGCTGGGCACGATCGGCGAGTTCGTGAAGGGACTGCTCGAGCGAATGGACCTGGGACCCTTCGAGATCGCCGAGAGCGCCGACGGGGACGAGCTGATCGTCGTCAAGCTGGAGGGCCCGGCGGCCTCCCACCTCAGCCGAGGTGACGGGCGGACCGCCGATGCGCTCCAGTTGCTGGCCAACCAGGCGTCCATGCGCGGCGACGGTGAGAAGCCGCCCCGGGTCGTGATCGAGGTGGAAGGCGATACGGGTCATCGGGACAACTTCCTGGCGCGGGTCGCCGATCGAGCCGCGAAGCGAGCTACGGAGACCGGCCGCCCCGTGGCCCTGGAGGCGATGAGTTCGAGCGACCGGCGCGCCGTGCACGTGGCACTTCGAGAGATCGAAGGCGTGGCCACGATGAGCGTGGGCGAAGGCCGCTACAAACAGGTGGTCGTGGTGCCGGAGAGCGCGCCCGAGTACGAGGAGGCCCGGCGCTACGAGTCGGCTGCCGCCTCGGGCAACGACTAGGGATCTTTTCGAAGCGTTCCACGTAGAACGCGATCCCTCGGACGGGCCCCGAAGTGTTCCACGAGGAACAGCGGGGCCCGTTCTACGTGGAACGTCAGAATCGCTCTCCAGGGCCCCTGGCCGTGTTCCACGTGGAAACCCGCCCTCCGAACCCTCATCCTCGGGACGTGGATCGCGAGGAGCTTCGAGCGTACTTCTCCCAGAACCTGGGTCTCCTGGGGCTCGACGCCGCTCCGGGCCTCGTGGAACGCCTCGCGACGTTCACCGATCTGCTGTTCCGCTGGTCCGGGCGGATGAACCTGACCGGCCACCCGGACCTTGCCTCGGTGGCCCGGAACCTGGTCCTAGACTCCCTGGCCCTCTCGGCGGCCCTGCCCGCGGCCGATTCGCTGGCGGATCTGGGCTCCGGAGCCGGGATCCCGGGTCTGCCGATCGCCCTGGCTCGCCCCAGATGTCGGGTCACCCTGGTAGAGGCGCGCGAGCGCCGCCATCACTTCCAGCGCGCCGCGGTCCGCTCCCTGGCGATCGCGAATGCCACGCCCGTGCGTGGGCGGGTCGAGACGCTCGAGCCGACCGGGCACGCCATCGTCATGGCGCGTGCATTCGCCAAGCCCGAGCAGGCGCTGGAGTGGATGGTCCGTTGGGCCGCTCCCGGCGCCCTGCTCGCCCTTCCCGGCGTTGCCCGCACTGAGGGATTCCTCGTTCCGGCCGCCGTAAAGCCATTGGAACCGCGTAGATACGGTCCTCCCGGTGACGAGGAGGCGAGTCGGCTCTGGCTCGGCCGCGTCACCGCCCCGCAACAATCCGCGTAACCACCCGCACCGTCCGGTGGACTCCTGGGCGTCCGTGTGGTATTTCTCGGTCACCCCCCCTCCAGTTTCCCCTGGGGGAAGACCGATGACCCAAAAGAACCGGATCTTCGCCATCGCCAACCAGAAAGGCGGTGTCGGGAAGACCACGACCGCGGTGAACCTCGCGGCCGCCTTCGCCGTGTCGGAGCGATCCACCCTGCTGGTCGATCTGGATCCGCAGGGCAACGCCACCAGCGCCTGTGGCCTGCGCGACCCGGAGCCCCAGGTCTACGACGTGCTGCTCGGTCGCTGCGTGATGAAGGACGCGATCCACTCCACCGAGCTCGACTACCTGCACGTGGTTCCTTCGGGTCCCGACCTGGTCGGTGCCGAGATCGAGCTGGTAAGTGCGATGGCGCGGGAGCACCGGCTCGAGCGCGCCCTCGCCGACGTGCGCGACGACTACCAGCTGGTGGTGATCGATTGTCCGCCGTCGCTCGGGTTGCTCACGCTCAACGCGCTGACCGCCGCGGACGCGGTGATCGTTCCGCTACAGACCGAATACTACGCCCTCGAAGGCCTGGCGCGTCTGCTCGACACCATCGAACGCGTGCGCGCCGCGTTGAATATCGATCTCGCGCTGGAGGGCGTGCTGCTCACCATGACCGATGCGCGCAACAAGCTGAGCAGCGAAGTCGCAGCCGAGGTGCGACGACATCTGGGCGAGAAGGTCTTCGAGGCAGAGATTCCGCGCAACGTGCGACTCTCCGAGGCGCCGAGCTTCGGCAAGCCCGCGCTGGTGTACGACGTGCGATCGCGCGGCGCGGTCGCCTACTTGCAGGCGGCCGAAGAGATCCTGCGCCGCATGGATGCGAGCGCAGCGCCGATCCAAACCCATTCGAACGAAGGAACCCAGCATGGCTCGTAGTGCCCTCGGTCGCGGTCTCGGGGCCCTGATCCCGTCTCCCCCCGACGTCGAACCGCAGACACCGGCTCCGGTGGCCGATCCGGTCGCCCGGCCCCGTCCGGCGTCGGACGGCGCGCCGGACCGCATCCCGGTCAAGTCCATCGCGCCCAATCCCGACCAGCCGCGGCGTCGCTTCGATCCCGAAGAGCTCGAGCGCCTGGCCGACTCGATCCTCCGCCACGGCGTGCTGCAACCGGTGGTGGTGCGGCGGCGCGGCGTCGGCGACGACACGGCGGCCGGGTACGAGCTGGTGGTCGGCGAGCGACGCTGGCGCGCTGCGCAGCTCGCCGGGCTCGACGCGATCCCCGCCGTGGTTGCAGACGTCGCACCGCGCCAGCGACTCGAAGTGGCGCTGGTGGAGAACGTGCAGCGCCACGACCTGAACCCGATCGAGCTGGCGTTGGCCTTCCGCGCGCTGACCGAAGGCGGTGCCACCCAGGAAGAAGTGGGCGCCCGCGTCGGCCTCGATCGCAGCAGCGTCGCCAACCACCTGCGCCTGCTAGAGCTGCCGCGCGCGATGCAGGCCGAGGTGGAGAACGGCGAGCTGTCCTTCGGGCACGCGAAGGTGCTGCTCTCGCTCTCGCACCCGGAGCGCCGTGCCGCGCTGCACCGGCGCATCACGGGTGAGGGGCTCTCGGTGCGCGAGGCCGAGGCGTCGGCCCATGTCCTGGGCGCACCGCGCAAGCGGCGCCGGCCGCGCGCCGGCGCGGCACAGGATCCGGATACGCTCGATCTGATCGAGGGCCTGCGCGACCGGCTCAAGACCCAGGTGCGCCTGCGGGGCACTCCGGCCCGGGGCCGGCTCGAGATCGACTATTTCGGCCCCGAGGAGCTGGGACGGATCAGCGCGCTGATCCTGGGGGATGGATGAGCACGGGCGCCGAGCCGACCTGCGTGATCGGCGAGGGCGCCAGCTTCGAGGGCTTGCTCTCGTTTCGCGAGGGTGCGCGGATCGACGGGACCCTGAAGGGCCGCGTCGTGGGCGAGGGCACCCTGATCGTCGGCCCGGAGGCTCGCATCGAGGCAGACATCCGGGTGGCGCGGCTGCTGGTCTCCGGGGTGATCGAGGGCCAGATCGAGGTGCTCGATCGGGTGGAGCTGCACGCCGGGAGCTGGCTCCGCGGCTCGCTTCGGGCGCCGCGGATCCAGGTCGACGACGGCGCCCGGCTGGAGGCCCGCGTGCGGATGCGGGCGGGATCGCCGAGAGCGCCGGGAGCCGTCCTTTCCGCGTCCGGAGCGCCTTGAAGTTCGCCGGACTTTTGTAAGAATTCCGCCGCTTCAGCCACCGGCCGAGGGCATTCGCTCGCCCCGCGGGTGGCCCCCAGGAGTCGGTCGCCAGGAAGGCTTCGCTCCACGGTGCCAGGCGCGTGGGCCGCCCCGCGCTTCGACTCGCAATCGGAGGGGACCCGGATGAACCGCCTGCTCCCCGTCCGGCTCGGCGCGGCCCTGCTCGTCCTGGTCGCCACCCTGGCCGGCGCCGCGAGCGCTTCTGCCAGCGAGGCCACGCTCGATATCCTTCCCACGGGCATCGACAGTGCCAACCCGATGGAGTGGCGTCCGTACCTCCTGGTCGGTCTGGTCGCGCTCATCCTGGTGCTATCGAAGCTGCTGAATCGCATCGTGTTCGAGCCGTTGGTCCAGGTGTTGGAAGAGCGCGACAAGCGCATCGACGGCGCGCGCACCCGGGCCGGGGATCTGGCTCGTGAGGCCGCTGCCCTGCTGGCGCGCTACGAAGACGCCGTGCGCGAAACGCGCGAAGGCGCCGGCGCCGACCGGCGCGTCCGCATGGAGGAGGCGCGGCGCAGCTATCAGGCCGCCATCGGCGAAGCGCGTGGGGTGTCCGAAGCCGAGATCCATCGCACCCGGACCGAGGTCGGGGAGGCGGTGAGCGCGGCTCGCACGACGCTCGAGCAGGACGCGCGCGGCCTCGCCCGCGACCTGGCCGAGCGCTTGCTGGGGAGGAGTCTGGCGTGAGCTTCGCGCGTTCGTCTGCCGCCGCGGCGGCCGCGTTGCTGCTGCTTCCCGAGCTCGCCCTGGCGGCCGGCGACGAGGGCGGCGGTGCCATGAGCGTGGTGTGGCACGCGCTGAATCTCGCGCTGCTGTTGGGTGTGATCGTCTACTTCGCACGAGCTCCACTGCGCTCTTATCTGGCTGCCCGGCGCTACGAAATCGAGAACAACATCGCGAACGCGCGGACCGAGCTCGAGGCCGCCGAGCGCCGCCTCTCCGAGTGGCAGGGCAAGGTGGCCTCCCTGGACAGCGAGATGAACGAGCTCCGCCGCACGGTGAGCGCCCAGGCCGAGAGCGAAGCCGCGGAGTTGCTCGCGGAGGCCCGCGCCGCCGCGGAACGCATCCGCCGCGACGCTGCGGCGGCGGTCGATCAGGAGGTGCGCGTGGCGCGCCAGCGCCTGCGCGCCGAGGCGGCTGCGCTCTCGGTGCGCCTGGCCGGCGACCTGCTCGAGGAGAAGGTGACCGACCAGGACCGCCAGCGGCTGGTGGACGACTTCGTGACCCGCGTCGAACGCGCCTCCACCTCGGGCCCGGAGGCCAACGGATGAGCGCCCGGGGTACCGGCGCCGCGAAGCGCTACGCGAAGGCGCTCTTCGCGCTGGCCAGCGACGCGAACTCGATCGAGTCCACCGGCGCCGAGCTGGCCGAGTTGCTCGACGCGATCGAGGAGAATTCCGCCCTCCACGATGTGCTGGTGCGCCCGGTCCACCCGGCCGCCGAACGCCGCGGCGTGCTCGACCAGCTGAGCGAGCGGCTCGGCCTGAGCCCGACACTCCGCCGTTTCTGCGCCTTCGTGATCGACCAGCGTCGCGCCGGCGACCTGGAGGCGGTGCGTGAGGAGTACGTTCGGCTCGCCGAGCAAGCCGCCGGCCGCGTGCGCGGCGAGCTCGTCTCGGCCGCGCCGATCTCCGACGTCCATCTCGAGCGGTTGCGGGCGGCCCTCGGCCGGCGCACCGGACTCCAGGTCGAACTCGAAGTGAAGGTCGATCCCACTTTGATCGGCGGGGCCGTGGCACGAGTCGGCGGACTCGTCTTCGACGGCAGCCTGCGCACCCAGCTCCAACAGCTTCGTACCAACCTCACGGGGGGACGCTGACCCATGGCCCTGGACATCAAGCCCGGCGAGATCACGGACATCCTCAAGCGCGAGATCAAGGACTACGGTCGCGAGATCGACGTGGCCGAGACCGGCACCGTGCTCTCCACCGGCGATGGCATCGCGCGCGTCTATGGACTCGACGCCGCACTGGCGGGCGAGCTCGTGGAGTTCCCCGGCGGCGTGCGCGGCATGGTGTTGAACCTCGAGGAGGACAACGTCGGCGTGGCGCTGATGGGCCAGGGCGAGCACATCCGCGAGGGCGACCTGGTGCGCCGCACCGGGCGTATCGTCGAGGTGCCGGTAGGCGAAGCGCTGCTGGGTCGCGTGGTGGATGCGCTCGGTAGCCCGATGGACGGCAAGGGGCCGATCGAGACCACCGAGTTCCGCCGCGTCGAGCTGAAGGCGCCGGGCATCGTCGCCCGCAAGTCGGTACACGAGCCGCTCCAGACCGGCATCAAGGCGATCGACGCGATGACCCCGATCGGTCGCGGCCAGCGCGAGCTGATCATCGGCGACCGCCAGACCGGGAAGACCGCCATCGCCATCGACACCATCATCAACCAGAAGAACACCGACGTGTT
>JBFGIM010000119.1:0-9278 GCA_041577695.1 Myxococcota bacterium | reverse complement strand
TCAAGGTGGGCCAGATCGCCTCGACCCGCGCCGACCTGCTGCCACCGCCGGTGATCGAGGAACTCGCCACCCTGCGAGACCGCGTGCCGCCCTTCCCCTTCGAGCAGGTACGGACGGTGGTCCGGGAGAGCCTGGGACATCCGCTGGAGCAGATCTTCCGCCACTTCGAGCCCGAGCCGCTGGCGGCGGCGTCGGTCGCGCAGGTGCACGAGGCGACGCTTCGCGATGGCGATGTGCGCGTGGCGGTCAAGGTGAGACGGCCCGACGTCCTCGAGAAGGCGGCTCTCGATCGCGCCGTGCTGATCCGCGTGGGCCACTGGCTCGAACGCATCTTTCCGACCCTGCGGCTGCTTTCGCTGGAGGGCTCCCTGCGTCACTTCTGCGACGCGGTGGAGGTACAGCTCCACTTCGAGCACGAGGCCGACCACAACCGCCGCTTCCGGGCGAACTTCAGCGACGACCCGGACGTCCACTTTCCCCGGCTCTACCCGGAGGCGTGCTCCGACGCGGTGCTCACCATGGAGTTCGTGGACGCCCACGACGAGGCGCAGCTCGAATCGCGCGGCGTCGACGTGCACCGGGTGGTCGAGGCCGGCATGCGCTGCGTGTGTCGCATGATCTTCCTGCACGGCTTCGTACACGCCGATCTCCATCCCGGCAACCTGCTCTTCTACGATTCGGGCCGCATCGCGCTACTCGACCTGGGACTGGTGGGCGAGCTGTCCGATCGGGATCGCCTCATCACGGCGCAGCTGCTGTTCTCCTTCGCCACCGGGGACGGACGCACCGTGGCGCGCCTCTTCTACGAGAACGCTCCCCACACGGCCACCCGCGACTACGAGCGCTACGAGCAGGAGGTCGCCGATTTCGTGTCCAGGCTGCAGCACCGCGGGCTGGGCAACGTGCAGGTCGCGCTCGAGATCGGTCGCCTCTTCGACATCCTGCGCCGTCACCGGGTGCAGGCCCGCAGCCACATGACGATGGTGAACCTGGCGCTGGCCACGGCCGAGGGCCTGGGCAAGCGCCTCGCGCCGGATCTCTCGCTGGCCGAGGAAGCGCTCCCCTACCTGCGCGAAGCGCTCGCAGCCGCGGTACCCCCGCCGCAGGTCGCCGCTACCCTGGCGCGACATGAGTGACGAGAGACCCGCCGCCAACGCACTCGCCGACGAGAGCAGCGCCTACCTACGACAGCACATGCACAACCCGGTCGACTGGCAGCCCTGGGGCCCGGCGGCGCTCCAGCGAGCGGCCCGCGAAGACAAGCCGCTGCTGATCTCGATCGGCTACAGCGCCTGTCACTGGTGCCACGTGATGGAGCGCGAGTCCTTCGAGGACGAGGCGACGGCGGCGCTGATGAACCAGCACTTCGTCAACCTGAAGGTCGACCGCGAGGAGCGCCCGGACGTCGACCGGCTCTACATGGATTTCCTGGTGCGCTCGTCGGGCCACGGCGGCTGGCCGCTCACCGTGTTCTGCACGCCGGACGGCAAGCCCTTCTACGGCGGCACCTACTTCCCGCCCGAACCGCGTCACGGCATGCCGAGCTTCCGCGAGGTGCTCGAGTCGGTCTCGAAGGCCTACCGCGAGCGCCGCGGCGAGGTGGACGCCAGCGCGCATCGGGTGCTCAACGCGCTCACCGAACGGCCGCAGGGCGTGGCCTCGTCGCCGCCGGGCGAACAGGCACTGCGCGACGCGGCCACCCAGCTGCTGGCCCGGGCCGACCGCAGCTACGGCGGCTTCGGCGGCGCGCCGAAGTTCCCCACGCCGACCAGCCTCGAAGCCTTGCTGGCGGCAGTGGACGTACTGCCCGAGGCGAGCGCGGGCGCCGCACTGGAACACGTGATCGTCAGCTGCCGCGAGATGGCGCGCCGCGGCCTATACGACCACCTGGGCGGCGGCTTCCACCGCTACTGCGTCGATGCCACCTGGACCATCCCGCACTTCGAGAAGATGCTCTACGACCAGGGGCTGCTGCTGCGCGTCTACGCCGAGGCCGCGCGTCGCCGCGACGAGGACGAGCTGCGCTGGCCCATCCTCGAGACGGCCGCCTATCTGCGCCGCGAGATGAGCGGACCCGATGGCGGTTACTTCGCCAGCCAGGACGCCGACAGCGAGGGCGAGGAGGGCAAGTACTACGTCTGGACACCGGTCCAGGTGCAGGAGGTGCTGGGCGACGCGCGGGCCGCCGGGTTCTGCGCCGCCTATGGTGTCACCGCGGGCGGGAACTTCGAGGGCGGCACCACGCACTTGCTGGACGTGGCGCGGCAGCCACGCGAGCAGCTCTCCGACGAGCGCGAGGCGCTGCGCCAGGCGCGCGCAGTGCGCGTCGCTCCGGGCACCGACCGCAAGCGCGTCGCCTCGTGGAACGCCTACGCCGCATCGGGTCTGGCGTGTGCCGCCAGCGCATTGGGCGACGCGATGCTGCTCGCCGAGGCGACCGCCACCGCCGACTTCGTGCTCGAGAAGATGCGCGACGGGCAGGGCCGCCTGCTCCACGTCTTCGACGCGGGCCGCGCCCGGGTGCTGGGCTTCCTCGAAGACTCTGCCGCGCTGCTGGAGGCCTGCCTCGATCTCTACCGCGCCGGTGCTGGCGATCGCTTCCTGGCCGAAGCGGCGGCCCTGGCCGATGACCTCTGCGATCGCTTCTGGGATCCCGCGGAAGGCGAGCTCTTCCTCACGCCCAGCGACGGCGAACCGCTGATCCACCGCCCGCGCTCCGAGCCCGACGGCGCCACGCCCCACTCCGCCGGCCAGGCGGCGCTGGGCCTGCTGCGGGCGGCGGCGTTGTGCGGCAACGAGGCCTGGAGCCGCGTGGTCGAACAGGCCCTGCGCAGCCACGCCTATCTGCTCGAGCGCGCCCCCGAGGCGTTCCCCACACTCGCCCGGGCCGCCGCGCTCCAGCAGCGCGGACTGGCCGTGGCCGTGGTGGTGGGCGACGCGGACGATCCGGCGGCGGCGGCGCTGGCCCGTCGCGCGCGTCGACTGCTGGGCCCGCAGGACGCGGTGGTGACCGCAGCGCCCGGGGCACCGGCGCCCGCGCGACTGGATCCCGCCTGGCTGGAAGGACGCGCGACCGCGGGCCGCGCCGCCACCGCATACGTCTGTCGCGGCACCACCTGCTCGTTGCCCGTCACCGATCCGGACGCACTGGCCGAAGTACCGGAGCTCACCCTCACGCGGTGAAGCGCTCTGCTAGGCTCCTTCCCTCTCCCATCACCGAGGCGGATACTTGCCCTCCGACAAGCCGCGATCCATCGAAAGCCTGGGAACCGGGCGCGACGACGGACTCGAAGCGCTCACGCCGCTGGATGTCGCCAACACGAACAGCGTGGACGCGCTGCTGCGCGCCATGTCGCAGACGGCTTTCGGCGGGCGCCGGCTGGGCGAAGCCGCCGACGTACTCGAAGCGATGATCCGCGACTCCGACTGTCTGGTGGTGGTGACGCTCTCGGGTGCCATGACCATCGCGAAGCAGGGGCTCGTGCTGTGCGAGATGATCGATCGCGGCTGGGTCCACGCCATCGTCTCCACCGGCGCCCTCATGACCCACGGGCTGGTGGAGGGTGCGGGCATGCAGCACTTCAAGCACCGCTCGAACATGGACGATCACGAGCTGTTCAAGAAGGGTTACAACCGCGTCTACGACACCATCGAGCTGGAGAAGAACCTCAACGACACCGAGAAGGTGCTGAAACGGGCCCTGGCCGACGTGAGCGACGACACGGTTCTCAGCAGCGCGGACGTCTGCGAGCGGATCGGACGCGATCTGGAGCAGAACGCACCGGGCCGGGCCATCCTCAAGAGTGCGGTGCAACGCGGCGTGCCCGTCTACGTACCCGCCTTCACCGACAGCGAGCTGGGGCTCGACTTCGCGCTACAGAGCCGCGAACGCGTTCGCGACGGCCGCGCCCCGCTGCGCTTCGATCCCTTCCGCGATCTCGAGGACTTCACCGCGCGCATCGCCGCCAGCGAGCGGCACGGCATCTTCACCATCGGCGGGGGCGTGCCCCGCAACTGGGCCCAGCAGGTGGCCCCCTATCTCGAGATCCTCAACACGCGACTCGGGGAGAATCTACCGCTCCGCCGCTACCGCTACGGCGTCCGGATCTGCCCGGAGCCGGAGCACTGGGGCGGCCTGTCCGGCTGCGGCTACCAGGAGGGCATCTCCTGGGGGAAGTTCGTCCCGGAGTCCGAGGGCGGCCGCTACGCCGAGGTCCACGCGGACGCCACCATCGCCTGGCCGCTGCTGGTGCGAGCCGTCCTGGAGCGGCTCGAGGCGGGCTGAGCCGCCGTCACCTGCGGGTCTCCCGGGGCCACCCACCTGCGGGAGAAGTGCGCATGACGCCGGCCGGCCCCTCCACGCCCAATCGCCCCGCGCCGACCGAGGACGTCGACGCCTCCCTCGAAGATCTGGATCGGCGCAGTGTCGCCGAGATCCTCGCGGTGATCCATGCGGGCGATCGCCGCGCCGTGGCCGCCGTAGGCGCCGTGCAGCGCGAGGTGGCCGAAGCGGTCGAGTGCCTGGTCGGGTGCCTCACCTCGGGCGGACGCTGGTTCAATGTCGGAGCCGGCACCAGCGGTCGGCTGGGCTGCCTGGACGCCGCCGAGATTCCGCCGACCTTCGGGCTCGAGCCGGGCCGCGTGGAGGGATTGATCGCCGGCGGTCCCAGCGCGCTGTGGCGCGCGATCGAGGGCGCCGAAGACGACGGGGACGCGGCCCGCACCTTGCTGCGCGGCCGCGGCCTGGGCCCGCGAGACGCGGTCCTCGCCATCTCGGCCAGCGGCCGCACGCCCTTCGCACTCGGAGCGCTGGCCGAAGCGAGCGCCGCCGGAGCGCGGCGCATCGCGCTCACCTGCGACCCGGGATCTCCGCTGGCCCGCGCCGCCGATCAGGTCATCGCCCCTCTGGTGGGACCCGAGGTGATCGCAGGCTCCACGCGCATGAAGGGTGGCCTCGCCCAGAAGATGGTCCTGCACCAGCTTTCGACGGCGGTGATGATCCGGCTGGGTCGCGTCCGCGGGAACCGCATGACGCACCTTCGTCCCGCGTCGCGCAAGCTGCGCGAGCGAGCGCGTCTCATCGTTGCCGACCTGGGCGGGATCGATCCCGAGCGCGCGGGCGTGCTGCTCGACGCCCACGGAGGCCGCGTGGCCGACGCGGTGCGGGCGGCGCGCTCGCTTCAGAACCCGGGCTCCGGATCCTCCAGCGGAAACGGCCCGGCGTAGCGGTCGCCGACCCGCTTCAGCAGGTAGCCACCCGCGTTGGCGCTGACGATCGGTGCCCCGTCCTCGGACGCACCGACCCACACGCGCAGGCCTGCCATCACGGCTCCGTGGCTGACCACCAGCACCTGGCGCCCGTCGTGACGGGCGGCGATGGCGTCCAGCGCCGGGCCGGCCCGGCGCGTCACCTCCTCCAGGGTCTCGCCGCCGGGCGGCCGATAGCGCCAGCGTCCGGCGCGAGCGCGCTCCGGATCCTGGTCGAGAACGGCGTAGGGCTTGCCCCGGAGCTGGCCGAAGTCCTGCTCGCGCAGATCCTCGACGATGCGGGGCTCGAGCTCGAAGATCGCGACGATCAGCTGCGCCGTTTCCACGGCGCGGGCGAAGGGACTGGCATAGAGCGCCTCCGGCGTGAAGTGCTCGCGCAGGAAGCGCGCCCGCTCCTGCGCCTCGGCGCGGCCGCGCTCGGAGAGCAGCTCGTGGGGGCCGTGGGTGAAGCGGCGCTCGGCGTTGGCCACGCTCTCGGCGTGGCGGATCAGGATGAGTCTGGACACGGTGCACCGCAGGATACCGCCCTCCGCGGCCTTGCGTGGTAGTCTTGGCGCCGTGCCCCCCGCCTCCATGCAAGCCGCCCGCATCGAGGGCCCGCGCTCGATCGCCGTGGGCCGTGCGCCGGTCCCCGAGCCGGGGCCCGGCGAGACGCGCGTGCGCATCTCCGCCTGCGGCATCTGCGGCAGCGATCTGCACCTCTACCGCCTCGGATTCTTCGCTCCCGGCACCACACCGGGCCACGAGATGGCCGGGGTGGTGGACGCGCTCGGCGACGGCGTCGAGGGGCCCGCGACGGGCACGCCCGTGGCCGTCGAGCCGTTGCGGACCTGCGGCCGCTGCGCCTGCTGCGCCAGCGGGCGCGACGCGATCTGCCCGGACGCCCAGATGCTCGGCGTCCACGGCCCCGGCGGCCTGGCGGAGTACGCGCTGGTGGACGCGGTGCGGCTGTTCCCGGTACCCGAAGCCCTGGATGGGCGACTGGCCGCGCTCGCGGAACCGATGGCCGTGGTGGTGCACGGGTTGAAGCGCGGCGGCTTCGCACCGGGTCAACGGGTGTTGGTGCTCGGCGCTGGCGCGGTGGGTCTGCTGGCGGTGGCTGCTGCGCGGCACCTGGGCGCGGGCGAGATCTGGGCGACGGCGCGCCACCCCCATCAGGCGGCCGGCGCAGCGGCGCTCGGCGCCGACCGGGTGCTGACCGAGTCGGAGGCCACACCGGCCGCGCTCGCCGGCATGGGACGCGAGGCGCCGATCGATCTGGCGTTGGAGACCGTGGGCGGCACCGCCGACACGCTGGACGCCGCGGCGGCTGCGCTTCGGCCGGGCGGGGTCGTCTCGGTGCTCGGCTTCTTCACAGGCCGGATCTCCCTCGACACCCTGCCCCTGCTGTTGAAGGAGATCAGCCTGGTCTGGTCCTACTGCTACGGCCGCGAGCGACCCGACGCGCCCAGGGCGCGGGGCAGCGCGGCCGACGCCGACTTCGCCCGGGCGATCGAGATCTTGACGGCGCAGCGCGATTCACTGCTTCCGCTGGTGACCCACACCGTGCCCCTCGAACAGGTGTCGCGCGCCTTCGAGCTGGCCGCCGACAAACGCGCCGGCGCCGTCAAGGTGAGCGTCGTGCCCCCTTCCAGCGCCTGAAGGCGCGCGCAACCGGGAGATCCCATGGACTTCGAGCCCTCGGAAAAGTGCCAACAGATCCAGCAGCAGATCCAACGCTTCATGGACGAGTACATCTACCCCAACGAGCTGCTCTACCAGGAGCAGGTCGATGCGTCGGGCGATCCGCACCACGAGCCCGAGATCATGCGCGAGATCCGCGGCAAGGCGAAGGCGCTCGGGCTCTGGAACCTGTTCCTGCCCGACAGCGAGTACGGCGCCGGTCTCACCAACCTGGAGTACGCCTCGCTGTGCGAGACCATGGGGCGCAGCGGACTGGCGCCGCGCGCCTTCAACTGCCAGGCGCCGGACACGGGCAACGCCGAGATCCTGGCCGAGTTCGGCACCGCCGAACAGAAACGCCAGTGGCTCCAGCCGCTGCTCGAGGGCGAGATCCGCTCGTGCTTCTCGATGACGGAGCCCGAGGTCTCGGGTGCCGACCCCACCGGCCTGAGAACGCGGGTGGTGCGCGATGGCGACGAGTACGTCATCGACGGCCACAAGTGGTTCACGTCGGGAGCCGTCGGGGCGCGCTTTGCCATCGTCATGGCCGTGAACGACCCCGAAGCCCCCATGCACCAGCGCGCCACGATGGTCATCGTCCCCACCGACACGCCCGGCTTCGACCTGGTGCGAGCGGTCTCGGTGATGGGCCACGTGGGCGGCGGCGGCCACTGCGAGATCCGCTACGAGAACTGCCGCGTGCCGGTGGCGAACCGGCTGGGCGAGGAAGGCTCGGGCTTCGTCATCGCCCAGGCGCGGCTGGGGCCCGGGCGCATCCACCACTGCATGCGCGCCATCGGCATGGCCGAGCGGGCTTTCGAGATCATGTGCCGCCACGCCAACTCCCGCCAAGCCTTCGGCGGTCCGCTGGGCGAGAAGCAGTTCGTGCAGGAGTGGATTGCCACCTCCCGCATGGAGATCGACCAGGCCCGGCTGTTGACGATGTACGCCGCATGGAAGATGGACACCCACGGCAAGCGGGTGGCCCGCCAGGAGATCTCGATGATCAAGGTGGTGGCGCCGAACATGCTGATGAACGTGCTGGATCGGGCGATCCAGTGCCTGGGTTCGCTGGGCGTGTCCGACGACACGCCGGTGGCGGCCATGTGGCGGCACGGCCGCGCCCTGCGCCTGGCCGACGGCCCCGACGAGGTCCACAAGATGGTGATCGCCCGCCGCGAGCTGCGGCGCTTCGCCTGAGGAGACTGCCGTGATCGATCTCTATACCGCCGCGACCCCGAACGGCTGGAAGGCCTCCATCGCGCTGGAGGAGCTCGGGCTTCCCTACCAGGTGAAGGCCCTGCAACTCGACAAGCTGGAGCAGAAGGAGGCGCCGTTCCTGCGCATCAACCCGAACGGGCGCATCCCTGCCATCGTCGACCGCGAGGCCGACGACCTCGCCGTGTTCGAGTCGGGCGCGATCCTGGTGTACCTGGCGGAGAAGACCGGCAAGCTGTTGCCCACCGACGCGCGGGGCCGCTCGGTGGCGATGCAGTGGCTGATGTTCCAGATGGGTGGCGTCGGGCCGATGCAGGGCCAGGCGAACGTCTTCTTCCGCTACGCGCCGGAGAAGATCCCGTTCGCCATCGAGCGCTACCAGAAGGAGACGCGCCGGCTCTACGAGGTACTGGATCGCCGCCTCGGCGAAGCCGAGTACCTGGCAGGCGACTACAGCATCGCCGACATCGCCAGCTGGCCCTGGGTCTCGATCCACGGCTGGGCGGGCGTCGAGGTCGAGGGGCTGCCGAACCTCGAGCGCTGGATCGCCGCGGTGGGCGCGCGGCCCGCAGTGCAACGCGGGCGCGAGGTGCCGCAGCCGGACGCTCCGCCGGATCCCGAAGAGATCGCCAAGGCCGGCGCCAAGCTGCTGGTCTAGTCCCGGCTCAGCGGCGCTTGCGGCTGCCGTAGTCGCCGAAGGGATCGTCGCGCTCGCGCACCGCCTGCCGGAACCCCACCTCCCCGGCGCGGGCCACGAAGTCGAGGCCCTCCTGGGTGTGGCGGGCGACGCCGTCGAAGAGCGTCCCCAGCAGCCGGCTCGAGGCGATGCCCATGTTCTCGACGGTCTGGTTGCAGAGCAGCTTCAGCATCACCAGCTGGTTGAGGGGCAGCCGGGCCATGCGCCGCGCCAGGGCGAGAGCGTGCTCGTGGAGCCGTGGGTCGGGCACCACCTCGAGCACCATGCCGATGGCGGCGGCCTCGGCGGCGGGGATCTCGTCGCCGGTGAGCAGGTAGCGCTTCGCCCGTTCGAGCCCCATGCGATAGACCCACATCGCCGTGGTCGGCGTGCCCCAGACCCGGGCCGGCGGATAGCCGAAGCGGGCGCTCTCGCCCGCCACGATCAGGTCCGC
>JBFGIM010000118.1:0-9312 GCA_041577695.1 Myxococcota bacterium | reverse complement strand
CCGAGGACATGGCGCGCATGAAGGACAAGGCGATCGTCGGAAACATCGGCCACTTCGACAACGAGATCGACATGGCCGGGCTGAAGGCCGTGCCGGGCATCCAGCGCGTGAACATCAAGCCCCAGTACGACGAGTGGATCTTCCCCGATGGCCACAGCGTACTGGTGCTCGCCGAGGGCCGCCTGCTGAACCTGGGCTGCGCCACCGGGCATCCCAGCTTCGTGATGTCGGCCTCCTTCACCAACCAGGTGCTGGCCCAGCTCGAGCTCCACGAGCACGGCGATCGCTACGAGCGAAAGGTCTACGTGCTGCCCAAGAACCTCGACGAGGAGGTGGCGCGGCTGCACCTCGACCATCTCGGCGTCAAGCTGACCCGTCTGAGCGAGAAGCAGTCCGACTACCTGGGCATCCCGATCGAGGGGCCCTACAAGCCGGAGCTCTACCGCTACTAGGCCTTCGCGATCACGTTCTCCGCGTACTGGTTCAGCGCGTCGATCTTGTGCTGGAGCGGCTGGGTGTCGGTCTCGTAGGCGTTCCGGAACCCGACGATGACGTCGGTGATACCGGCGTCCTCGAGCCGGCGGATGCCGTCGAGGGTATACGCATCCATCGAGATCACGTGGATCTCGAAGGGATGGCTCTCGCGGCCGAACTCCCGGCGCATGGCGCGCAGCCGCGCGAGCATGCCGGCCAGCGCCTCGGCGTCGCCGCCCGCGTGCATCCAGCCATCGCCGAGGCGGGCCGCCCGGCGCAAGGCCGGCTCCGCGTGGCCCCCGATCAGGATCGGCAGCGGCTGGCTGGGCACCGGGCACAGCTTCAGGCTGGGGATCTGGTAGAAGCTGCCCGAATACTCGAAGTATTCACCGGGAACCCATGACCCATCCTCGCTTTTCGGACCCGAGCCCGGCCGGGTGAGGCCGCGGATGATCTCGATCATCTCGTCCATGCGCCGGCCGCGGTCCTTCCACTCGGCACCGCACACCGCGAAATCCTCGGGCCACGGGCTGAGGCCCACCCCGAAGCCGAAGCGATTGCCGGACAGGACGGCCACCGAGGCGGCCTGCTTGGCGACCAGCACCGGCTGCCGGATCGGCAGCTTCACCACGAAGGTCGTGAAGCGCAGTCGCTCGGTGACGGCAGCCAGGGCCGGAATCAGCGCGAACGGCTCGATGAACGGCTTGTCCTCGAGAAACTCGCGGCTGCCGTCGGGCGTGTAGGGGTAGCGGCTGTCGGAGACCTCCGGGTAGCAGATGCTGTCCGGCACGGTGAAGGAGTGCCAGCCGGCGCGATCCGCGGCCATGGCGAGCGGCATCATCTGGACGGGGTCACACATGGATTCGGCGTAGGTGAAGCGCACGACGGTCTCCCGGCGGGCCCGCGCGGCGCGCGCGGGCAGCGGCGGGCGAGCATACCCGGCCCGCCGGCGCCGGGCGCGCCGGGCCTCGGCGGCCAGGTCCGAAAATGGCGAGCCCGGCGCCCCGGACGCGCTACCTCTCCACCCATGGTTGGTGCCGAACTCGACGCGGACGTCTGCTATCGCGCGCTGCGCACCCGCGACGGCCGCTTCGACGGACGCTTCTTCGTGGCCGTCCGATCGACCGGCGTCTACTGCCGGCCGGTCTGCCCGGCGCGCACGCCGCGCCGCGAGAACTGCTGGTTCGTGCCGTGCGCAGCGGCGGCCCAGGAGGCCGGCTTCCGCCCCTGTCTGCGCTGCCGCCCCGAGGCGGCGCCGGGCACCCCGGCCTGGCAGGGCACCTCGGCGACGGTGTCGCGGGCGCTGGCCCTGATCGAAGCCGGCGCCCTGGACGGTGGTGACGGCGTCGAGGCGCTGGCCGCGCGTCTCGGCGTCGGCGGGCGCCACCTGCGCCGACTCTTCCTGCGCCACCTCGGCGCCACGCCGATCGCGGTGGCCCAGACCCGCCGCGTGCTCTTCGCCAAGAAGCTGCTGGACGAGACCGCACTCCCGATGGCCGAGGTCGCCAGCACCGCGGGCTTCACCAGCCTGCGTCGCTTCAACGACGCCATGCGGCGCGTCTACGCGCGCCCGCCGAGCGCGTTGCGGAGCTCCGCCGGCGCGCTCGAGGGCTCGGAGCTGGCTTTGCGCCTTCCCTATCGCGCGCCGCTCGATTGGGCTGCGCTGCTCGCGTTCCTCGCCCTGCGCGCCATCCCGGGCGTCGAGGCGGTCTCCGGCAACGCCTACCGGCGCACGGTGCAGCTCGGCGAGGCGCGCGGCGCCGTCGAGGTGACACCGATCGAGGGAGAGGCGGCGCTGCGCGCGCGCATCTCGCTCTCGCGCAGCGCGCCGCTGGCGCCACTGGCCGCGCGCCTGCGCCGACTCTTCGATCTCGGCGCCGATCCGGGTGCCATCGGCGATCAGCTGGCGGGTCAACGCGGGCTGCGCCAGGCGGTCCGGGATCGGCCCGGACTGCGCGTGCCCGGCGCCTGGTGCGGCTTCGAGCTGGCGGTTCGCGCCATCCTCGGTCAGCAGGTCAGCGTGGCCGGCGCCACCACGCTGGCGGGCCGGCTGGTGGAGCGCTTCGGCGATCCCCTGCCCTGCGCCGGCGCGGCCGACTCCGGGCTGCGCTTCCTGTTTCCGCCCGCTGCCGTCCTCGCCGATGCCGATCTCACCAGGATCGGCCTGCCGGGCGCACGAGCGCGCGCAGTCAACGCACTCGCCGCGGCGGTGGCAACGGGGTCGCTGCGACTCGACGGCAGCGAGGCTCCCGAAGAGACGCTCACGAAGCTCGAAGCCCTGCCGGGAGTCGGTCCGTGGACGGCGCAGTACGTGGCCATGCGCGCGCTCGGACAGCCGGACGCGTTTCCGGCTTCGGACCTCGCGTTGCGCCGCGCCCTCGGACACGGCCAGTCGCTGCCCACACCGCGTGAGCTGGAAGCGATCGCGGAGGCGTGGCGCCCATGGCGCGCCTACGCGGCGCTGCATCTGTGGAGCGCCCACGCCTGAACGGTTGGCACCGATCAGAAAGCCCGATCGCGCACCGTCGCCGGCCCGCGGAAGTGGATCCAGCCGGTCAGGAAGATCGCCACCACGGCGAGCCCGAAGCACAGTCCCCACCAGATCCCCGCCAGACCCCAGTCACCGCGCAGGCCGAGCGCCCACGCCAGCGGAAGTCCCAGCGCCCAGTAGCTGACGGCGTTGAAGATGGCCGCGGGCCGTGTGCGTCCCATGCCGCGCAGCACGCCACAGCCCACCACCTGGGCGCCGTCGAAGATCTGGAACGCGGCTGCGATCGGCAGGATCGAGGTGCACAGTGCGATCACCCCGACGTCGGCGGTGTAGAGCGCCGGAAGCTGGTGGCGGAAGACGACGAAGGCACTGGCCGAGATCAGCATGACACCACTGCCCAGGCCGAGCGCCACCCAGGCCGCGCGCTGCGCGGCCTCGGGCCGTCCGGCGCCCAGCAGGTTGCCCACCCGCGTCACCGCGGCCTGCGAGATGCCGAGCGGCACCATGAAGGCGAGCGCCGCCATGTTGAGCGCCACGATGTGCGCCGCCAGCGGCTCGGCGCCGAGCCGCCCCGCCAGCAGCGCGGCCGCCGAGAACGCCCAGAACTCCAGGCTGGTCTGCACGCCGACCGGAATGCCGAAGCGCAGCACCGCCAGCAGGCCACGCGGCTGCAGCGCCTCGCGCGACCAGGCGGTCCAGGCACCGCGGTGGAGCCCGAAGCCCACCACCCAGAGCAACAGGCCCGCGAAGGTCATCACCCGCGTCAACGAGGTGGCGATGCCGGCCCCGACCAGGCCGAGCGCGGGAAATCCCAGGTGACCGAAGATCAGCACCCAGTTGAAGTCGACGTTGAGCACGTTGGCGATCAGGATCACCCAGAGCGCCGGTCGCACGACTTCGCGACCCTGGAGATATTGTCGCAGAACGGTGTAGGCCAGGAAGAACGGAATGCTGGGGATCTGGACCAGCGTGTACTCGAATGCCGCGCGCGAGAGCTCCGGATCCTGCCCCGCCCAGAGCAGAAAGCTCTCGGTGCCGAGCCAGAGGACTGCCAACGGCACGCTGATCAGCCCGGCCAGGACCAGTCCACGCTGGAGCGCGAGTCCCACCAAGCGGTACCGCCCGGCGCCGTGGGCCTGCGTGATGATGGGATCGAGCCCGAACAGCACGCCCAGCGCGAACTGCATGGTGCCGAGGAACCAGGCGTTCGCGAGCGCCGCCGCGCCGAGCGCCTCCACGCTGACCCGGCCCACCATCAAGGTGTCTACCGTGCCCAGCAACATGGTGCTGACCTGGGTGCCCACCACCGGGAAGGCCAGCCGGGCGGTACGCCGCGTCTCCTCGCGGAAGGACACGGCTACGGGCCCGGGTCGGCGCGGCGGATCAGCACGATCCGCCCCAGCAGCTCCGCGGGCGCCTCGGCGGGGTGCAGCTCGACGCGCCGTCCGACGCCCTGCACCAGCCGCACACCATCACTCGTCTCGATGAATCCCTTGGCGCGCAGCGCACCCGCGGCCCGCACCCGCTCGATCACGTCCTCGGGCCGAGCGCCCGGCGCGATCTCGATCGTCTCGCTGGCGAAGGCCTCGTGGTGGTGGGGCGGCACCTCCGAAGGCCGTGGCTCGCGCTCCAGCGACGGAGGGTGCAGCAGCGCGACATCGACGCGCCCGAAGCTGCAGCGCACGATCGGCACCTCGGGCTCGAGGGCGCGGAGCTTCGCTTCGAGCGCGAGCAGCTGCGCCGGCTCGACCCGGTCGATCTGGTTCAGCAGCAGCAGGTCGGCCGCGGTGACCTGTTGCTCGAAGGTCGCCCCCAGATCGTCGTCGGCGGCGAGCTGCTCGGCGTTCACCACCACCACGGCCATGTCGTCACCGGCCCACTCGTCGACCGGCGGTCGCCAGAGCGACAGCTGGGTCTCGTAGGGCAAGGCCACGCCGGAGGTCTCCACCACGATCCGATCGGGCGCCACATCGCGGCGCACCGCCTCGAGCACCTCCACCAGCTCATCCGAGAGCTCGCAGCAGACGCAACCTCCCGCGAGCTCGACGTAGCGGCCCTGCCCCGAGGCCAGCAGCGCGCCGTCGATGCCCAGTGCGCCGAACTCGTTGGACACGATCGCCAGGCGGGTGCCCTCGGCGATCGCCGCGTCCAGCAGGTGGCGCACCAGCGTGGTCTTCCCGGAGCCGAGGAAGCCCGAGACGACCAGGATGGGAATGCGCGGCGCGGGAGAGGTCATGGCGATTGGCGGCGAACCCTAGCAAGCCTTCCGGCGGCGCGCGGTGCGCGGCGCGCAAAGCCGCCGCAGCGGCGATATGCTCGCCGCCCGCACCGCCCGAGCGAGAGGTCGATGAAGGCAGCCCCCCGAAGCGGACCCCTGGCGGGGATCCTCGTGCTCGATCTCACCCGCGTGCTCGCCGGCCCCTACTGCACGCTGATGCTCGCCGAGCTGGGCGCTCGCGTGATCAAGATCGAGCGCCCCGGCGGCGGCGACGACGCCCGCCAGATCGGGCCCTTCGTGGCGGGCCGCTCGGCCTACTTCGCCTCGCTCAACCGCGGCAAGGAGAGTCTGGCCCTCGATCTCCGCGACGACGCCGACCGCAGCCTCTTCGAGCGGCTGCTGGCGCGTGCCGACGTGCTGGTCGAGAACTTCCGGCCGGGCGCCCTCGAGCGGCTCGGCTACGGCTGGGAGGTCCTGCGCGAGCGGCATCCGCGCCTGATCTGTGCGGCGGCGTCGGGCTTCGGCCAGGCGGGCCCCTACGCCGGGCGCCCCGCCTACGACCTGGTGGTGCAGGCCATGGGCGGCATCGTGTCGCTGACCGGGCAGCCCGGCGGTCCGCCGACCCGCGTCGGCACCTCGATCGGCGACATCGCGGCGGGCCTCTTCACCGCGCTGGGCGTGAGCGCCGCGCTGCACCACCGCGAGCGCACCGGCCGCGGCACGCGCATCGACGTGGCGATGCTCGACAGCCAGGTGGCGATCCTGGAGAACGCCATCGCCCGCCTCGCGGCTACCGGGGCGGCGCCGGGGCCGCTCGGCAGCCGCCACCCCTCGATCGCGCCGTTCGAGGCCTATGCCACCGCCGACGGCCACGTGGTGATCGCCGCCGGCAACGACGCGCTCTTCGCGGCGCTGGCCGCGGTGCTGGAGCGACCCGCGTGGGGCGCCGACCCGCGCTTCGCCGACAACGCCGCGCGCACCGAGCACGTCGAAGCGCTGCGCGGCGAGATCGAGGCAGCCCTTTCGGGACGATCGACCGCCCACTGGGTCGAGCGCCTGCTGGCCGCCGGCGTCCCGTGCGGACCGATCCAGGACGTGGCCCAGGTCGTCGCCGACCCCCAGGTGCGCGCACGCAACATGATCGTGACGAGCGAGGATCCGGTGGCCGGCCCGCTGCCGATGGCCGGAAACCCGATCAAGAGTCCCGACTTCGACGACCCGCCCACGCGACCCCCGGCGCCCGCGCTCGACGCCGACCGCGCGCGGATCCTGGAATGGCTGGACGCGACGGGCTGATTGCAGCCGAGGACCCCGATTGCAGGCGAGGAGGAACATGGCCCTGGTCACCGTCGAGAAACCCGATCCGCAGGTGAGCATCATCGCCATCAACCGGCCCGAGCGGTTGAACGCGCTGTCCTTCGACACGGTGCTGCCGCTGCGCCAGGCCTTCCAGCAGGCGCACGACGACAACGCCTGTCGCGTGGTGATCCTCACCGGCAACGGGCGCGGCTTCTGCTCGGGGCTCGACCTCGAGGAGGCGGGCGTGCCGCCCAACATCGAGGGCCTCACCCTCTCGCGCATCGCGATCCGCTCGATGGAGATCTTCGCCGAGCTGGTCCTCGCCATGCGCGACCTGCACCAGCCGGTGATCGCCGCCATCAACGGGCCGGCCTACGGGGGCGGGCTGTGCCTGGCCGCCGGCGCCGACATCCGGGTCGCCGGCGAGTCGGCGCGCTTCTGCATGGCGGGCATCCGCAATGGACTCACCGCCACCGAGCTCGGCATCAGCTACACGCTGCCGCGCCTGATCGGCGCGTCGCGCGCCCACGAGATCATGCTGAGCGGTCGCGAAGTGGACGCCGTCGAAGCCGAGCGCATCGGCCTGGTGTCGCGGGTCGTTCCCGACCACGCGCTGATGGACACCGCCCTCGAGTTGGCCCACCAGATGTGCGGCTACAGTCCGCACGGCCTCGCCATGACCAAGCGCGTGCTGCGGGCGAACCTGGAAGCGCCCAGTCTCGCCGCGGCGATGGACCTCGAGAACCGCAACCAGCTGCTAGTGCGGCTCACCACCGAGAATCTCCAGGAGGCGATCGCGGCGCGCAAGGAGGGCCGCAAGCCCCACTACCGCGACTAGGACGCCGGGGCGCCGGCCAGGGCTCCCAGGCGCACGAGCGTCTCGCGCGCCTCGCTCACGACGCGGGCCACGATCTCGGCGGCGGGCAGCACGTCGTCGATGCCGCCCACGCCCTGCCCGGCCGGCATGCAGGAGCGTTCGGGGTCGAGCTTGCGGTAGTCACCGGCGGACACTCCGAAGACGCCCTTGCGGTAGCTCTCGGCCATCTGCTCGGGAAACGGCTTCAGCTCGCTGCCGCGGTGCTCCCAATCGTCCACGTAGGCATTGCGGATCACTCGCATCGGCTTGCCCGAGTAGCAGCGCGTCACCCGGGTGTCGGCGCCGCCGCGCTCGACCAGGGTCTTCTTGTAGAGGTCGGCGGCGCGCGCCTCGAAGGACGCGATGAAGCGCGTCCCCATCCAGACGCCCTGGGCGCCGAAGGCCAGCGCGGCGGCCAGACCGCGGCCGTCGACGATGGCGCCTGCGGCGAGCACCGGGAGGTCGACGGCATCCACGATCTGGGGGATCAGCGCCATCCCCGCGATCTGCCCGGTGTGCCCGCCGGCCTCGGTGCCCTGGGCCACGACGGCGTCGCAGCCGGCGTTGGCGGCGGCGCGGGCGTGGCTGACCTTGCCGCACATCACCATCACCGGCACGCCGGCGGCGTGACAGCGATCGATCGCGGTAGTGGGAACACCGAGCCCGGCGATGAAGGCGCTGGCGCCCCCTTCCAGGATCACGTCCAGGGCGGCGTCCACCTGCTCGGGCAGCGCGGCCAGCAGATCGACGCCGAAGGGCTTGTCGGTCCGGTCGCGCACGGCGCGCATCTGGTCGCCGATCTGCGCCGGGCCGAGCCCCGCCATGCCGAGGGTTCCGAAGCCGCCGGCTTCGGAGACGGCGGCGCAGACCTCGGCGTAGGCGACGCCGCCCATGCCGGCCAGGAACACGGGTACCTCGATGCCCAGCATCTCGCAGATCGGAGTGCGCAGACCCATGAAGTCCTCCGAGGGTTCCGAACGGGCGCCGCTCGACGGACCGTGGTACCACCGCGGGCCATGAACTGGAAGACCCTCGAAGTCGAACGCGACGGTCCGCTGCTCCGGGTCTGGCTGAATCGACCCGCCAAGCGGAACGCCCTGAACCGCACCGCCCTCGAGGAGATCGAGGCGCTCTTCACCGGGCTCCAGACCGACTTCGCCACGCGCGTGGTGATCCTGGGCGGGCGCGGGCCGTCCTTCTGTGGCGGCGCGGATCGCCGCGACCCGCCGGGACGCCCCCGGGAGGACGCTCCCGAGCCCGGCGACCGCGAGCGCCGCTTTACCGCGCAGCTCGGCCTGCGCGCCTGCCGCGCCATCCAGGAGGTGGAGGCCATCACCGTGGCCCGCGTCCACGGCCACGCCGTCGGAGGCGGCTTCGCGCTGGCGCTGGCCTGCGACTTCCGGATCGGCTCCGAGGACGCCTCGCTCCACGTGCCCGAGGTCGACCTGGGGATCCCGCTCAGCTGGGGCGCCACGCCGCGGCTGATCCACGAGATCGGCGCGGCGCGTGCGCGCGAGGTGATCCTCATGTGCGACCGGATCGACGCGGCGCGCGCCGAGGCCTGGGGGATCCTGCACCGGGTCGTGCCCGCCGCCGAGCTCGACGCCGAAGTCGCGCGCTGGGCCGGGCGCATCGCGGCCAAGCCCGAGCTGGCGGTGCACATGACCAAGACCCAGTTCCGCGCCTACGCCCACGCCGCCTGGCTGGGAGCGGTGCCCGAGACCGACGGCGACGTGCTGATGGGCGCCGCGCGCACGAGCGCGGCCCGCGCCAGCTTCCGCTAGCTCACTCCGCCCGTGGCAGGCGCACCTCGAAGCGGGCGCCGCCGCCCTCGGCGTCACGCACCCGGATCGTGCCGCCGTAGCCCTCCACCAGGGCCCGGACGATGGCGAGGCCGAGGCCGGTGTGGCGCGGCCCGCTCCGGTCGGGATCGGGCCGATAGCTGAAGAAGCGCTCGAAGATGCGCTCGCGGTG
>JBFGIM010000117.1:0-9313 GCA_041577695.1 Myxococcota bacterium | reverse complement strand
TTGGAGATCGTGGAGAGCGTCTGGAGCACGCCGGTGCCCTCGCTCGCCACCGACTCGAACACGGCAGCGCCCTTCACCTCGAGCTTGCGGTGCAGCTCCTCCATGGCGAAGGGATCGGACAGGTCCTGCTTGTTGTACTGGATCACCAGGGGCAGGTCTTCGAGGCGCCTGCCGTAGGCGGTGAGCGCGGCGCGAAGCTCGTCGAAGGACGCCAGGTTCGCGTCGATGCAGTCGCGGCGCGAGTCCACCACCAGCACCACGCCGTCCACCTCGTCGAGCAACTGCTTGCGGGTCGAAGCGTGGTCGGCAGCGCCGGGCACCGCCACCACCTGGATGCGCGTGCGCACGCCGGCGATCTCGCCCAGCTCGATCGGCAGCACCTCGTAGCTCACCGTGGGGTCGAGCCGGGTCGGCACCGTCTCGAGCCGGCCGCGGTGGTCCGGGCGCAGTTTGTTGTAGATCGTGGCCACGTTGGTGCTCTTGCCGGCTCCCGCCATGCCCCAGAACACGATGCGCGCGTCGACGGTTCCGCTGCGATCTTCCATCAGATCTTCCCCTTCTTCTGCAGCAATCGCCGCGCGTGGTTCGAGATTGCGCTGGGCACGTCCTTGCTCTTCATCAGGTTGCGCAGATCGCGCTCCTGGAGGTAGTTGAGGAACTTGACCGCCGTCGACTGTGGCGTCTTCGGATTGGTGGCCAGTCCCAGCTTCACCTGATAGTTCCGGGTCCACTCCCGGTTGCGGGAGATCAGCCGCAGCACCTCGTCGCAGACATTGCGCGACTTGGCGAATCCCACCACCTCGCTGTCGGTGACCTTGGGATTGCGGACCGCGGCCGAGGCCACCAGCTTGTTGCTGTCCCGGATCAGCAGGCTGCGCGCCTCCTTGTTGCCGAGGCGGGCCAGCTTGATCTTCTCGAACACGGTCATGTTCTGGAGGGTGGCGTGGAGGCTCTGCGCCTTCTCCTCGTCGACCTCCGCCTCATCCGCGATGAGCTCCGGCGCGAAGTTGGAAACGTCCTCGCCCAGCACCGCCTCGAGCACGGCCGTGGCCGTTGCGTCGGTGATGGGCGCGGGCGGCGGCAGGTCCACCACCTCGTCGTCGAGGCTCTCGGACTCGGGGCGCTCGAGGCCCAGGAAGGTCAGGATGCGGTCGATCACCGCGCGTCCGGTGAGCGGATTCTCGCCCAGCGCCTCGACGATCTCGGGGCAACGCAGCATGCGCTGCTGGTTGTTCGACACGATGTCGACCACCGACTTGTGGGGCAGGCCCGCCAGGAACACCAGGGTGGCGTCGTCGGCGTGGCCATTGAGCGCGATGGCCTCGGCGCGCGCCGGCTCGTCGCGATAGATCTGTGAGCAGAAGGAGAGTACGGCCGGGTGGTCGTGCTCGGCCAGCGCGGTGCGGCACACGCCGTTGGGCAGCTTCTCGATGCTGGCCCGGGCACGCTCCTTCACCTCGCTGTCCGGGTCGTGGGCCAGGGCGAAGAGCACGGTGAGCAGCTCGACCGGCGGCAACGGCAGCGCGCCGCCCGCTGCCATGCGGCGCACGTCAGCCGGCGCGTCCTGGCGGATGTAGCGCTCGGCATCCGGCGAGAGCCGGAGTCGGATCTTCTGGGTCGTCTGCCCCTCGGCCACTCGCCCCCCTCGGCGGCGTCCCGGAGCCCTCGGACGGCGTCAGCTCTCCTGGCTGCCGGCGGCCTTGGCCTCCTCGATCACCTTCTCCCGAATCTGCGCCGGCATCTCCTCGTAGTGGGCGAATTCCATGTGGAAGGCCCCCTTGCCCCCGGTGAGGCTGGTGAGGACGCTGGCGTACTCCAGCATTTCGGCCATGGGGACCTGTGCCTTGATGACCTGGCTGTTGCCGCGCCCTTCGGTGGACTGGACCCGGCCCCGGCGGCTGTTCAGGTCGCCGATCACGTCGCCCATGCTCTCGTCGGGGATGGCCACCTCCACGTCCATCAGGGGCTCCAGGACGGTCGGTCTGGCCTTCTCGCAGGCCGTCCGGAAGCCCATGGAGCCGGCCAGCTTGAAGGCCATCTCGTTGGAGTCCACCGAGTGGTGCTTGCCGTCGATGCAGCGCACCCGGATGTCCACCACCGGGAAGCCCGCCAGCGGTCCCCCGAGGGCGATGCCTTCGAGGACGCCCTTCTCGACCGCTGGAATCAGGTTGCGGGGGATGGCGCCGCCCACGATCTCGTCGCAGAACTCGAAGCCTTCCCCGCGGGGGAGAGGCTCGATCGTCAGGTAGCAGACGCCGAACATTCCCTTTCCGCCGGTCTGCTTCTTGAGCTTCCCCTCCACGTTCTCGACCTTGCGGGTGATGGTCTCGCGGTAGGGCACCTTGGGTCGCTGAAGATCGACCTCGGCGCCGAACATGCGCTTGAGCCGCTCCGCCGCGATGCGGATGTGCAGCTCGCCCATGCCGCTCAGCAGGAACTGGCCGGTGCTCGCGTCGCGATCCAGGTGGAGCGTCGGGTCTTCTTCCACCAGCCGCGCCAGCGACGAGAAGACCTTGTCCTCGTCGCCCTTCGACTTGGCGGCGACGGCGTAGGACAGCATGCCCTTCGGAATCGGGATCGGGGCCAGCGCCACGCCGCCCTTCTCGGCGGTGAGGGCGTCGCCGGTGTGTACGTCCTTGAGCTTGGCCACGGCGACGACGTCGCCCGGGCCCGCCTGCGGCACCTCGGTGTGCTCGGCGCCGCGCAGCAGGAAGAGCTTGCCGATGCGCTGCTTGGCGTCGCGGGTGACGTCGAGCACGGTCTGATCGGATACGAGGGTGCCGGAGACCACGCGGAACACCGAGAGCACGCCGGCGTAGCGGTCGATCTGGGTCTTGAAGATCAAGGCCGAGAACGGGGCCGCGGGGTCGGCCGCGACCGCGCGTTCCGAGCCGTCGCCGAGGTCCTTGCCGGTCCAGGTGCGCACCTGGCCGGGTGCCGGCAGCAGTTCGCTCACGGCTGCCAGCAGCGGCTCCACGCCCAGCAGCGCCGTGGCGGCGCCCGCGAAGACCGGGAGCAGCTGGCCCGAGTGCAGCCCCGTCACCAGGCCATGGGCGACTTCCTCCCCCGAGAGCTCGCCTTCCTCCAGGTACTTCTCGAGGAGGGTGTCGTCGCACTCGGCCACCGACTCGACCAGTCGCTGGCGGGCGGCGTTGGCCTCGTCGGCGAGATCACCCGGGACGTCTCCGACGCCATCGGCGGTGACGGCCTTCATGGTCATCAGGTCGACCACGCCGCTCAGCCCGGGGCCCGCGCCGATCGGGAACGACAGCACCACCGGGTTGGCCTCCATCTTGCGCAGGCTCTCCACGGCGTCCTGGAAATCGGCGCGCTCGCGGTCCATGCCGTTGACGAACGCCATCACGGTGAGGTCGAGGTTGCGGGCCGCGCGCCACATGCGCTCGGTGCCGACCTTGGCGCCGTCCACACCCGACAACACCAGCACCGCCGCATCCAGGGCGTGGAGCGCCACGAGGCCGGAGGACTGGAAGTTCGAATCGCCCGGCGTGTCCACCAGCGTCACGTGCTTTCCATTTGCGCTGAAGTCGTGGATCGAGGTGGTGATGCTGCCCTGGCGCTCCTTCTCCTCGGGCTCCGCCGCGAGGACCGAGGTGCCCTCGGTCACGCTGCCGAGCGCGGGGGTGGCACCCGCCTTCAGCAGCAGCGCCTCGCCGAGCGACGTCTTGCCGTCTCCCGAGTGTCCCACCAGCGCGAAGTTCCGGGTTTCGCCGACCGAGACGTCCTTCATGCTTCACTTCTCCTCCGCGGCGTCAGCCGCGGCTCGTGCGGTTCTTTTCGAAGAGCAGCCGCAGGCCCTCGAGGGTCAGAAAGGGCTCTACGCGCTCGATGTGGCGGCTCTCGCTGGCGATGCGGTGCGCCAGGCCGCCCGTGGCCAGCACGCGCGCCTCGCCGAGCTCGCCGCGGATGCGCTCGACCATCGAGTCGACCAATCCGGCGTAGCCGAAGAGCAGGCCCGACTGGAGCGATTGGGTCGTGGTCTTGCCGATCACCGACTTGGGCCGCGACAGCTCGACCCGGTGCAGCATGGCGGCGCGCTCGAAGAGCGCCTCCATCGAGACGTGGATGCCGGGGAAGATCACGCCGCCCATGTACTCGCCGCGCTCGGAGACGCAGTCGAAGGTGGTGGCGGTACCGAAGTCCACCGCGATGGCGGGCCCGCCGAGCAGCTCGAAGGCGGCGACCGAGTTCACGATGCGGTCGGCGCCCACCTCGCGCGGGTTCTCGTAGCGCACCGGCATGCCCGTCCGGATGCCCGGTCCGACCACCAGCGGCGGCCGGTCGAAGAGCTTGGTCGAGACGCGCTCCCAGATCGGCAGCAGCGGCGGAACGACGCTCGAGACGATCACGTCGGTGACGCGCGAGGGGTCGAGATCGCTGTGGTCGAAGAGGGAGCGCAGCGTGATGGTGACCTCGTCCGAGGTCTGCTCGCGGTGGGAGCCGAGCCGCCAGTGCTCGCTCAGCACGCCCTTGCCGTCGGCGTAGTCGAAGACGCCCAGCGAGACGTTCGTGTTGCCCACGTCGATCGCGAGCAGCAACGAGCTCACGAGCGGTCCTCCTTGGCGAGGGTCACGTCGCCGGCCACCACACGTTCCGTTCCTCCGCCGTCGCGCTCGATCAACAGCGCCCCGTCGGCGTCGATGTCGACCGCGGTTCCCTCGAGGTCCAGGCCCCCGACGTCGATCACGCGGATCCGCCGGCCCCGCATGCGAAAGTGGCTCTCGAAGCGCGGACGAACCGCATCGAATCCCGCTTCGGCGTGCAGGTCGAGCACCGCTTCGAGCTTATCGTAAAGGCGGGCCGCGAAGCCCACCCGGTCGACGGGTCGCCCGAGGTAGGCCGCCAGACTGGTAGCGCGGTCGCGGAATTCCTCGGGAAAGCCCGCCGGGTCCACGTTGAGGTTCACCCCGATCCCGAGCACGAGGAAGCGGACCCGGGTCGCCTCGGAACCCATCTCCATCAGGATTCCCGAGGTCTTGCGACCGCCCAGCAGCACGTCGTTGGGCCACTTGATCTCGACGGCGTCGGGGCCTCCCAACTCGTCGATCACGGCTTCGGCCACGGCGACGCCGGCGCACAGGATCGCGGTGGGCGCTGCCGCCGTGTCGACCCGAGGCCGCAGCACCACCGAGGTATAGAGATTCTGGTAGGGCGGGGAGAAGAAGCTGCGTCCCAGCCGGCCGCGACCGGCGCGCTGGCCCTCGGCGACCACGGTGCAGCCGTGCGGTGCGCCCTCGCGCGCCAGCTCCAGCGCCACGCGGTTGGTGGAATCGGTGTCGTCGAGCCAGCGGTAGTCGCGCGCGAGCCAGCGCGTGTGCAGCCGCGGCGCCAGGCGCTCCGGGTACAGGCGATCGGGCTCGCCGGTCAGGCGATAGCCGCCGCCGGCGGCGCCCTCGACGGCGTAGCCGCGCGCGCGCAGTGTCTCGACGTGCTTCCAGACCTGGTTGCGCGACACGCCCAGCTCGCGCGACAGGGCCTCGCCCGAGCGGGCCTGCTCGCTGGCGCGGCGCAGCGCTTCGAGCACCAGCGCCGCCCCGGGGCTCACGCCCGCACGCCCTCCACCTCGAGGGCCACGTCGGCGGCGACCACCGAGTGGGTGAGGGCGCCGATCGAGACGCGGTGCACCCCGGTCTCGGCCACGGCGCGGACGTTGTCGAGGGTGACCCCGCCCGAAGCCTCGAGCAGCGCGCGGTTGCCGAAGCGCTCCACCATGCGGCGCAGGGTATCGAGGTCGCAGTTGTCGAGCAGGAGCCAGTCGGCGCCGGCCTCGAGCGCGGCCTCGGCTTCCGCCTCGGACTCGACCTCGACCTGGATGCGCAGGTGCGCCGGTGCCCGCGCCCGGGCGCGCTTGTAGGCCGCCGCGGCCCCGCCGGCGGCGGCGCGGTGGTTGTCCTTGATCAGCAACGCGTCGTAGAGCCCCATGCGGTGGTTCTCGGCGCCGCCCACCGCGGTGGCGTACTTGTCGAGTGCACGCCAGCCGGGGAGGGTCTTGCGTGTGTCCACGATGCGGCAGCGGGTGTGCGCCACCGTCTCGACGTAGCGGCGCGTGCCGGTGGCGATCCCGCACAGACGGCCCAGGAAGTTGAGCGCGGTGCGCTCGGCGGCCAGGATCGAGCGGAGCGATCCCGAGAGCCGCAGCAGCACGCTGCCCGCAGCGACGCTCGCTCCCTCCTCCACCTCGGCGCGGACCTCGAGCGCGGGGTCGAGAGCGTGGAAGACCGCCGCCGCCACCGGCAGTCCGCACACCACCACCGGCTCGCGCGCTTCGAGCCGCGCCTGGCCGCGGGCATCGGCGGAGAGGAGCAGGGTGCTGGTGACGTCGCCGGGGCCCAGGTCCTCGGCCAGCGCCAGCTCGAGGAGCGGCTGCCAGGCCGAGCGCGGGGGAAGGGTGGCGTTCATGCGGCGCTTCCGGCCGCGCGCCGCAGCCGCTCGAGGCGTTCGCTCACGGCGGCGCACTCGCCCCGCAACCGCTCGAACTTCTCGCGCTCGGCCTCCACCACCTCGGGCTTGGCGCGCTCGACGAACTTGGGGTTGTCGAGCTTGCGCGAGGCCTGGGCCAGGTCCTTCTCGCGTTTGCCCAGGTCCTTCTCGAGGCGTCGCACCTCGTCGGCCAGCAGATTCGGGTCGTCGACCTCCACGCGCACGGTGCCGCCCACGGCGTCGAACACCGAAGCGGTCTCGGAGGGGGCGGCGTCGGAGAACACCGGTGGCGCGCAACGCGTCAGCGCCCGCAGCGCCGCCTCGTGGGGCTCGATGCGGTCGCGGGCCGCGGTCGGGAAGAGCACCCGCACCGGCGATCGCGGCGGCAGCCCCAGCTCGCCGCGGATCTGGCGGATGCGGCCGATCACCGTGACGAGCGCCTCCATCTCCTCGGCGGCCGCGGCCTCGAGCGGGACCTCCGGCTCCGGGTAGGTGTGCTCCAACAGGAAGGAGCCGTCGGCATCGGGCAGCGACGCGGCGATCTCGTCGGTGACGAAGGGCATGATCGGGTGCAGCGCCGTGAGCGCACCTCGCAGCACCGTGACCAGGGTGGCCTGGGTCGTGCGCCGCGCATCGGCGTCTTCGCCCTGGAGCGCCAGCTTGGCCAGCTCGATGTACCAGTCGCAGAGCTCTCCCCACACGAAGCGGTAGAGCACCGAGGCCGCGTCGTTGAAGCGGTAGGCCTCGAGCGCGGTATCGAATTCGCGAAGCGCCACGTCGAGACGCCAGCGGATCCAGCGGTCGTAGAGCGAGCGCTCGCCGCCGGTCGCGCCGGGCTCGAAATCCTCGAGGTTCATCAGGGCGAAGCGCGCCGCGTTCCACAGCTTGGTGACGAACGCCCGACCGCCGTCGAGCTGCGACTCGCCCAGCTTGATGTCGCGCCCCTGGGCAGCCAGCGAGACCAGCGTGTAGCGCAGCGCGTCGGTGCCGTGGTTCGACATGATCTCCAGCGGATCGATCACGTTGCCGCGCGACTTGGACATCTTCTTGCCCTCGGCGTCGCGGATCAGCGGGTGGATGTAGACGTCGCGGAAGGGGACATCCTCCATGAAATGGAGGCCCAGCATCATCATGCGCGCCACCCAGAAGAAGATGATGTCGTGACCGGTCGAGAGCACGCGGGTCGGGTAGAAGACCTCGAGCTCGCGGGTCGCCTCGGGCCAGCCGAAGGTGGAGAAGGGCCAGAGCGCGCTGGAGAACCAGGTGTCGAGCACGTCCTCGGCCTGGGCCAGGGAATCGCTGCCGCACGCCTCGCACGCCGTCGGGTCCTCGAGCGCCACCGTCCAGTGCTGGCACGCCTCGCAGCGCCAGGCGGGGATGCGGTGGCCCCACCAGAGCTGCCGCGAGATCACCCAGGGCTGGATGTTCTCCAGCCAATGGAAGTAGGTCTTCTCCCAGTTGCGCGGGTGGAAGACGGTGCGGCCGTCGCGAACCGCATCGAGGGCAGGCCGCGCCAACGACTCCATCTTCATGAACCACTGCTCCGAGACGAGCGGCTCCACCACGGTGTCGCAGCGGTCGCAGTGGGGCACCTCGTGGGCGTGCTCGGTGGAGCCCAGCAACAAGCCGTCGCGCTCGAGATCGGCCAGCACGCGCTCTCGGGCCTCGGCCACCGGCAGCTCGGCGTAGGGACCCGCATTCTCGTTGAGCCGCCCGTCCGGGTGGAGGATGCTGATCACCTCGAGCCCCAGCCGCTGGCCGCAGGCGAAGTCGTTGGGGTCGTGGCCCGGGGTCACCTTCACCGCGCCCGAGCCGTACTCGCGATCGACGAAGTCGTCGGCGACGATCGGGATCTCGCGTCCCAGCAGCGGCAGTCGCGCCGTCTTGCCGACCAAGTCGCGGTAGCGCTCGTCGTCGGGATGCACTGCCACCGCCGTGTCGCCGAGCAGCGTCTCGGGCCGCGTGGTCTCGACCTCGATCGCGCCGGAACCGTCGCTGAGCGGATAGCGGATGCGGTAGAGTCGGCCCGCCACCGGCCGATGCGGGCTCTCGAGGTCGGAGAGGACCGTGATGCAGCGCGGGCACCAGTTGACCAGGAAGTTGTCGCGGTAGATCAGGCCCTCGCCATAGAGCCGCACGAAGACCTCGCGCACGGCCCGCGACAGCCCCGGGTCCATCGTGAATCGCTCGCGTTCCCAGTCGCAGGAGGCGCCCAGCGCCTGGAGCTGTTCGATGATGCGCGCACCGGAACGCGCCTTCCACTCCCAGACCTGGTCGACGAAGGCCTCGCGGCCCAGGTCGTGTCGGGTCTTGCCCTGGCTGGCGAGCTCGCGCTCGACCACCACCTGGGTGGCGATGCCGGCGTGATCGGTGCCCGGCAGCCAGCACACGTTGAGGCCGCGCAGCCGATGGTGCCGGGCCAGGGCGTCCTGGAGCGTGTTGTTGAGCGCGTGGCCCAGGTGGAGCGATCCGGTCACGTTGGGGGGAGGGATCACCAGCGAATAGGGCTCGCGCGGATCGTCGGGGTCGGCGTGGAAGAGCCGCCGCTCGAGCCAGGCGCGATACAGCCGCGCCTCCACCGGCGCCGGATCGAATCGAGTCGGGAGCGCTTCAGCCAAGGGGCCCGGATCTTAGAGAACCCGGCTGGCCTCCGCGATTGGCACGCGAAGCCTGGTGATCTGCGAGGAATGGAACCGGCCTAGGCCGGCAAGCGCCGCCCGGAAGCGTTGGAAGGGCCGGGGTGCTTCGCGCGGCGCGCGCAGCGAGGCGGGCCTATCTCGGCAGCGTCGTCAGCTTAACCTGCTGGAACGGTTGAATCGGATGCACTTGAAGCAGAGAGTTTCGGATCACCAGTTGGAGGGGCGAATCCAGGCCA
>JBFGIM010000116.1:0-9390 GCA_041577695.1 Myxococcota bacterium | reverse complement strand
TGCGGCACCTGCGCCGCGTGCCCAGCGTTGGTGACGCGGAGGCCGACCTGATCGCGATGGCCCGCGCCTTTACGCGCTTCGGGCTGCGCAACCCGACCCACTACTGGCTGCTCACCACCGCGCGCGGCGCCGACGCCGTGCCGCCGCGCTCGGCGGAGGAGGCGCGCGCGGTGATGGAGGCGCCGCTGCGGAAGCTCGAGGCGGAGGGACGGCTCGCCCTGGACGACTTCGAGGCGACCCAGCAGGCGCTGTGGGCCCTTCTGCACGGGGTGATCTCCTTGCGCAGCAGCCGCCAGGACTACGCGTGGGTTCCCGACATGGCCGAGCGCTCCATCGACGCGATGATCCGCGGGCTGGTGGAGCCCGCTCGCGGTGAGCGCCGCCGGGCGATGGCGCGATGAAGCGCGCGGCCGCGTTCGCCGCCTTGTCGGTGCTGCTGGCGCTCGCCTGTCGCGCGGCCGAGGAGAAGCCGACTCTGACGCCGATCGCGCCGGTCGTGGTGGAGACGGTGAAGGTGATGTCCCTCGAGGACCAGATCGAGGCGACCGGCCAGCTCACGGCGCCCGAGCGGGCGGAGATCGCCGCCGAGGTCGCGGGCCGTATCACCGAGATCCTGGTGGCCGAGGGCGCCTCGGTGGAGGCCGGCACCGTGGTGCTCGAGATCGACCGGGAGCGCCGGCGCCTCGAACTCGACAGCGCGCGGGCGGGGCTGGCCGAGGCCCGCGCCTCGGCGGCCGAGCAGCAGCGCGACTTCGCGCGGATCGAGAAGCTCTACCAGCAGGACGTGGCCTCGGAGTCGCGCCTCGATCAGGCGCGCACGGCCCTGGCTGCCGCCCGCTCGCGGCTCGACGGCGCGCGCGCGAATACCGGCGTGGCGGAACGCGCCTGGCGCGACGCGAGCGTGCGCGCCCCGTTCTCCGGCTACGTGGCCCGACGGCGGGTGAGTCGCGGCGAGTTCGTGCGCGAGGGGCAGGCCCTCTTCGAGCTGGTGGCGCTCGACCCGATCGAGGTCGAGCTGCATCTCCCCGAGGCCGATTCGGGCCGGATCCGGATCGGGCAGGGCGTGGAGATCCGCGTGGCACCGTACCCCGACGAGCGCTTCCGCGGCGAACTCAGCTACGTCTCGCCGGTGATCGACGAGGCCAGCCGCACGCTGCGCGTGAAGGCCCGGCTGGGCAACAGCGACCGCCGCCTGCGTCCGGGCCTCTTCGCGCGCGCCGATCTGGGCGTGTCGCGCCGCGAAGACGTCCCCATGGTGCTCGAGGAGGCAGTGCTCCAGCGCGCCGACGGCTCGGTGGTGTTCCGGCTCGTCGAGGGAGACCGGGTCGAGCGGCGGCGCATCGAGACCGGCGTCTACCGCGACGGCTACGTCGAGGTGGTGCGGGGCGTGGGGCCGGAGGATCGCATCGTCGTGCGGGGCCAGGCGCGGCTCGCCGACGGCGAGATGGTGGCGGTGCAGGCCCCCGACGGCGGAGACGAGGTGCCGGTGGTCTCGACGGCGCCCGGGGTCGAGGCCGGCCCGTGAGCCCGATCGATCTCTGCATTCGTCGGCCGGTGCTGACGCTGATGTTGACGCTCTCGATCATCGTCTTCGGGGTCCTGGGCTACAACCGGCTCGGCGTCGACCAGTTCCCGTCGATGGAGTTCCCGGTGGTGACGATCATCGCCACCCTCGAGGGCGCCAGCCCCGAGGTGATGGAGGAGGACGTCACCGACGTGCTCGAGGAGTACGTCAACACCATCGCTGGCGTGCGATCGATCCGCTCCTCCACCTTCCACGGCGCGGCGCAGATCGTGGTGCAGTTCGACCTCGACCGCTCCATCGACATCGCGGCCCAGGACGTGCGCGACAAGGTGGCCCAGGCGCGCTTCGAGCTGCCTCCCGATCTCGAGCCGCCGGTGATCTCGAAGGAGGACTTCGCCAATCACCCGATCCTGTGGATCCCGGTCATGACCGACCGCCCGCAGGTCGAGGCGAGCGAGTACGTCCGCCAGCGCCTGAAGCCGATCCTCGAGACGATCCCGGGCGTGGCCTCGGTGGCGATGTTCGGGCGTCTCGACCGCAACATCCGCATCTGGATCGACGGCGAGGCCCTGCGCGCCCGGGGTCTGGCCGCCAGCGACCTGCTGACGGCGCTGGGCCGCGAGCACGTCGAGGTGCCGGGCGGCCGCGTCGAGAGCGATCGTATCGAGTACTCGGTGAAGACCGACGCCGAGTTCGACTCGGTGGAGGGGCTCGAGTCGCTCGTCGTGGCCTGGGTGGACGATGCGCCGGTGCGCCTGCGCGACGTGGCGCGGGTGGAGGACGGCGCCGAGGACCCGCGCACCGTGGCCCGCTTCGACGGCCGCCCCGCGGTCGGCGCCGGTCTGCGCAAGCAGTACGGCGCCAACACCGTCGCGATCTCGGACGAGGCGCGCCGGCGCCTGGACGGGCTGCGCCAACATCTTCCCGCGGGCCTCGAGTTGACCGACAACGAAGGCCTGGCGGACTTCTCGCTCTCGATCCGCGAGGCGGTGGCCGAGACCCAGTTCGCGTTGATCTTCGGCGCGGGGCTCGCGGTGCTGACCGTGTTCGTGTTCCTGCGGCGTGTGCGCCCGACGTTGATCGTCGCCGCCGCAATTCCCCTCTCCCTGATCGGGACCTTCGGCTTCACCTGGCTGCTGGGGTACACGCTCAACACCATGACGCTGCTGGCCCTGGCGCTGGCCGTCGGCGTGGTGATCGACGACGCCATCGTCGTACTCGAGAACATCGAGCGGCACCGGGAGGAGGGCGAGGCGCCGTTCGAGGCGGCCTCCCAGGGCACCAAGCAGATCGCCTTCGCCGCGACGGCCGCCACCATCTCGATCGCGGTGGTGTTCCTGCCGGTGATCTTCGTCGAGGGAGTCGTGGGCAACTTCCTGGGCGAGTTCGGCGCCACGGTCGCCATCGCGGTGATGGTGTCGCTCTTCGTGGCGCTGACGTTGACGCCGATGCTCGCGGCGCGCATGCCGCCGCCGGCCGAGCGGGCCCACGGCAGCATCTACCACCGTCTGGAGCAGGGCTTCACCGCCCTGGAGAGCGGCTACCGCCGCGTGCTCTACGCCACCCTGAGCCACCGCGCGATCACGCTGGGGGTCGCGGGCGCCAGCTTCCTGGTGGCGCTCTTCTTCGGCAGCCAGCTGGGCGGGGAGTTCTTCCCGCCCTCGGACCAGGGGCGCCTCTTCGTGATGTTCGAGACGCCCGCGGGTACCACGCGGGAGGCGACGCTCGACTACCTGGCGCGCAACGAGGAGTTCGTGCTCGGCCTGCCCGAGGTGGCGGGCCTCTTCAGCGCGGTGGGCACCGGAGGTCCCAGCGGTCCCGGTGCCACCAACGAGGGGATCATGTTCGTGATCCTCAAGAGCCGCGACGACCGCGAGCGTTCGGCGGGCGAGCTGGTGCTCGTGATCCGCGAGGCGTTGGTGAAGATCCCCGGCGAGCAGATCACCGTGCTCGACATGTCGGCGATGATGGCGGGCGGCTCCACCGGGGGCGACTTCGAGTTCGAGCTGCTCGGCAACGTGCCCCTCGACCGCCTCGACGAGCTCTCGGACCGCATGATCGCGGCGCTCGCGAAGCGCCCCGGCTTCGTGGACCTGGACAAGAGCCTCAAGCTGGGTCTGCCCGAGGTGCGGGTGATCCCCGACCGCGACAAGGCCGCTGCTCTCGGCGTGGACGCCCGCTCCCTGGCGACCACCGTGCAGGCGCTGGTCGGTGGGCTCGACGTGGCGACCTTCAAGGAGGCCGGCAGCCGCTACGACATCCGAGTGAGATTGGAGCAGGCCTTCCGGTCGGAGCCCGACGCGATCGGGCGGCTCTACGTACGCACGCGCGACGGGGGCGTCGTGGAGCTGCGCAACCTGGTGCGCGTGGAGGAGGGGGCGGCGCCCTCGAAGATCACACGTTCGAACCGCCAGCGCAGCGTGACCATCTCGGGCAACCTCGAAGGCATCGAGCTCGACGAGGCGATCCAGGTCGCCCGCGAGGAGGCGGCGCGGGTACTGCCGCCGGGAATCGAGCTGGGTCTCTCGGGCCAGGCCGAGGCCTTCGAGGAGGGCATGGGCGAGTTCGGGCTCGCGCTGGGGCTCGGCATCCTCGTGATCTACATGGTCCTGGCCGCCCAGTTCGAGAGCCTGGTGCACCCGCTCACCGTGATGCTGGCGCTGCCCCTGGCCATGGTGGGGGCGCTGGGCGCGCTCTACGCCGCCGATCGCCTGCTGGGCCTCTCGGGCATGACGCTCAACCTCTTCAGCCTGATCGGGATCATCCTGCTCTTCGGCCTGGTGACCAAGAACTCGATCCTGCTGGTGGACTACACCAACCAGCTCCGCGCCCAGGGCATGGACAAGCTCTCGGCCGTGCGCCAGGCGGCGCCGGTGCGGCTGCGGCCGGTGCTGATGACCGCCGTGTCGATGATCTTCGGGGTACTGCCCGCGGCCATCGGGGTGGGGCCGGGCTCCGAGAGCCGCCAACCGATGGCGATCGCCACCGCAGCCGGGATGTTCTCCTCCACGGTGCTGACGCTGCTGGTCGTCCCGGTCTTCTACCTGACCCTCGACGACCTGGTGGCGGGGCTCCGGGCCCGGCTGGGCAGGCGTCCCCACAGCACCGCCCCCGCGGCGCGCCCCGGGTAGCGATCGAGGGCCGGTCACCCCTGGACGATCCGCGCCCGGATCAGTAGTTTGTGCGCCCTGCTGCGGCGCCCCCGCAGGGAGCGCGCGCCGGAATCCATCGGAGAAGAATCCCCCGAGCCCGCGGATCGGAAGTCGCGGTGCCTGGGTGTTCTCCGACCTGGAACTCCCCGCGCCTCCGCCGCTGGCGCCCTCACGCGCGGAGGCCCGATCATGATCTTCCTGTCCCTCGTTGCCGCGCTGGTCGCCCTGGTGACCGCGGTTGCGCTCTACAGCGCCGTCCGGTCGGCGCCGGCCACCGACCAGCGTGCCGTCGAGATCTCCTCGGCCATCGCCGAGGGTGCGGCCGCCTTCCTCGGCCGCCAGTACCGCACGGTCGCCCTGGTTGGCGCCCCCATCGCGGTGGTGCTCTGGATCGCGTTCAACTGGTGGATGGCCGCCGGCTTCCTGGTGGGCGCCCTCGCCAGTGCGGCGGCGGGCATCATCGGCATGCGGGTCTCGGTGCAGGCGAACGTGCGGGTCGCCGAGGCCGCCAAGCAGGGCTTCAGCCCCGCCTTCAACCTGGCCTTCCGCGGCGGGGCGGTGACGGGTCTGATGGTCGTCGGTGCCGGCCTGCTGGCGCTGGGCCTGTTCGCGTCGCTGCTGCTCGAAGCGGGCTTCGACCAGCTCGACCACCACAAGATCCAGGCCCTGATCGGTCTGGCCTTCGGAGGCTCGCTGATCTCCGTGTTCGCCCGCCTGGGCGGCGGCATCTTCACCAAGGGCGCCGACGTGGGAGCCGACCTGGTGGGCAAGGTCGAGGCCAACATCCCCGAAGACGATCCGCGCAACCCGGCGGTGATCGCCGACAACGTGGGCGACAACGTCGGCGACTGCGCCGGCATGGCCGCCGACCTGTTCGAGACCTACGCGGTGACCGCGGTCGCGGCCATGCTGCTGGCCTTCCTGCTCTTCCCGGAGAGCCAGGACATGTTCCTGTATCCGCTGGCCATCGGTGCCAGCGCCATCATCGGAACCCTGGTGTCGCTCTTCTTCGTCCGCATCGACGAGCCGGTCGAGGGTCAGAGTCCGGCGGTGATGCGGGCGATGTACGTCGGCCTCGGCATCGCCACCGCAATCTCGTTGGTTCTGCTGGTGCTCGTGAACTGGATCGTCGACATCCCGGAGCTCACCACGACCGGCCAGGAGGTGGGCGGTTTCGGCCTCTGGCTGTGCGCCGCGATCGGCGGTGTGGTGACCGCCGCGATGATGTGGATCACCGACGTCTACACCGGCGACGGCTCGCGCTACGTCAAGAAGATCGCCGACGCGTCGCTGGGCGGGCACGCCACCAACATCATCAGCGGGCTGGCAGTCGGCATGCAGGCCACGGTGGCGCCGGTGCTGGTGATCGTCGCCGCCATGCTGTCCTGCTTCGCCCTCGCCGGTCTCTTCGGCGTGGCGGTGGCGGCGATGAGCATGCTGTCGCTGGCCGGAATCGTGGTCGCCATCGACGCCTACGGGCCCATCACCGACAACGCCGGCGGCATTGCCGAGATGGCCGAGATGGGCGATGAGGTGCGCAACGTCACCGATCCGCTCGACGCCTTCGGCAACACCACCAAGGCGGTGACAAAGGGCTACGCGATCGCTTCGGCGGGTCTCGCAGCCGTGGTGCTCTTTGCGACCTACATCGAGGACCTGCGCCGGGTGGCGGGAATCGAGGTCCTCTTCGAGCTGTCCGACACGATGGTCCTGGCCGGACTCTTCATCGGCGCGATGATTCCGTTCATCTTCGCCTCGCTGGCCATGGACGCCGTGGGCGTAGCGGGCGGCCAGGTCGTGGAAGAAGTGCGGCGACAGTTCCGCGAGATCCCGGGCATCATGGAGGGCACCTCCAAGCCCGACTACCGCACCTGCGTGGACATCGTCACGCGCAGCGCGCTGCGCGAGATGATCGCGCCCGCGCTGATCCCGGCGGTGATCCCTGTACTGGTGGGCCTTCTGCTGGGGGCCAAGGCGCTGGGCGGGCTGCTGATCGGCTCGATCGTGGCGGGCGTCTGCGTGGCGCTCTCGATGACGACCGGCGGCGCGGCCTGGGACAACGCCAAGAAGCTGATCGAGACCGGGGCCCATGGCGGCAAGGGCTCCGAGGCCCACAAGGCCTCGGTCACCGGCGACACGGTGGGCGACCCGTACAAGGATACGGCGGGTCCGGCGATCAACCCGATGCTCAAGCTGGTGAACATCGTGGCGTTGATCATCATCCCCTTCCTCACCTAGCGGCGCGCGAATCGGGTGGACCCGCAGCCGTCGGATCGCCATCCGCGCGACCGACTGTTGCGTGCGCTCACGCTGAGCGACGCGCTCTTCCTGGTGGTGGCGTCGGTGATCGGTTCGGGGATCTTCCTGACCCCGGGGCGGATCGCCGAGCTGCTGCCCCACCCGCTCTGGTTCCTGGCGGCGTGGGTCGTCGGGGGGCTGCTGTCGTTGGCGGGCGCGCTGGCCAACGCCGAGCTCGGCGCCATGTTCCCGCACGCCGGCGGCGACTACGTCTACCTGCGTGAGGCCTTCCATCCCGTGGCCGGCTTCCTGGTGGGGTGGCTCACCTTCTTCGTGATCTTCGCGGGCACCATCGCCGCCCTCGCCGCCGGCTTCGCGGCCGGTGTCGGCTCGCTGTGGCCGGTGGGTCCGGGCGGCGAGCTGGCCATCGCCGTCGGCCTGGTACTGGCGACCTCGGCGCTGAACGTGGCCGGCGTGCGCTGGGGCGCGCGGGCGAACAACCTGAGCACCGCGGTGAAGGTGCTCGCGTTGTTGCTCTTCGCGGCAGTCGGGCTCGCCAGCGGCACCGGCGACGTCTCCCACTGGGTCGCTCCGGTGTCTGGCGCCGGCGTCTCGGGATGGAGCGGCTTCGGCCTGGCGTTGTCGCCCGTGCTGTTCAGCTACCTGGGTTGGAACGCCTCGATCTACGTCGCCAGCGAGATCCGCGACCCGCAGCGCAACGTGCCGCGCTCGCTGCTGCTCGGCCTGGCGGTGGTGACGGCGGTCTACCTGATGGTGAACCTGGCGTACCTCTACGCCCTCCCGATCGAGCGCCTGGCGGGGACGCCCAACGCCGGCGAGGCGTCGGCGGCGGTGTTCCTCGGCGAGCGCGGCGGTGTGTTCGTCGCGCTGCTGGTGCTGGTGTCCATCCTCGGCACGCTGAACGCCACCGTGCTGGTGGGTCCGCGCATCGCCTACGCCATGGCCCTGGACGGACTCTTCTTCCGCGGCATCGACCAGGCCCACGCCCGCTTCGGCACCCCGGTGATCGCGATCTGGGTGCAGGCGCTGGTGTCGGTGGGCCTGCTCCTGCTGCTGCGCACCTTTCCGAGCGCGCTGGACTACACCACCTTCGCCATCCTGCTGGCCGCCAGCGCCGGGGTGGGCGCGCTCTACGCGCTGCGCCGCCGCCGGCCCGACGCAGCGCGGCCCTATCGCGCCTGGGGTTACCCCGTGGTGCCCGCGCTCTACCTGGTGGCGAACCTGGCGATCGCTGCGGTGATGCTGGTGAACCGCCCGCTCGAATGCGGCGTGGGGCTCGCGATGCTCGCGATGGGACTGCCGTTCTACGCGCTCTTCACCCGGACGGCCCGGGGGGCGGGTGCGTTGCCGTGACGAGGCGCCGCCCGGGCGCCGGGAGAGGAGCGGGTCGATGAGTCGATGGTTCGGCGAAGTGCGGCAGAATGGGTACGTGGTGCGCGACATCGAGGCGGCGCTGCGCCACTGGACCGAGCGTCTGGGGGTGGGGCCGTTCTTCTACTTCGAGCGCGTCCCGATCGAGTCGTTCCTCTACCGGGGGCAGCCGTCGCCGCTCGAGGTGAGCATCGCACTGGCCAATACGGGATCGCTGCAGATCGAGCTGATCCAGCAGCGGAACGACGCTCCGTCGATGTACCGCGACTTCCTCGACGCCGGACACGAGGGCCTCCAGCACCTGGCCTACTGGACCGAGAGCTTCGACCGCGACCTGGAGCGGCTGGTGGGGCAGGGCTACCCGGTGGGTCAATCCGGGTCGATCGGCGAGAGCGGCCGTTTCGTCTATCTGCTCACCGAGCAGCACCCGGGCACCGTGATCGAATTGTCCGAGGTGAGCGGGCCCAAGGGCCGCTTCTTCCAGCACATCCGGCAGCAGGCCGAAGGCTGGGACGGGGCCGACCCGGTGCGACGGATCGGATCCCCGGCCGGCTAGCCGGGCCGGCGCGGTCGGGGGCGTCGCGGTCGCTTGCCGGAATAGGATTTGTCCAATATTCTCCACGGCTTAGGGGCGCTGCCCGGGTTCGCGCGGGCAACGGCTCCGACCCATGATCGCCCCGAGAAGGGAATCGGACAGCCATGGCGCCGATCCGTCACGATTTTCACAAGCTGCGGCGGCTGCCGCCCTACGTGTTTGCCGAGGTCAACGCACTGAAGGCCGCGGCGCGGCGCGCCGGCGAGGACGTGATCGACCTCGGCATGGGAAATCCGGACCTGCCCACGCCGCCCCACGTCATCGAGAAGATCTGCGAGGTTGCCCACAACCCGCGCACCCATCGCTACTCCACCTCGCGCGGCGTGCCCAACCTGCGCGCGGCCATCTGCGAGTGGTACGAGCGCCATTTCGAGGTGAAGCTCGACCCCGAGGAGGAGGCGATTGCCGTCATCGGGAGCAAGGAGGGGCTCTCCCACTACGTCCTCATGACGGTGGGCCCCGGGGACGTGGTGCTGTGCCCGGACCCC
>JBFGIM010000115.1:0-9403 GCA_041577695.1 Myxococcota bacterium | reverse complement strand
GGGCGTGCTGCGCGCCTGGAAGGCCGAGCGCGCCGGCCGCCTGATCGGGGTGGGCGGCTGCGTGGCCCAGCAGGAGGGCGACGCGCTGCTCGCCCGCTTCCCGCAGCTCGACTTCGTCTTCGGCACCCACAACCTGCGCTGGGTGCCGTCGCTGGTGGAGGCCGCCGCCGCCGGCCAGCGGGCGGCGCGGGTGGAGGAGACCGCCTCCCTCGAGCGCTTCGACCTGCCGGAGCGCCACCCCGCGTTTGCCGGCAGCACGCCCGGCCGGGCCTACGTCACGGTGATGGAAGGCTGCGACATGTTCTGCACCTTCTGCATCGTGCCCCGCACCCGCGGCCGCGAGATCAGCCGCCCGGCGGAGGCGATCGTGGCCGAGGCCGAGGCCCTGGCAGAGCGGGGCGTGGCCGAGATCACCTTGCTCGGTCAGACGGTGAACGCCTATGGGCGCCACGACGTGCGGCGCGGCCGCAGCGCCGCGGCCGGCACCACGAGCTTCGCCGCGCTGCTGGCCCGCCTGGACCGGATCCCCGGGCTGCGGCGCCTGCGCTACACGAGTCCGCACCCGATCTTCTTCGACGACGCCCTGGTCCACGCCCACGGAGAGCTCGAGAGCCTGTGTCCCCACGTCCACCTGCCGGTCCAGAGCGGCTCGGACTCCGTGCTCGAGCGCATGCGGCGGCGCTACACCGCCCGCGCGGTACTCGACCTGACCGCCCGGCTGCGCGCGGCGCGCCCGGACCTGGCGCTGACCACGGATCTCATCGTCGGGTTCCCGGGCGAAAGCGCGGAGGATTTCCAGGGCACCCTGCGGCTGGTCGAGCAGGTGGGCTTCGTCGACAGCTACTCCTTCAAGTACTCGCCCCGGCCCGGCACGCGGGCGGCGGAGTTCTCCGAGGAGGTCGGTCCGGAGCAGGCTCAGGAGCGTCTCGAGCGGCTCCAGGCGCTTCAGCGCCGGCTTACCCTGGCCTACCACCGCAGCCGGGTGGGCGAGCGGGTCGAGGTGCTGGTCGAGGGCACCAGCCGGCGCGGCGGTCAGTGGTCCGGCCGCGATGCCCACCATCGGGTGGTGAACCTGGCGCCGGACGACTTCCCCGCGGCAGGCGCGGGCAGCTTCGTCGGGGCGCGGGTGGCCGAGGCGACCCCCCACTCGCTCCTGGGTGAGCCCCCTGAAACGCCCCTCGCTGCCCGCCTGGCCCGGGCCAGCTCTCTACAGCCTTCCTACTGAAGCCTCCGGCCCGACGGGCCGATGAGAACCCCGGTGCGGTGCCTCTGCGCCCGGGGTCGCCCCTGGGCGCGGGAAAGTGGCTCCCCCCCCGTGGGGGGTTCACGGGGCCGCGCCGGAGGGGACGATGGCCAAGGCGCGCATTCTCGTGGTCGACGACCAGCGCTACTTCCGCGTCCTCCTGGACGATCTGCTGGGCAACGAGGGTTACGAGGTGACCACGGCCGAAGGCGCGCAGCAGGCGCTCGAGGCGATCGAGCGTCTGCCCTTCGACGTGGTGCTCACCGACATGGTGATGCCGGGCATGTCCGGCGCCGAGCTGGTCGAGCAGTTCAAGTCGCGCTGGCCCGATCAGGACGTGGTGGTGGTGACCAGCGTGGGCGACGTGCGCACCGCCGTCGAGGCGATGCGACGCGGCGCCAGCGACTACCTGCTGAAGCCGCTCGACGCGACCCTGTTGACCCGCTCACTCGACAACATCCTGCAGCGGCGCCGGCTGCGTCGCGAGCACGCCTCGCTGATGGCGGAGAACCTGGAGTACCTGGGCGCCCTGTCGCTCTACGAGCGAACCATGGCGCTCTTCTCGACCTTGACGCTGGAGCCGCTGGCCGAGCGCATCGCCGAGGGCCTGTGTCTCGAGGTGCGCGCCCAGGGCGCCATCGTCTGGCTGGCGCGGCCCGACGAGCCGGGCACGCTGGGGCTGGCGACCGGCCGCGGTCTGGTCGACGTGGCGCGGGAGCCCGAGAGCTTTGCGGTCAGCGCGCTGCCGCCGCCGCTCGAGCGGCTCGCCGAGCCGGGCGTGGTGCCCTTCACCGTGCCCCACGGCGACGCGGGCGGCGAGGCGCTCCTGGTGCCGTTCCGGCACGAGGGACGGCTGCTGGGCTTCGCGCGCCTCACCGACCGCTTCTCGGGCGCGCGCTTCGAGGAGCACGAGCGCGCCGCCGCCGACCGCTTTGCCACACCCGCCGCCGTCGCGGTGCACAACGCGCTGCGATTCCGCGGCATCGAGCAGAGCTCCTTCCGCGACCCGGTGACCAAGGCCTACACCTCCGCGTTCTTCATGGACACGCTGGCGGCCGAGATTCGCAAGGCCAACCGTTTCGAACGCCCGTTCTCGCTGGTGGGGCTCGAGCTCGAGGGTGTCGGCGAGCTGCGCCGCAAGCTGTCCGAGGCCGACTACAGCGCCTGGCGCGAACGCCTCGCCTACCAGCTGGGGCGCGTGCTGCGGAACACCGATCTGATGGCCGCAGAGGGTGACGCGCGCTTCACCATCCTGCTGCCCGAAACCGACTCGTTGGGCGTGGCCGTGCTCAAGCGCCGGATTCGCGAGCTGCTCGAGCGCAGCGACCTGCTGCACGGCGACGACGTCGTGGTGCAGCTCGCCGCCGTGAGCTACCCGGCCGACGCCCACCAGATCGAGGACCTCCAGGGTGCGCTCCGCGCGCGCCTCGAGCAGGACGGGCAGGGACCCCTCCACGAGGAGGAGGTGCTCGAGAAGTCGGTGCCACGGCTGCTGGACTCGCTGGCCGAGCGCGCCACGGGCCACGGCGTCGGCGCCTTCGATGCGCTGCTGCGCTTCGTGCTGGGCGAGGTGGAGCGCCGCGCCGGGTGCCGCGGCCTGCTCTGCGTCGCGCCCGGCGCGGGGCGAGCGCCGCTCGCCACCGAGATCCTGGCGCGCCTCGACGCCGCCACCACCAAGACCGAGGTGGTGCTGCTGAGCGATGAGGACACGCCGGAGCTGGCGGGGGGTCCGGTGACCCGGGTGCGACCGCAGCGGATCGGGACGCAGCGGCCCTTCCTGGTCTACTACGGCGAGGGCCCGGGCTACGTGCTGGTGTCCGGCGGCCGCGACGGCGAGAGCGAGCTCTACCAGAGCGACGATCGTCAGCTGGTCGAGCACCTGGCTTTCGAGCTGCACCGCACTCTCGGCGTGCCGATCGCCCGCTGAAGGTCGAGGAGGGGACGTGAGCCGCACCGTACTGATCGCCGACGCCGATGTGCAGCGGGCCGACCGCCTGCGCGAGTCGTGCGCGGCGCGCGGCTACTCGACGCGCTCGGTGTGCAACGGCCCCGAGGCTCTCGAGGCCGCCGTCTCGGATGCACCCGAAGTGCTCGTGCTTGGCGGCGAGCTGTCGTGGATCGAGAACGGCCGGCTCCTGGAGATCCTGCGTGCCAATCCGCGCACGCGGCGCACCCAGGTGATCGCCCTCGGGGCCGCCCGGGAGCCCGCCGAGGCCTGGGGCGTCGAGCACCTCTCCGACGAAATCGACCCCGACGAAGTAGGCGAGCGCATCGGCGAGCTGCTCCGCCGCACCTCACAGCTCGACGCGGTGGCCGGCGAGGCGCGCGAAGAAGTGGAGGGCCAGCTCGGCCAGATCGCGCTGGCCGACCTGCTGCAGCTCTTCCACCTGAATCGCCGCACCGGCAGCTTCGAGCTGCGCCGGCGCGCGCGCGACGGCCGGCCCGAGCGCGGCCGCATCCACCTGGTGGAGGGCGACGTGGTGCAGGCCACCGCGGGCGCCGTCGCGGGGGAGAAGGCGCTGTTCCGGCTGCTCACCTGGAACGATGGCAGCTTCGCGTTCCGGCCCGAGCCGCCCGACGTGGCCCGAGGCATCACCACGTCCACCCGGGCGCTGCTGATGGAGGGCATGCGCCAGCTCGACGAGTGGACGCGCGCCCGCGAGGAGCTGCCGTCGCTCGACGCCCACGTGGCGCTGCGGGTCCGTCCCGGAGAGCTGCCCAACGTGGTGCACCCGCTGACCCAGGAGGTGCTGCTGCTTCTCGAGCTCTACAGCCGCGTGCGCGAGCTGGTGGACCGCTGCAGCTTCCCCGACTACCAGGTGCTGCGGACCCTCCAGACCCTGGAGCAGCGCGGTCTGGTGGATCTGCGGGCCGAGGCGCTCCCGGCGGCGTCGGACACCCAGCTCTTTGCTCCGGCGCAGGTGCGGCGCCTGCGCAGCTGGCTGAGCCGAAGCCAGCCCGAGGGCGGCCCCGTGCCCGACGCCAAGGTGGTGGTTGCGGCGGCCGAGCCCGAGCGGATCACCGAGCTGCTGCGGGTGCTGGCGGAGCTGCCCGGCGTGCAGCTCACCGGCGAGGCGCTCGCCGGCGGCGTCGGCACCATCGCGCGGCTGCGCGTGAACGAGGAGTTCGGCCTCGAGTTCGTGCAGGCGCCGACGGACGAGATCTTCGCGCCCATCTGGCCGTTGCTGGGCCACGGTGCCCTGGGCGTGTGGCTGCTGTCGGACGACTCGCCCAGTGAGGGCCTCGACCGCCTGGAGCAGGTGCTGGCCGAGCAGCCGCGGGCACGCACCTTCGGGCTCCGCCTGCTCAGCCCCGGCGCGACGGCGCCGGACGCCGGCGCGGTTGCGGATCCGGGCGACGGTGCGAACCCGTGCCTGTGGCTCTCGCTCGATCCAGCCCAGGACCCGTCCGAGGGGCTGCGCGGCGCGCTGGCGAGGTTGATGCCGTGAAGCTCAGCGAGCTGAAGCGATTCGCCCTGCTCCAGGAACTCTCCGACGAGGAGCGCGAGGCCGTCGGCGGCCTGCTGGAGACGTTCCGCCTGGCGCCCGGAGAAACGCTGTTTCGGGAGGGCCAGGAGGCCGACGGATTGCTGCTGGTGGCGGCCGGCCGCATCGCGCTCTCCGCCGCGGGCAGCGACGAGACCGGCATCGTGGGTCCAGGCTCGGCCCTGGGCGGCATGGCACTGGTGGCGGTGGGAACGCGCGAGGCCAGCGCGGAGTGTGTGAAGGCGGCATTGGTGCACCGGCTCAGCCGCGAGGACTACCATCGCCTGGCCGAGGATCACCCCCGCGTCGCCAGCCGGCTGGTGGAGGCTGTGGCGCTCGAGACGGCCGTCCAGGCGCGGGCGGCGCTCGCCGCGTTGGTTGACCCCGCTTCGAAGCACCTCTAAAATCCGACATCAACTCGGCCCCCCGAGCTCTCCTCCAGACCGGTTCTGCGGCAACAGCGACCCACGGCGACCAGTATCGAAGGTATGGGACGCGACGCAGCAGTGTACGAGCTCACCGAGCGACCGGCTCTGGGACGTGGGCTTCGGGGTGCGCGACACCGCGGGTGAAGCCATGGATGACGCCCTCCGAGACGACACCGAGCGCGACGGCAGCGGTCCCTCCGGCCGGATCCGCGAGGCGCTGACCTTCGACGACGTCCTGCTGGTGCCCGCGGCCTCGCAGGTCCTGCCCAAGGACGTCAGCCTCCGCACCCAGCTGACCCGCGAGATTCCGTTGAACATGCCGCTGGTTTCGGCGGCGATGGACACGGTCACCGAGCACGGCACCGCGATCTGCATGGCCCAGAACGGCGGGCTCGGCACCATCCACCGCAACCTGACGACCGAGGCCCAGGCCGCCGAGGTGGCGCGGGTGAAGCGCTTCGAATCGGGCATGATCGCCGACCCGATCACGATGCGGCCCGACCAGCGCGTGGGCGAGGCGCTCGAGGTGATGGCGCTCAACCACATCTCCGGCGTTCCTGTGGTCCGCGACGGCCGCGTGGCCGGCATCCTGACCCACCGCGACCTCCGCTTCCTGCGCAACGTGGACCAGGAGATCTCGCAGGTCATGACCCGCGAGAACCTGGTGACGGTGCCGCCGGGCACCGACCTGGAGACCTGCAAGGAGCTGCTCCACCGCCACCGCATCGAGAAGCTGCTGGTGGTGGACGCGTCGGGCCTGCTCTGCGGGCTGATCACGATCAAGGACATCGAGAAGAGCGAGCGCTTCCCGAACGCAGCCAAGGACAGCCTCGGCCGCCTGTTGTGCGGGGCCGCGGTCGGGGTCGGGCCGGAGCGACTGGAGCGCGCCCAGGCGCTGGTGGATGCCGAGGTGGACGTGGTCATGGTGGACACCGCCCACGGTCACTCGCAGGGCGTCCTCGACACCATCGTGGAGCTGCACGGCACCTTCCCGGACCTTCCGCTGGTGGGCGGCAACATCGCCACCGCCGAGGGCGCCGAGGCGCTGATCAAGGCGGGCGTCTCGGCCGTGAAGGTCGGCGTGGGGCCCGGCTCGATCTGCACCACGCGGGTGGTGACCGGCGTCGGCGTTCCGCAGTTCACCGCGGTGATGGACGCGGCGCGCACCGCCAGCCGCGCGGGCATCCCGGTGATCTCCGACGGCGGAATCAAGTATTCGGGCGACGCCGTCAAGGCGATCGCCGGCGGCGCCCACACCGTGATGATCGGCTCGCTCTTCGCCGGCACCGACGAGGCGCCGGGCGAGACCGTGCTCTTCCAGGGCCGCACCTACAAGCTCTACCGCGGCATGGGCTCGCTCGGCGCCATGGCCGACGGCAGCCGCGACCGCTACTTCCAGGGCGACGTCGAGGACGCCAACAAGCTGGTGCCCGAGGGCATCGAGGGCCGCGTTCCGTACCGGGGCAGCCTCACCAGCAACATCTTCCAGATGCTCGGCGGCCTGCGCTCGGGCATGGGCTATTGCGGGGCGGCGGATCTCGCCGAGCTGCGCGAGAAGGCGCGCTTCGTGCGGATCTCCTCGGCCTCGCTCCAGGAGAGCCACGTCCACGACGTGATCATCACCAAGGAAGCGCCCAACTACCGTCTCGAGTAGCCGGGCGCCGACCGGCGCGGTCGTCGATCGCGTGTTCAGCCCCGACCCGAACAGGAGAGCGACCGCCGCGGTGTCCCGATCCAACGCCCCCAGCCCCTCGACCCATCGCGACCGGATCCTGATCCTCGACTTCGGGAGCCAGTACACCCAGCTCATCGCGCGCCGCATCCGCGAGCGCGGTGTCTACTGCGAGATCCACCCGCCCCAGATGCCGCTCGAGGAGCTGCGCGCCTGGGGGCCCGCGGGCCTGGTTCTGTCCGGGGGCCCTTCGAGCGTTCGCGATCGCGACGCGCCCCAAGCCGACCCGGGCCTGCTCGGGCTGGGCGTGCCGGTGCTCGGCATCTGCTACGGGCTCCAGTGGATGACCCACGCATTGGGCGGCGTGGTGGAGCCGACGGACGACCGCGAGTACGGCCGCGCGTTGCTGAAGCTCGAGCACGCCGACCCGCTCTTCGCCGGGCTCGAGTCCCCGGCCGAGCGCTCGGTGTGGATGAGCCACGGCGACCGGGTGCTGCGGCTGGCCGACGGCTTCCGCACGCTGGCCTCGAGCGAGAGCTCGCCCTTCGCCGCGGTGCGCCACGACGAGCGCCCGCTCTACGGCATCCAGTTCCACCCGGAGGTGGTCCACACCGAGGGCGGCGAAACGCTTCTGGCCAACTTCGTGCACGGCGTGTGCGGCTGCGGCGAGTCGTGGAGCATGGACGCCTTCATCGAAGAGGCCGTGGAGGCCGTGCGCGACCAGGTGGGCCCGGGGCGCGCCGTGTGCGGCCTGTCCGGGGGCGTGGACTCCTCGGTGGCGGCGGCGCTGGTGCACCGGGCGATCGGCGAGCGCCTGCACTGCATCCTGGTGGACCACGGCCTGCTGCGCGAAGGCGAGGTGGCCGAGGTCGAGCACATCTTCCGCGAGGGACTCGGCATCCCGCTCCACGTGGTGAACGCCTCGGCACGCTTCCTGGCGGCGCTGCGCGGTGTCACCGATCCCGAGAAGAAGCGGCGCATCATCGGGCACCTCTTCATCGAGGTATTCGAGGAGGAATCGGCCCGTCTCGGCGAGGTGGACTTCCTGGTGCAGGGCACGCTCTATCCGGACGTGATCGAGAGCGTGTCGGTGCGCGGCCCGTCGCAGACGATCAAGACCCACCACAACGTCGGCGGCCTGCCCGAGCGCATGCGCCTGTCGCTGGTGGAGCCGCTGCGCGAGCTCTTCAAGGACGAGGTGCGCGCCGTGGGCCGCAAGCTCGGCCTACCCGACAGCATGGTGGGGCGCCACCCGTTCCCCGGCCCCGGGCTCGCCATCCGGGTGCTGGGCGAGATCACGCCGGAGCGACTGGCGGCACTGCGCCGCGCCGATGCCATCCTGATCGAGGAGATCCGCCGCGCCGATCTCTACGACTCGATCTGGCAGGCCTTCACCGTGCACCTGCCGGTGCAGAGCGTGGGCGTGCAGGGCGACCAGCGCACCTACGACCACGCCGTGGCGGTGCGCTGCGTCACCTCGGTGGACGCCATGACCGCCGACTGGTCGCGCATCCCCCACGAGGTGCTGGCACGGATCTCCAGCCGCATCACCAACGAGGTGGCCGGCGTCAACCGCGTGGTCTATGACATCTCCTCCAAGCCTCCCGCCACCATCGAGTGGGAGTGAGGGGACATGGCGCGGCCGTTCGTCCACCTCCACCTCCACACCCAGTACTCGCTGCTCGACGGCGCCATCAAGCACGACCCGCTCTTCGAGCGGGCTCGCCGGCTGGACATGCCGGCGGTCGCCATGACCGACCACGGCAACCTGTTCGGCGCGGTGGACTTCTACGAGAAGGCGCGCCATCACGGGCTGAAGCCGATCCTGGGCTGCGAGGTCTACATCGCCTCGGGCTCGCGCTTCGACAAGGAGAAGCGCGAGCGCGACAGCAGCGGCTTCGACGCCATCAACCACCTGCTGCTGCTGGCGATGAACGAGACCGGCTATCGCAACCTGATCTACCTGGTCTCGAAGGGCTACCTCGAGGGCTTCTACTACAAGCCCCGCATCGATCTCGACCTGCTGCGCGAGCACAGCGAGGGGCTGATCGCGACCTCGGGCTGCCTGTCCTCGATGGTGTGCCGCGCGATCCTCGACGGCAGCCCCGACCGGGCCTGGTCGCGGGCGGAGGAGTTCTCGCGGATCTTCCCCGACCGCTACTACCTGGAGCTGCAGCGCCACGGCATTCCGGCCCAGGACCAGGTGAACGCCGAGCTGGTCAAGATGGCCTCGGACCTGCGCCTGCCGCTGGTGGCGACCAACGACGCCCACTATCTGGAGGCCGAGGACCACGACCACCACGACGTGCTGCTCTGCATCGGCACGGCCGCCAGCCTGGACGACGAGAAGCGCTTCCGCTTCGACGGCCACGGATTCTTCGTGCGCGACGGCGACGACATGGCGGAGCTCTTCCGCGACCACCCCTCGGCGGTGGCCGCCACGCTCGAGATCGCCGAACGCTGCGATCTCGAGCTGGAGACCGGCCGCTATCACCTGCCCGAGTACCAGGTGGCGCCCGGGACCACGCGCGAGCAGGTGCTCGAGGCCCAGGCCTGGCGCGGGCTGCGCGAACGG
>JBFGIM010000114.1:0-9529 GCA_041577695.1 Myxococcota bacterium | reverse complement strand
TGTTTTGAAAGCGTCGCTTGCAATTCGCTCACAGCTTCTTCCAGCAAGGCACGCGTCGAGTCGTCCAATTCGCTGAGTGAGGCCAATTCGGCTTCCAACTCGCTGACCGTGACTCGCAACTTTTCGATTCGTTCAGGCATCCTGTTCCTCGTCGACTGGCGGCTGGCGGCCATCACCTTCCTGGTCGTGCCCCTGATGGCCGTGGTCGCCGTGGTCTTCCGCTGGCGCATCCGCGAGGCGTTCCGGAAGGTGCGGGTCCGGATCGCGCGCATCAACGCCACCATCCAGGAGACCGTCACCGGGATGAAGGTGGTGCAGCTCTTCAACCGCGAGGAGCGCAACCGGCGCGACTTCGACGCGCAGAACGCCGCGCACCGCGACGCCTGGCTCGACTCGATCCGCTACGACGCGGCGCTCTTCGCGGTCGTGGAGGTCGCCAACTATCTGACCTTCGCGGTCATCATCGGCGTCGGCTGGAGCCTGGTGACCCTCGGCACCATCTACGTGTTCATGGACTGGATGCGGCTCTTCTTCCTGCCGCTCCGCGACCTCTCGGCCAAGTTCTCGGTGATGCAGTCGGCCATGGCCAGCAGCGAGCGCATCTTCCAGCTGCTCGATACCGAGCCGAAGATCCAGGACCGGACCGTGACCGCCGAGGCGGACGCGACCGACCGCGCGCCCGCGCCGAGGGCGCCCGGCGAGGTCGTCTTCGAGAACGTCTGGTTCGCCTACCAGGGCGAGGACTGGGTGCTGCGCGATCTCTCGTTCCGGGTGGCCCCGGGCGAGCGCGCGGCCCTGGTGGGGGCCACTGGCGCAGGCAAGACCTCGGTCATCAAGCTGCTCACCCGGCTCTACGAGGTGAACCGCGGCCGCATCCTGCTCGACGGCGTCGACATCCGCGAGCTGCCCCAGCGCGAGCTGCGCCGCCGGGTAGCGATGGTGCTCCAGGACGTGTTCCTGTTCAGCGGCACCGTGGCGTCGAACATCGGCCTGGGTCGGCCCGCCGCGGACGATGCGGCCATCGAGCAGGCCGCCCGGGCCGTCGCGGCGCACCCCTTCATCGCGCGCCTGCCCAACGGCTACCAGACCGTGTTGCGCGAGCGCGGCAGCGATCTCTCGACCGGTCAGCGCCAGCTGCTGTCCTTCGCCCGGGCCGTGGCCCACGAAGCCCAGGTGCTGGTGCTGGACGAAGCCACCAGCGCGGTCGATCCGCAGACCGAGCTCCTGGTGCAGCGCGGACTCCACGAGCTGCTCGAGCGGCAGACCGCCATCGTGATCGCCCACCGGCTCTCCACGATCCAGCACGTGGACACGATCCACGTGCTGCACCGCGGCTGTGTCATCGAGTCGGGCAGCCACGACGAGCTGATGGCCCGCCGGGGCGCCTACCACCGGCTGTACCGGCTCCAGTTCGAGGAGCGGGAAGCGGTGGCCGGCCGTCGCGCCACGGCCTGACCCCCAGGGGGAAATGCCCACGAATCGCTTGCCAAGCTCCCCGCGGGTTGGTACCAACTCAAGCGAACCGGCCTCCCCTCCCCCTGCTTGCCCCTGAACCCGCGGCTTCGCGAGCTGCGGGCGTAGAGGTTCGGTTGCGCATCAAATCGCTGCAGATCAACGGTTTCAAGTCCTTCGTGGACAAGAGCGTCCTGGCCTTCCAGCCGGGCATCACGGCCATCGTGGGCCCCAACGGATGCGGCAAGTCCAACGTGGTGGACGCCATGCGCTGGGCGATGGGCGAGCAATCGCCCCGCCACCTGCGCGGCAAGTCCATGGAGGACGTGATCTTCGCCGGCTCCGAGAGCCGAGAAGGCGTCGGGATGGCGGAGGTGGTGCTCACCTTCGACAACAGCGACGGACGCGCCCCTGCGGCCTACGCCGGCTTCACCGAGATCCAGGTGGCGCGCCGGCTGTTCCGGACCGGCGAATCCGAGTACCGCATCAATCGTACGTCGTGCCGTCTGCGCGACGTGCTGGACTTCTTCCGCGACACCGGAATCGGGACCCGCGGCTACACCATCGTCGAGCAGGGACAGATCGCCTCGATCGTGTCGGCCAAGCCCGACGACCGGCGCGCGATGCTCGAAGAGGCGGCCGGCATCTCGAAGTACAAGGCGCGCCGGCGCGAGGCCGAACGCAAGCTCACCGCCACCGAGCAGAACCTGACACGGGTGAGCGACGTCCTCGGCGAGATCCGCCGGCAGATCTCCTCGCTCGAACGCCAGGCGCGCAAGGCCGCCCGCTACAAGCGTTTCCAGGAGCGCCTGCGCCTGCTCGAGCTCTCGGTTGCCGCCGAGGATCGCAGCGCCCTGGCGGAACAACGGGCCGCCGGGGAGACGCGTCTCCGGACCCAGCGCGACGCCGTCACGGCCGCCGAAGCGCAGCTCTCCGAACGCGAGGCGGGGCTCGAGCGCGCGAGGCTCGAGTTGGCCGAGCGCGAGCGCGCCGCCATGAGGAACAGCGAGTCGCTGTTCGCGCTGCGCAGCGAGATCAAGCAGCTCGAGAGCCGTATCGAGTACGAGCAGCGCGAGCGCGGCGCGCTGGCCGCCACCCGCGAGGCGCACCGAGAAGAGATCGCGCGCCTGCGCGAGCAGCTCGCCGTGGCCCAGGCCGAGGAGCGCGAGGCCGCCGCGGAGCGGGCGGAGCTGGACGCCCAGCTCCAGGGCGAGGGAGAGGGTCTCTCCCACCTCGAGGCCCAGGCGCGCAGCGCGGCCGAGGCCGCCCGGCAGCTCGAGGGAGAACGCGAGGCGACCAACGGTCGGCTGGTGGATGCACTGACCGCGCTGGCGCGTGCCGAGGACCGGCTGTCCGTGCTCGAAGAGCGCCACCAGGACGTGAATCGCCGCCTGCGCAGCGCCGACGAGGCGCTCGAGGTGCAGCACGGCGAAGCTACCCGCGTCGACGACGAGCAGCGTCGGCTCGAGGACGGCCTGCGCAACCTGCTGTCGGAACGCGACCGTTTGATGGGCGGGCAGCGCGAGGCGCTCGAACGCAGCGAGGCCACGGTTCGGGCCGTGCGCGAGAGCGCCGAACGGGTGCGCGAGGCCCGCGAGAAGCGTGATCTCCGCCAGGCGCGGCTGGCGTCGCTTCGCGAGCTGCTCGAACGCGGCGAAGACGTCGATGCCGGCACGCGTCATCTGCTGGCGCGCAGCCCCGAGGCGCGCTCCGACCGCGGCCTGCGCGGCCTGGTCCGCGCGGCCCTCGACGCCGAGCCGGAGGTGGAACGGGCCGTGGAAGCGGTGCTCGGTTCGCGGGCTGGCGCCATTGCGGCCAGTCGCCTCGACGGGGCGCTCTCGGCGCTCCAGGAGCTGCGCGCGGCCGAAGCCGGCGGCGCAGTCTTCGTGGTCGAGCCGCGCAACGCGCCGGCGCCGGCGGGGTTCGTGCCGCTGGGCGAGCCGTTGCTCGATCGGGTCCGGGTGAGTCCGGGCTACGAGGGAGTGGCCCGCACGCTGCTGGGCGGCGTCAATCTGGTGCCCGACCTGGCCGAGGTGATCCAGGTCTACGGCGACCGCATCCCCGCCACCTTCGTCACGCCGGGGGGCGACGTGCTGACACCCGACGGCGTGCTGTGCGGCGGCGGCGCCTCCAGCGGCGCGATCACGCGCGTGCGCGAGCTGCGCGAGCTGGAGGCCGAAGTCGCCCAGCTCGACCAGTCGCTGGCTCCGCTCGAGGCGGAGCACGCCGAGCTCGTCGTCGCCAGCGAACGGGCGAGCGACGAACTCGACAACCTCCGCAACCGCCACCACACCTCGGCACTCGCCGTGGCCAGTCACGAGAAGGACCTGGAGCTGACCCGCGAGCGGGTCAAGGCGCTCGGCGAGGCTCAGGAGGGTCGCACTGCCGAACGCTCCGGACTGGTGCAGGAAGGCGAGGGTCTCGAAAGCGAGCGCTCCGACCTTGCGGCACGCGTCGAGACGCTGCGCCGCGAGCGGCTGGCGCTACAGACGGCGCTCGATGGGCTCTCGGGTCGCATCGGGCAGGCCGTTCGGGAGCAGCAGCGCCTCGATACCGGCCTGACCGAGCGGCGGGTGAGCCTCACGGGTCGCCGCGAGAAGCGCGACCGGCTGGAGCAGACCCGCGAGCGGGCGTCCCAGGCGGCGGTGTCGGCGGCCGACTTCGTCTCGCGCCGGGAGCGCGAGATCGGCGACATCGAGGAGCGCCGCGAGGCGCTGGCGACCTCGAGCCGCGAGGCCGAGAGCCAGCTCGCCGCCCTGCTCACCGAGGAGGAGCGGCTGCGAACCATCGCCGACTCGGCCAAGGACGAATTCGAGGTCGGAGCCGGCGAAGTGCGTCGCATCGAGGACACGCTGCGCAGCCACCGCGGTGAGGTCCAGTCGACGCGCGAGGCGGTGCAGAACCTGGAGCTCGAGCTGCGCGAGGCGGCGCTGCGCCTGGAACAGCTGGACGAGCGCATCCGCGACCGCTGGCAGGTCGAGCTGGCGAGCTGGTCGCCGCCGCCGGTCGCCGACAGCAAGCCGCCGCCGGCCCCGCTCTCCGAGACGCCCGAGGAAGAGGGCGAGGGAGAGCCCGAGTCGATGTCGAGCTCCGACGCCGAGCTGGTGGCGCTGCCCCGCGAGGACCGCGCGCGCCATCTCGAGGACGTGAAGCGCCGGCTCCAGTCGCTCGGGGACGTCAACCTCGGCGCCATCGAGGAGCACGAGGAGCTCGGCGAGCGCTTCCGCTTCCTGACCGAGCAGAAGGACGACCTGGAGACCACGGTGAACTCGTTGCGCGAGGCGATCGCGCGCATCAACCGGACCAGCCGCAAGCGCTTCCGCGAGACCTTCGAGGCGGTGGACAAGCGTTTCCGCGAGAACTTCCCGCGGCTCTTCAGCGGCGGGCGCGCCAGTCTCACCCTGACCGAATCCGAGGACGTCCTCGACGCGGGCATCGAGATCATGGCCCAGCCGCCCGGCAAGCGGCTCCAGGCCGTCAGCCTGCTCTCGGGCGGCGAGAAGACGCTGACCGCGCTGGCGCTGCTGGTCTCGTTGTTCCAGGTGCACCCGTCGCCGTTCTTCCTGCTCGACGAAGTGGACGCAGCGCTCGACGACAGCAACGTGGCACGCCTGAACACGATCGTGCGCGAGCTCGCCCAGGAGTCGCAGTTCCTGATGATCACCCACAACAAGTCGACGATCGAGTTTGCCGACGTGCTCTACGGTGTCACCATGGAAGAGAAGGGCGTGAGCAAGCTCGTGTCCGTCGAGCTCCGCGACTAGCCGGCGCTACGTGGCCGCTTCCGCCCGCGAGGCGGAGCGCAGGCTGAGCACGAGCACCGCGATCAGCCCCACCCCGAAAACCATCAGCCACGCGCTCGCCATCTGCGGCGTGCTCGAGGTCGTGAAGTTCGCGATCTGTTTGGTTCCGATCACCGCGGGCATGAACGGCTCCACCGTGAAGGGCGCCTTCGGATCGAGGTCGTGGCCGAAGACCCAGAGCTTGTAGGCGAAGCGCGCCATCGAGAAGACGCCGAAGTAGACGAAGAGCGCCAGCAGGTCGACTAGCGAGCGGTTCGTCCCAAGCACCGCCGCGCGCAGCACCAGCAGGACGAGCGCCCCGATCGCAAACGGGATCCAGTCCAGGTCCGAGAGCGCGGCGCGGTCGATCGCGTGCATGCCGATGTAGTGGTTGAGCGTGTTCACTTCCTGGACATCGCCGTCCACTGTGTAGGTGTGGATCCAGAGGTCCAGCCCGGAGGGGTACTGCGGCGCCACCATGTGGATCCGCCACAGCGGCGCGGTGAACGTCAGGATCAGCGGCAGCGGCAGCAACAGCAGCAACAGGCGGGCGCGCGGCGCGATCGGCTGGCCGAGGGTGCGATCGAGGCGTTCCAGAAGCGTCTTCACCGGATTCTCTCCTGTTGCTAGACCGCGTCCGAGCGGCGCAGGGTGCGGAGTGCCGAGGTCCAGGCCAACGCGCCGAAGGCGAGCGGCCAGGCGATGCCGAGGGCGAGCAGGGCGCCGCCGCCGAAGCGCGTGGACAGGTAGAAGCCCACCGGGCCGAGGGTTCCGAGCTCGGGCTCGGCGACCGAGAGCAGGGCGAGCCGTGCTGCCTGGACCGGGTTCGCTGCGGCCAGCAGGAAGACGGCGCGCGGCTCGATCCGCCACGACAGCATCAGGCCGATCAGCCCGAAGTCGAGCAGCGCGACGCCGGCGAGCCAGAACACCACCAGGTACGTCATGGCCCGAGCCGGGCTTCGCACGCGCGCCGAGGTGGCGATGCCGAGTGCGGTGAAGGCCCAGAGCAGGGCGGCGCAGACGCCCGATGCGCGCAACAGGAAGCCCCACGGGACGGCCTGGCCCAGCACGGCCTGGCCGCCCACGGCGAGTAGCGCCATCAACACGAGCAGGGGGACCGTGAGCGCCAGGTAGCGCACGCCGGTCACCGCGACGAGGTAGGCGCCGCGCCGAACCGGGTGGCTCAGCAGCAGCTCGAGCGAGCCGTCGTCGCGTGCGCGACTCACCACCTGCCCGGTCACCGCCAGGGCGACCAGCGGCAGCACGAGCACAAGCACGTGGCAGAGCGAGAAGAGCACCCGGCCCATGCCCGTGAAGCCGAGCACGTTCGACTCGCGCAGCCCCACCAGGACGAAGAGCCCGGCGAGTCCGGCATAGAGGCCCAGCGCCACCCACAGCCAGCGGCTGCGCTGGACCTCGGCCCAATCGAGGCGGGCGACCGCGAGGAGATCACGGGGCACCGGCGTCACCTCCCCGCGCGAGGCGGGCCGCCTCGCGCGCCGCGACGTCGCGCCGCGCCTCTGCCAGCGACAGACCCATCGCCTCGCCGCGCTCTCGGGCGCCGAGCCCGTAGCCCATCGGCGTCGGCTCGGCCGGCACGAAGACGACCTCGTCCGCCGCGAGCCAGCGGTCCCGATCGAGGTGGTGGAACCAGATCCCGGTGACCGGATCCGCGTGCCGTGCGGACCAGAGCATCAGGCAGCCCGGATCATCGAAGGCATGCACGTCTCCCGCCTCCGTGTGCAGCTGCGCGGCGAAACCCGGCTCGGAGACCAGCATGCGGCAGTGGGCGCAGCGTTCACGGTCCCAGGCCAGCTCGACCGGGCCCTGCGGCGGTTGCTGGCCCCGGAGCACGGCGAGCGCGAAAGCCGCGACGGCGAGCAACACCAGCACCACCGTACCGCCGCGACGGCTACGCTTCGTCATCACCGGATCCATCTCCGACCTCGAGCCATTCGAGGTCGCGCACGTTGACGTCCTCGAGCTCGGGCGCGAGGTCCTTGACCAGCGCCTCGAGCAGCTCGCGCTTCTCCGCGCGCTGGGCGAGACGCACCCAGCGGTGATCCGCCACGCGCCGGAACCCGCGCTCGAGCAGCCAGGCCGCCGCCGCCTCCGAGTGCGAGGAGACCTCGACCAGGGCGCGCGTGGAGGTCTCGAGGAAATCGCGCGCGGGACCGTCGTAGGCCAGGCGCCCCTCCTGGAGCACGAGCACGTGGTCGACGAGCTGCCGGACCTCTTCGAGTCTGTGGGAGCAGAGCAGCAGCGTCGCCGCCGAGGCGTGCTCGGCAACCAGCGGCATCAGACGCTCGCGACTGCGGGCGTCGAGGCTCCCGGTGGGTTCGTCCAGGATCAGCAGGTCGGGACGCGTCGCCAGGGCCAACGCCACCAGCAGCTTCTGCTTCATGCCGCCCGACAGGCTGCGGAAGGGCCGCGCTGCCACGGCCGCCACGTCGAGCTCGAGCTGCGCTGCCACTTCCGCCACCGCCTCGCGCGGCATGCCGCGCACGGCGGTCAGCGCCCCCACCAGCTCGCCGACCGGAGCGGCCAGGTTGGGCGGGGTCTGGGGCACGTACGCCATGCGATGGGTCGGCTCCAGCCGCGCGCGCTCCGGGGCGTGTCCGCCGATGCGCAGCTCGCCGTCGTAGCCGAGCAGTCCCATCAGGATGCGGTTGAGGGTGGACTTGCCGGAGCCGTTCGGGCCCACCAGCGCCACCCGGCTTCCCGCTGCGATGGAGAAGGTGACGCCGTCGAGGGCCCGGACGTCGCCGAAGTACCGCGTCACGCCCCGCGCCTCAATGTGCAAAGGCGTCCCCCCGTGCATCCGCCACGCGCGGCTCGGGATCGACCAGAAGCGTCGTGGGCTGGAAGAGCGGTACGACGCGACCCACCAGCTCCACCAGGGTCAAAGCCGGCGAGCCGCGGAAGAGGGCGAGCGCCGGTTGGCGGTTCACCAGCTCGCCCGAGAGGCTGCGCAGCTCGTAGGGAACGTCGCCGGTGCCATCGCCGTCCAGGTCGTAGCCGACGTAGTCGTCGAAGTCGTTGCCGCGCCACAGCGCGTCCCGCGCGTCGCCGCGCCCTTCCACCCGGACGGGGCTGCGATTGTCCCGGAAGCGGTTGCCCTCGAAGCGGTTCCGCTGCGCCCCGCCGTGGAAGACGACGGCCGCGTCGCCCAGGTGGAAGCCGTTGCCCTCGAAGTGGTTCCAGTGATTCCGATCCAGCGGGCTCGTGTCGAGATAGACCCCGATCTGGTTGGCGACGAAGAGATTGTTCTCGATGCGCAGGTTGCCCGACTCCTTGGCGCCCAGGCCCACCCCGGCGGCCCCGGAGCAGCGGGCGATCTGATTGCCGCGGACGGCGACGTCGCGGCTGTACATCAGGAAGATACCCACCACGTTGGCATCGTAGCGGTTGCTCTCGAGCAGGTTGTCGTGGCTGTACATCAGGTGCGTGCCATAGCGGCCCCGGTCCACCTGGTTGCCGACGATCCGATTGCCCGGCGAATACCACACCACCAGGTCGCGCGAATCGCGCACTCGGTTGCCCTCGATCAGCGAGTCGCGAACCTCCCAGATCCGGATGGCGTCTCCGCGCAGTCCGAGCGGCCGCTCGGGGTCGCCCTGGATCGTGTTGTCGCGGAGCACCACGCGGTGAGCGCGCTCGACCAGGATTCCGAAGAGTGCGTGTCGGATCCGTACGCCTTCGACGCGCACGTCGTCGGCCTCGACGCGGACCGCGGCGTCGAGCAGGTCGAATCGCCCGCCACTGCCGTCCACCGTTACGCCGAGCAGGGCGCTCCCCGGTGCGGACATTGTGACGGTGCTGCCCTCGCCCCGGGAGCGGATCACCGCCTCGGGCGGGCCCCAGAGCGTCACCGCCCGCTCCAGGCGAAGCGGCCCGTTCCAGGTCCCCGGCGCCAGGCACAGCGCCGCCCCGGGCTCCGCCGCCGCCAGGGCCGCGCCCAGGTCCGAGCCGGTCTCGAGCGCCACACAATCCACAGGCGCGCCCGCTGCCGGGGCACCCGTCGCCGCCCAGGCGGCGACGAGCGCCGCAGCCGCCCGCCGCCTCACCGGATCAGTTGGGCTCGACCAGGAGATAGCCGGCCATCTCGAGGTGGAGCGCCGAGCAGAACTCGGTGCAGTAGAGCGGGTAGACCCCCGACCGCCGGGCCACGAACGAGACGTTCGAGTGTTCGCCCGGTTCCAGGCTCACGTTGATGTTGTGCGAGCCGATCGCGAAGCCGTGGGTCGCGTCCTTGGCCTGCTCCACGTTGGTGATGTGCAGGTGGACCCGCTCGC
>JBFGIM010000113.1:0-9536 GCA_041577695.1 Myxococcota bacterium | reverse complement strand
GTCGGCGAGCCGGCCGCCCGATGGGTCGAGCGGGGGGGTCTGTCGGCGACCGGCCCCAGCCTGCTAGACCCGGGGCCATCGTGCGCAAGCGTTTGATCATCGCAGGACACGCGCCGGAGGGGCTCGAGCTGATCCCGCTGCTCGAGGCCAATCCCGACGTGGAGGTGTGTGCGGTGGTCTCCACCGACCGCGAGGCCGCCCTGGCGGGCCTGCGCGCCGTCGCCCCACGCCTCGCCACCGAGCTGGCCGACCGGGTGAGCGGGGACCTGGAAGCCGCGCTGGCCACGCCGGGTCTGGCGGCGGTGATCGACGCCGACGCGGCGCCCGAGCATCGGCGCCGTCTCGCCAAGGCGCACGACGTACAGCTGACCACCCCGATGCTGGCGCGTCTCCTGTACGCCTTTGGCCCCGCCGATGCGTTCAGCCAGCCCGACCTGCTCAATGCGCTGCGCGAGGTGCTCGAGTCGTACCACCTGACTCTCGATCGGCGCGCCCTGCTGAACCGGGTGCTTCAGGTCGCCGTCACGGCGACCGGCGCCGACCGCGGATCGCTGATGCTGTGGGAGCCGGAATCGCGTTCGCTGCGGGTGGAGGTGGCGATCGGCATCGAGGCCGCGCTCATCCCCGAGATCCGCGTGGCGCCCGGCGAGGGCATCGCTGGGCGCGCGTTCGCCGCGGAACGTTCGATCGTCCTTCACGGCCGTGCCGACCGCAGCCGCTACCAGATCACGCGCGAGCGCTTCGACGTCGAGTCCGCGGTCTCGGTACCGCTGGTCCACGACGACCACGTGATCGGCGTGCTCAACCTGTCTCACGGCCGGCGCCGCGACGCCTTCGGCGACGCCGACGTGGCCTTCGTCGAAGAGCTGGCGCGCCTCGACGCGCGACTCATCGCGCGGGCCGACGAGTACCATCACCTGCTGCGCGAATCGGCCGAGCTGCGCGCCGAATCGCGGGTGCGACACCTGCTGGCCGAGCGCGGTGCGCTGGGCACCCGGCTCGAGGCCGTGTGCCGTTTCGTCGCCGACCAGCTCGAGGACGCGGTGGCCCGGATCTATCTGAACGACGCCGGTCTCGAGCGATGGGTGCTCCAGGCCTCCTCCCAGGGCATCGACCCGCTGGGCGTGCGAGAAGAGCTGGAGCGCGGCCGGGGCGTGGCCGGCCGCGCCGCCGCGGCGCGCCAGGCGCAGATCCTGGTGGCCCCCGAAGGTCCGCAGCGCTCGCTCTACGCCGCGTTGCCCCTGATGGAGCAGGAGTCGAGCCGTGGGGTGCTGGTGGTCGAGGGCGGCGTCGCCGAAGACGCCCTCGACGAGTGTTGCGAGCAGCTGCGCGCGGTTTCACGGATGCTCGGTCCGGAGCTCGCGGGAGCGCTGCGGGCAGCCCGCCTCGAGCGTGAGGCCCAGCGGAGCGCCTGGCTCTCTGGACTCTTCACCGCACTGAGCGAGTGCAGCGAAACCGAGCTGCCCGAGCGGGTGACGGCGGCCGCGGCTTCGGTCCTCGAGGCCCAGGACGCCGTGCTGCGCCTGGCCGACCCCGGACGGGGGCGCTTCCGCATCGCGGCGTGGACCGGGGTGGGCCAGTGGCGCCGCGAACCGCTGCTGGCCGCCGAGCGCCAGCTCGCGCGCACGGCGATCCGCCAGCGCCGGTCCGTGCGGGTCACCGACCTCTCGGCCGATCCCGAGCTCGGTGGGGCGGGTTCCGCTGCGGGCACCGCGCTGGTCCAGCCACTGCTGCGCGAGGGCCGGGTGATCGGCTGTCTCTCGGTGCTCGGCAAGGTGACCGAGCAGCCCTGGCTCGGCGAGTGCTTCGATGCCGAGGACGAGGCGGCACTGCTCCATCTGGCACAGCACGTCCAGCTGCTACTCGGTGAGCGGCCGGCCGCCCGCGGCGGGAGCGATCGCTTCGATGCCGAGACCGGCCTGCCGACCGCCGTGCACCTGCGCGAGCGGCTGGATGCCGAGATCGAGCGCTCGCGCTCGGGCGGTCACGGACTCGCGCTGCTCGAGCTGCGCCTCGAGCAGGACGCCGGCGGGTCCGGGCCGAGCCCCGAGCAGGCGCGCGCCATCGCCGATGCACTGCGTCTGGAGCTCCGATCCTTCGATACCCTGGTGCGCACCGCTCCGGGGTCGTTCGTCGCGCTGGTGCCCGAGCCCGAGAGCGATGTGTCGGACCTGCTGGCGGCGTTGGGTCGCGCGGCCCGCGGCGCGCTCGGCGCAGCGGGGGCGCGGGCCGAGTTCCGCAGCGGTTACGCCGTCTTCCCCGACGATGGAAGCGACGCCGAGGCCCTGCTCGCGCGCGTCGAAGCCGCGCGCGTCGAGGCGCTGTGAAGCGCGGAACGGCTCTCTTCACCGATTCCGTGTAAGCTTTCGCCCGATCCGCATGCGGGGGAATGCGATGAAGTGGTGGTTCCCCGCGGTCGCGCTCCTGTGGGCGTTGGTCGCTGTGGGTGGCGAGCTCGAAACGGTCGAGGAGATCGAAGACTGTGTCGACGCCAACCTGCCGAGCCACAGCAGCGTCCAGACCTTCCGCATGATCTCGACCGATCGCCTCGGCAGGCAGTCGACCTCCCAGGCAAAGGTCTTCTGGAGGCGAGTCGACGCGGACCGCTCCCAGGTGATGATGCGGTTCCGCAAGCCCCTGGACCTGCAGGGCGCCGGCATGCTGATGATCGAGAAATCCGACGCCCCCAACGACATCTTCATGTATCTGCCGGAGCTCCAGCGGGTGCGCCGCGTATCGGGCCGGATGGCCTCGGGCTCGATGTTCGGAAGCGACTTCTCCTACGAGCAGTTCGAGCGGCTCCAGGGCCTGGCCGACGACAACCGGGTGCGGCGCCTGGCGGACGCCGAGGTCGGTGGGCGCAGCGCCTACGTGACCGAGGCGAGCCGGGAGGAGGATTCGGAGTCCGACATCGAGCGCGTCGTCTCGTACATCGACAAGGGGATGTGCCTGGCGCTCCGGGTCGAGTACTACGAGCACGGCGACAAGCTGCGCAAGGTGCTCCGGATCGAGGACGACTCGATCGAGCGCCGCGGGAAGAGCTGGATTGCCCTGCGCCAGCGCATGCGAGACGTGCGCGACGACACCGAGACGCAGCTGATCGTCGACGCGGTGGAGCTCGACGTCGAGATTCCCCGCAGCCGCTTCACCGTCCGCGCCCTCGAGTCGCGAACGGACTAGCGAGCGTGGAGCGGCTGCTGCGCGTCGTCATCGATCACCCCATCTGGGTGATCGCCGCCGTCGCGGGTCTGACGTTGCTGGCGGCGAGCCGGATCGTGGACTTCCGCAGCGGCGAGATCCAGATCTTCGTCGATCCCTCGGTCGACAGCATGCTGCCCCGGGACGACGACGACCGGCGTTTCTACGACCGGGCCCGCCGCATCTTCGGCAGCGACGAGACGGTGATGGTCGGCCTCGTGGCCGACGACGTCTTCACGCCCGAGCGGCTGGGCGCCATCGCGCGCATGACCGAACGCATCGAAGAGATCGAGGGCGTGCACCACGTCCTGAGCCTGGCCAACGCGTTGTGGGTCCACGGCACCGACGGCGAGCTCCACGTCGGGCCCTTCTACGACGAGGTGCCGGGAACCGCGGAGGCATCGGCTGCGGTGCGCCGCGCAGTCTTCGACAACCCGGTCTACGCCGGCAACCTGGTCGGGCGCGACGGCCGCGCCACGGCGCTGATCGTCTACCTGCACGACATGCCGGAACGCGAGTTCTACCAGCGCGGCATCGACCCGCGCGTTCGCGCCATCGCCGAGGAGGAGAGCGGCGACATCTCGATCTGGGTCTCCGGAGGCGCCCACGTCAAGGCCGAAACCACGCGCACCGTGCTCGAGGACCTGCAGGTGGTGGTTCCGCTGGCCACGCTGGCCATGACGCTGATCGCGTTCTGGTCGTTCCGATCGCTCCGCGGCGTGATCGTCCCGATGACGACGATCGGCATCGCCCTTGCGTGGACCCTCGGCGTGGCCGCGGCCTACGGCAGCGATTTCAATCTGGTGACGGTGGTGGTGCCCTCGCTGATCCTGGTGGTGGGCTTCGCCTATGCGGTTCACGTGCTCTCCGGGTACTACGATGCGCTGGCGCACAGCGAGACACCCGCGCTGCAGGCGCTGCGCGACGAATGGCTGCCGGTCGTGCTGACCGGCCTGACCACGGCGGCCGGCTTCGCGTCGCTGGCGACGAGCCGCCTCGACGCGATACGCCAGTTCGCCGTCTACAGCGCGCTGGGCGCACTCTTCACCACGGTGGTGGCGCTGACCTGGGCGCCGGCGCTGTTGCAGTGCCTGCCACGGCCCGAGCCCCGCCTCGCCGGTGACGTCTCGCGGCGCCTCGGCACCGTCTTCGAGCGGTTGGCGCGCTTCGACCTGCGCCGCCGTCGCATCATCGTGCTGGTGGGATTCGGCGTGGCGCTGCTGGCAGCCTGGGGCACCACGCGGATCCAGATCAGCACCGAGGTGATCGGCAACTTCCGCGAGGACAGTCGGCTGCGGCGCGACTTCGACGCCCTCAACGAGACGCTCGAGGGGGCCAACGCCTTCCACGTGGTGCTCGAGGCGCCCGACGTGGACGCGTTCAAGGAGCCGGCCAACCTGCTGGCGATGCAGCGGCTCCAATCCTGGCTGGAGGCCCAGCCGGAGATCGGCGGCACCACGTCCCTGGTGGACCACGTGATGCTGATCCACCGCGCCTTCCGGGGCGACGACCCCGCCGCGTTGAGCATTCCCGACTCGCGCCGGCTGGTGGCGCAGCTGCTCTTCTTCGGCGGCAACGAGGAGCTGGAGCGCTTCGTCGACTCCCAGTACCAGACCGTCAGCGTCCTGGTGCGGGCCCGGGTCAGCGATTCCGGTCACGTGTCGGCGCTGCTCGACCGGATCGACGCCCATCTGGCGACACTGCCGCAGCCGTTGGTCGGCCGCACCACCGGCAACGCGGTGCTGCTGGCCCGCACTGCCGACGACATCGCGCTGGGACAGGCGCTCAGCCTCGCGACCGCCTTCGCGATCATCTACGTGATCCTGGCGCTGCTCTTCACGTCGCTGCGGGTGGGGCTCTACGCGCTGGTCCCCAACGCGCTGCCCGTGCTGGTCTACTTCGGCGTACTGGGATGGAGTGGAGTGACGCTCAACACCACCACGGGCCTGGTGGCCTGCCTGGTGCTGGGCATCGCGGTGGACGACACCATCCACTTCCTGGCGCGCTTCAGCCGGACGGCCAAGCGCGCCGCCGACGAGGAGCGCGGCGTGATCGAGGCCCTGCGCAGCGTGGGGCCCCCGGTGACCTACACCAGCCTGGCTCTCTGCGTCGGGTTCCTGGTGCTGATCTTCAGCCAGCTCCGCAGCCAGGTCGACTTCGGCGTACTGGCGGCCTCGACCCTGGCCTTCGCCTGGCTGGTGGACGTCACCTTCACCCCCGCGCTGGCGGCGCGCATGCGCATCGTCACGCTGTGGGACGTGCTGAGCCTCGATCTGGGCGAAGATCCCCACCACTCGATTCCGCTCTTCGCGGGTCTGCGCAAGACCCAGGCGCGCATCGTCGCGCTGATGACCAGCCTCCAGTCCTTCCCGCGCGGCCACCATCTGATCGAGATCGGTGCCGAGGGCGACGAGATGTTCGTGGTGATCGACGGCACCCTCGCGCTGAGCGTGCCGGCCGCCGACGGGCGCCTGCAGCTCTCGACCGCCGTGCGCGGTGACGTGCTGGGCGAAGTGGCCCTGCTGCGCGGGCGCCGCACCGCCGACGTCCACGCCGAGACCGACGTACGGCTGATGCGCTTCACCAACGAGGACCTGGCGCGCTTGCAGCGGCGCTATCCGCGGACCGGCGCCCAGGTCTACCGGAATCTGAGCCGGATCCTGGCGGACCGGGTGGCCAATACCGCGCCGGCCCCGCGCTGATCGCTAGTCGCGCCCGGCCGGCAGCTCCACGCAGAAACAGGTACCGCGGCCCGGTTCCGAAACGACCGTGAGCTCGCCGCCATGGTTGCGCACGATCTGGTGCGAAATGGCGAGACCCAGACCCATCCCCTCGCCCACCGGCTTGGTGGTGAAGAACGGGTCGAAGATGCGTCCCAGCAGCTCCGGCGGGATGCCGCATCCCTCGTCCTCGACGCGCACCTGCACCCGCGAGCCGCGCGCGCAGCTGGTGGTGAGCCGGATCGGCTGATCGGACGACACCGCGTGAGATGCATTGATCAGGAGGTTCAGGAACAGCTGCTTGAGCTCCTGTGGAGCGCCACGCACCGTCGGCACCACGCCGTAGTGCCGGTCGATCCGGGCCCCGCGATGGAGCTGCGGCGTGGCCATGCGCAGCACGCCGTCCAGCAGCTCGTTCAGGTCCACCTCTTCGCGTCCGCCCCCGGCGTGGGCAAAGCTCTTGACGTCCCGAACGATGCCGGCCACCCGCTCCACGCCCTCCAGACTCTCGTCGATCATCGCCTCCACTTCGGCGAGCGGTGCCGCGATCTGCTCGGCGGCCTCGGCGGGCAGCTTCTCCAGCACGGCTTCCGGCAGCGACCGCATCGCGCTCAGATTGGCGTGGATGAAGGCGATCGGGTTGTTGATCTCGTGCGCGATGCCTGCGGCGAGCTGGCCGACCGCCGCCAGCCGACCCGACGTGATCAGGTGGCTGCGCAGCGTGGTCACCTCGCGCAGGTCGCGGACGAGGAGGATCACCCCGATCGGATCGTCCTGCTTGTCGCGCAGCCAGGAAGTGGAGATCACCACGGGAATCGGCTCCGACCTGGCGATGAGGTTGCATTCGAACTCGCGCACCTCGTGCCCGGCGTCGAGCGGAAGCGATGGCAACAGGCTGGCGACGTCGCGTCCCTCGAGCTCTCGCTCGGCGTGCCCGGTGATGCGTGCCATGCCGGCATTGGCGGACCGGATGCTGCCGTCGAGGCGGAGGAGCGCGACGCCGTCCGGGAGCGCCGCCAGGATCTGCGGCGCGAAATCCTTCGGGAGCAGCAGCGAGTAGCCGTAGCGGTAGAAGCTCCAGGCGATCGTTGCGGCCAGCACCGTGAAGGAGGCGGTTCCGTAGTGGGGAACCTGGTGACCGAACATCGGGAGCAATCCATCGGTCACCGAGGAGATCGTCAACGGAAAGGCGACGCCCACCATCACGAGGCCCGCGTGGCGGCGCTCCGCTCCAGTCAGGGAGGCGCGGAAGGTCCGGATCGCCAGGGCGAGTGCGATCGTCGCGCAGCCCATGGTGAAGGCGAGGAAGGGCGGGTAGGCGGCTCCGAACTCGTACCCCCAGCCCCAGGGTGTGCGCACGACGCCGGTATGGAACCACGGGGTCGCCAGATCGATCACCAGGAAGACGAAGGACACGGCGTAGAGCGCCGGAAGCAAGCGCTGTAGCCGACCGCTGGGGCGCCCGGTCAGTTCGAGCGAGAAGTGCAGCAGCAGGGGGCCGCAGGCGAACCAGCCCAACGCCGACCAGCGCACCAGCGTGAGGGCGGTGGCCGGGTCGTGGGCGCTGTTCCAGAGCACCTCCATGAACGACCACCAGAGGCCGCCCACCGCCAGCAGCGCCGCCACGCGATTGGCCCGGTGCCGGTGGTCGCGGGCCAGGATGGCCGCCGCCAGCAGGGCGCACGTGACGCAGGCCGTGAGCGGTACCAGCAGATAGGTATTCAAGCGCCCGTCCCCCGGCTGAGGGAATCGGCCGGAGGAGCGCCTCTCTTGACGGCGTTGGGAAGGGCTGCGGCCGTCTGTCGGGGCGGGCTGAATTCACCCCGGGGAAGTGTGCCTAGAGGGGAGCCCACCCCTTCGCTTCGTAGCCGAGGTCGAAGAGGTCCGGGTGCAGCAGCTCGGCGAGGATCTCGAGCGACTCGGCGATGCGCGGGCCGGGTCGGCTCATGTGCAGGAATCCGTCCACCAGGAACACGCGTCCGTCGCGCACGGCCCGCAGCTGCGGCCACTCCGCCGCTGCGACCAGCGGTGCGAGCTCGCTTCGGGTGCGCGCCAGATCGAAGCCGCACGGTCCGATCACGACCACGTCCGGATCGGCATCGTGCAGCTCCGCCCAGGAGGACCAGGCGGCGTCCCCGCCGGTCCGCGCCAGCACCGGTTCCCCGCCGGCGCGGCTCACCAGCTCGGGAATCCAGGTTCCCGCGCCCATCAGCGGATCGATCCACTCGAGATAGGCGACGCGCGGCCGGGTCGCGGCCCGCCGGGCCCGGTCGCTGAGAACCTCGATGCGGCCGCGTTGCTCCGTCCGCAGCGCGCGACCCCGCTCGCCTACCCCGCAGCCTTCGGCGACGCGCACGAAGTCGTCGAGCACGTCGTCCAGCGTTTCGGGGTGCACCGCCACCAGCCGGGGCGGGGCCCCCAGCCACTCGCCCAGTGCCGCCTCCAGGTCGCGCGGCGTGACGGCGCATACCTCGCACTGGGTCTGGGTCAGGATCACGTCGGGCCGCAGCGCGCGCAACCGCTCGGCGTCGACGCGATAGATCGAGAGCCCCTCTCGGACCAGCGCCTTGACCCGCTCGTCCAGCACGTGGCTCGGCGCGGCGGGATCGATCCGCGGCTCGGTCACCGCGGGCAGGCGAGCCACCGCTGCGGGCACGTCGCACTCGTGCGAGCGACCGACCAGCCGATCGCCCAGGCCCAGCGCTGCGGCCAGCTCGGTGGTGCTCGGGAGCAGGGAGAGGATGCGTTCCATCGACGGCTTCGAGCATGCTATCACGTCGGGTCGAGGGCCATGCCGCGACTGACCGACGATCAGGTGGACCAGCTGCTGACGCGCTGGCCCGTGGCGCGCCTGGCCACGGTCGGCGCCGGGGGGCGACCGCACGTGGTGCCGATCGTCTTCGCCGCCTGCGATGGCGCCATCTGGACTGGGGTCGACGGCAAGCCCAAGGCGGGCGGCGAGCTGGCGCGCGTGCGGCACCTGCGGAGCGACCCGAGGGTGACGCTCCTCCTCGACCACTACTCCGAGGACTGGCGCGAGCTCTGGTGGGTGCGTCTCGAGGGCCAGGGCTCGCTGCGCGGGGCGGAGGGCGAAGCCGAGCGACGCGCCGAACGGGCCCTGCGCGACAAGTATCCGCAGTACCGCGACACCCCGCTGTTCCGGGGCGCACCCGCATTGATCCGCGTCGAGATCGAACGCCGCACCAGCTGGTGCGCCGATCTCGCGCAGGTGCCCGGCGCTTGAGCCCCGCGGCCGCGTCGAGGGAGGAACGGACATGAGCGAACGAGTCGCCTTCCTCTGCCTCGGCGCCATGGGCGGTGTCATGGCCGGCCACCTGGCCCGGGCCGGACACCGGGTCACGGTCTGGAACCGGACGGCAACGGTGGCGGAGGCCTGGGTTGCCGAGCACGGCGGGGCGCGGGCAGGGACGCCCGCGGGCGCGGCCCGCGCGGCCGACGTGGTGCTGGCCTGCACCGGCGAAGCAGGACTTTTGACGATGCTATTGGCATCCTGATGGCACTGATTGAGCCCAGGCCGCCTGAGGGTTACCCAGCTCGAGTACTGGATGGATTCCCGGAATTGTTTTATTGGCACAATCCAGACGTATCGCGTGACGG
>JBFGIM010000112.1:0-9567 GCA_041577695.1 Myxococcota bacterium | reverse complement strand
GATCTCGACATCCAGGTGGGCTACCTGCACCGCGGCTTCGAGAAGGAGTGCGAGAGCGGTACCTGGTACCAGGCCATCCCGTACACCGATCGCCTCAACTACAACTCGGCGATCCTGGCCAACATCGGCTACTGCCTCGCGGTGGAGAAGCTGCTCGATCTCGACACGCCGGAGCGCTGCCAGTGGCTGCGCACGCTGGCCGGCGAGCTCTCGCGCCTGGGTGACCACCTCACCCGCACCGGCGCCGCCTGTCTCGAGCTGCAGGCGATGACGCCCTTCCTCTACGGCATCCAGGCCCGCGAGCTGACCTGGGATCTCCAGGAGGCGCTCTGCGGCGCCCGGGTGACCTCGAACTACGTGCGGCTCGGCGGTGTGAAACACGACATGCCCGCCGGCTTCCCCGAGCAGTGCCGCAGCAGCATCGCGCGCATCCGCGAGCTGCTGGCCGACTTCGACGACGTCGTCACCAGCAACCGTCTCTTCGTCGACCGCTTGCGCGGCACCGGCGTGATCTCGAAAGAGGATTGCCTGAAGTACGCCGTCACCGGCCCGATCCTGCGCTCGGTGGGCGTACCGCTCGACGTGCGCAAGGACGAGCCCTACCTGAAGTACGGCGAGGTGGACTTCGACGTCCCGATCGGCGAGATGGGCGACAACTACGATCGCTACCTGGTCTGCGTCGAGGAGATGCACCAGAGCCTGCGGATCGTGGAGCAGTGCCTGACGGCGCTCGAACGGATCGGCGCCGGTCCGGTGAACGTGGACGATCCCCGCGTGCGCTGGCCGGCCAAGGGGCGCGTCTTCAACCGCATGGAAGAGCTCATCCAGCAGTTCAAGGCGGTGACCGAGGGCCCGCTGGTGCCCGCCGGCGAGGCCTACCACGCCATCGAGTCGGCCAACGGAGAGCTCGGCTTCTACGTCGTCTCCGACGGAACCGCGGTGCCCTGGAAGGTACGCTGCCGGCCGCCCAGCTTGATCAACCTGGCTCCGATGCCCCTGATGCTGCGCGGCTCGATGCTCGCCGACCTGATCCCGACCTTCGACTTCATCAACATGATCGGCGGGGAGTGCGACCGGTGAGCGACGAGCCGGTCACCCGTCGCCAGGTCTGGAAGCTCCTCGGCGCGCCGACCGATCAGGTGGGCAGCGTGAACGACCCGCGCACCCGCGACGAACACGGCGTGCGCTGGAACGAGAAGTGGGTCTACCGCTCGGGAGGCCAGGTGGAGCGGGTCGTGCTCTGGCACCGCTACGACTTCCTCGGCGCGTTCCGGGTGAAGCCCGACGGCAGCGCCGAGCCCGAGCCCCTGCCCGGGGCCTGAGCCCCGCCCGTGCCGAGCGCGCCCGGTCCCCCGCCGCTCCGCCCCTTCGGTCTGGTCCTGCACCGCAACGGTCGCTTCAGCCACGAAGGCCAGCCCTTCGCGAACGAGAAGCTGCGCCTCCTCTTCGAACGCTCGGTGGTGTACCTGCCCGAAGAGGGCGTGTACGTGGTCCAGATCGGCCGCTTCCGCGGCCAGGTGGAGGTGGAGGAGGCGGGCTTCTTCGTGCGCAGCGTCGATGCCGAGCGCGGCACGCTGGTGCTGTCGGATCGCAGCGAAGAGCCGCTGGACGTGGCGAGCCTGCGCCCGTCGCCCTACGACGGCGCCTGGCTCTGCACCGTGAAGCGCCAGCTGGTGGAGGGCGGCCTGCCGGCGCGCTTCTCCCAGTCGGCCCAGGCGGAGCTGCTGCTGGCGGCGGAAGAGGGGCCCGACGGTCCGGCCCTGCGGCTGGGGGGACGACTGCAGCCCCTCGAGCGGGCGGAGTCCTAGCGCCTCAGACGGCGCGGCCGATCGCGACACCAGCCACCACGGCGGCCACGCACACCACCACGCTGCCAGCGGCATTCAGGGCGGCGCCACCCCAGGCCTCGAGCTCGATCAGTCGCCAGGTCTCCAGGCCGAAGGTCGAGAACGTGGTGAAGCCGCCCAGCACACCCGCGAGCAGGAACAGACGCAGGTTCTCGCCGCCCAGCTCCCGCTCCTCGGTCCAGGTGGCCAGCAACCCGATGGCAAGACAGCCGACGGCGTTCACGGCGAAGGTGCCCCACGGAAAGTTTGCGCCGGCCCGCGCCTGGACCGCGCTCGCCAGCGCGAAGCGCAACGCGGCGCCGACTCCGCCCCCGAGGAACACCCACGCGTAGTGCATCGGCGGGACGCTAGCGGGTCGTCGGACACCGCCCAAAGGGTGGCCTTCTGCTATGTTCCGCCCCCGCCGAGGCCCGGTGGGTGAATGGCTTAGCCAGCGGACTGCAAATCCGTTTATGCCGGTTCGATTCCGGCCCGGGCCTCCATCCCTTCCCACCCCGCGCATTCCGGATCCATCGATCTTCCCGCTCGCTCCGACGGACGCGCGCTCAATCCAGCTGCGGGGGATCGAAGGGCAGGCGCGGTGGCGCGTCGAGGCCCTCGTCGCGCTGGCGCAGGGCCAGGTTGAGGCGCGCCGCCGCCTGGATCAGGCCCAGGTGGCTGAACGCCTGGGGAAAGTTGCCGAGCGGAGCGCCGCTGGCGGGATCCACCTCCTCGGCCAGCAGGCCCAGGTGGTTGGCCGCCTCCACATGGGCGTGGAAGACGTCCATGGCCTCGTCCAGCGCCCCGGCAAGCGCGAGCGCCTCGGACAGCCAGAAACCGCACAGGACGAAGGCGCCCTCGCCGGCGTCGATGCCGTCGGGCGCGTCGTAGCGGCGCAGGAAACGACCTGCGCGCAGCTCGGCCTGGATGCGGTCGATGGTGCTCGCCACCCGCGGATCGTTGGGCGCCAGGAAGCCGTAGCTGGGGAAGAGCAGCAGTGTGGCGTCGACGCTCTTCTCGCCGTAGGCACTCACGAAGCTGCCCGCGGTCTCGTCGTAGCCACGCTCCAGGATCTCGCGGCGCAGGTTCTGGCGCGCGCGGGTCCAGCGGCGCTCTGCGCGCGCGTCGCCGAAGAGCGGCGCGAGACGCGCCGCGCGATCGAAGGCGACCCAGGTCATCAGCTTGGTATGCACGTGGTGGGCCGGAGCCACGCGCGGCTCCCAGATGCCGTGGTCGGGCTCGTCGGCGCACTCGATCGCCCGATCCACCAGGTCGCGGATCTGTCGCCACAGCCGGAGCGAGAGCACGCCGCCGGCGCGCTCGTGTAGATAAGCCGCGTCGAGGAGCCACCCGGTGATGTCGAGCTGGCTCTGGTCGCGGGCACCGTTGCCGATGCGCACCGGACCGTGTCCCCGATGGCCGCTCAGGTGCTCGAGCAGGATCTCGGCGGGGACGTCCTGCCCATCGAGGGCGACCATCAGGTCGAGGCCGCCGCGCGCGTCGATGGTGTCGCGCACGAAGTGGAAGAAGTGGCGCGCTTCGGCGCTGTAGCCGATCACGTTCATCGCCCGGATCGCCATGGCGCTGTCCCGCGTCCACGAGTAGCGGTAGTCCCAGTTGCGATCGCCGCTGGGACCCTCGGGCAGGCTGGTGGTCGGCGCCGCCACCATCGCTCCGGTGGGCGCGTACTGGAGCATCTTGAGCACCAACGCCGAACGCAGTACCTCGTGACGCCACGGCCCGTCGTAGCGCAGCTGCGAGGCCCAGCCGCGCCAGAAGCGCCGCGTGGAGCGGAGCTGCTCGAAGGGGCGGTACGCGGCCGGGGGCTCCGGCGCCGGCGCGCGGTAGCTCAGGATCAGCCAGAGGTGCTGTCCCGCTCGCACGGTGAGCTTGCCCACGCGTCCGCCGCCGCGCCGCGTACGGAACTCGATGTCGGCGCCGACCGAGAGCGCCAGCCGCTCGCCGCCCGGGCCCAGGGCCATCAGACCATGCTCGCCGGATTCCAACCGCGTCTCGCCGCGGGCATAGTCGAAGCGCGGATCGAAGACCACCTCGAGCGCCATCTCTCCGGCGCGGCACTCGATCAGCCGGTGCAGCTCGTGGAGCGACGAGCGCGGATCGTCGGTCCACGGCATCGAATCGGTCACCACCAATACCGCGCCCGAGCCGTTGCGGAAGAGCGTCTGCAGCACGTTGGTGTCGCTGTCGTAGGCCTGGACGCTCTCGTAGGGCTGGCGCGCCGGACACACCCGGAAGGTGCCGCCGCGCTCGGCGTCGATCAGGGAGCCGAATACGCTCGGCGAATCGAAGCGCGGCATGCACATCCAGTCGACGGCGCCGTTGCGCCCGATCAGCGCGCAGGTCAGGCCGTCGCCGATGACACCGTGCTCACCCAGCGACAGCGCGTCGCTTTCGATGCGGGCCGCACGGCCCATTCGGGAGGCCGCCGTGAAGATGTCCACGCTGGCCTCACGCCGGATCGGCGGCGGGGGCATTCCCCAGCCGGCGTCCCTCCGGAGAGAAGATCGGGAACGAGGCCCAACCCCGGCGTTGCAGGAAGTACTGGAGGGCGACGCCCAGGCAGCCGAAGCCGTACTTGACCGAGCGCCGGAAGTTGATCGACGACGCCTCGGCGAAGTAGCTGGCCGGGCAGCTCACTTCGCCGATCTCGAAGCCGCCGTGCATGGTCTGCGCCAGCATCTGGTTGTCGAAGACGAAGTCGTCCGAGTTCTCGAGCAGCGCCAGCGACTCCAGCACCGGCCGCGAGAACGCCCGGTAGCCGGTGTGGAACTCGGAGAGCTTCGAGCCGGACAGCGTGTTCTGGGTCATGGTCAGCAGCCGGTTCGCCACGTACTTGTAGAGCGGCATGCCACCGAGCCGGGCGCGACCGCCCAGGATGCGCGAACCCAGCACGACGTCGAAGGGGCCGTCCACGATCATTCCGACCATCGCGGCGATCAGCTTCGGCGGATACTGGTAGTCCGGGTGGAGCATCACCACCACGTCGGCTCCCAGCCGCAACGCCTCGGCGTAGCAGGTCTTCTGGTTGCCGCCGTAGCCGCGGTTGTCCTGGTGCACCAGTGTGCGCAGACCCAGCTTGCGGGCCAGCTCCACCGTCTCGTCCTGACTCGCGTCGTCGGTCAGCACCACCTCGTCTACGATGTCGCGAGGGATCTCGGCGCAGGTACGCTCGAGGGTGCGGGCCGCATTGTAGGCCGGCATGACGACGACGATCTTGTTTCCGTGGAACATCGGGAGCGGGTATCCTGCGGCGGGCTCTGGCCCGGGTGGCGGAACGGGTAGACGCGGGCGACTTAAAATCGCCTGGCCATCGGCCGTGCAGGTTCGAGTCCTGCCCCGGGCACCAGTCGATTCATCCCAACGAGACCCGGTTCTCCACCAGCGCGCGGACTTCTTCGGCCTCGAGCAGCTCCTCGAGGGTGTCGCGGTCCAGCAGGGTGGTTCGTTGATAGCCGAGCTCCGGCATCTCGAGCTCGAGCCGAAAGATCTCGCGCGGATTGGAGAACACGCGCCGGATGCGGAGCTGCTCGCAGCCACCCCCCTCGAGGATCTCCGCTCGAAGCGAATCGAGGATGCGCTGCACCCGTCGCTCCGCGCGGAACTCGGGTGACTGGTACGCGTCGAACGCGCGATTGCGACTGGCAATCTTGTAGGCGCCGGGGGGCCGCATGGAGGGCCGAGGATACCGGGAAGCGCGCGCCGACAGCAACAACATCGCCCGTTTCTCCGATCAGGGCTCTTCGCTGCGACGGCCCACGAACGCCTCGAGCCGCGCCAGGTGTTCGGGCGTGCCGCCGAGGAACTGGATGCCCTGTCCGCCCTCGCTGGAGCCGGGGCGCTCGGGCACCCGGGTCCATGCGACCCGCCCGATCGCTTCGATGGGCCGATCGCCGGGCACGTCGATCTCGAGCAGGACGCGCCGTCCCGGGGCCAGCGGATCGCGGGTCCGCACGTAGGCGCCCCCCCGCGAGAGATTGGCGCAGGTCTCCAGGATGGTGCGAAAGAACGGCCGGCCGGTGACCGGATCCGATTCGGGATCGATGGTGGACATGCGGATCGGCGCGCGGATCTCGAGTCGCTCGTGGCGTCGCAGGTTGGCCGCTTCGGACTGCTCGGACATGGAAAACCCCTCCCGGCCTCTCGATCGGACCCGCGCGCCGGCAGCTTGAGTGCACCTCGCCGCCCCAGGGATCCCGTTCCCGCGACGGGGCGAGGCCTCCGGGGCCCCGGGAGCGGCTTCGCGCGGCTGGGGCCCCGAGTGGGGCCGGAAGCCCTCAAGGGGCGCCTCCCACGCGTCGAAATCGACCATGAGGAGACGAGCGAGGATCCATGAGCCAGCGCAAGGGACAGGCGCCCGCGGTGAGTGCGGACATCGGCGTGTACCCGGTGGCCGATCTGCTGTCCTGGATCCACGCCCGGCGGCGCGCCGGCGTGCTGCTCTTCCAGCGCGGCGAGCTCGAGAAGCGCCTGTTCCTCGAGAAGGGGCAGGTGATCTTCGCCAGCTCGAACCAGGGGGTGGACCACATCGGCCACTCGCTGGTGCGGGCCGGCCGCATCACCCTCGACCAGCTGCGCGACGCGGAGCAGTACCATCAGCCGCCGCATCGTTTCGGAAAGTCGCTGGTCGAGCGCGGCTGCGTGACGCCCCGACAGCTCTGGGACGGGCTGGCGCTCCAGGTCGAGGAGATCGCTCGCTCGCTCTTCTCCTATCCGACCGGCCAGATGCGCTTCTGGGACGGGCCCTACCTTCCCGACAACGTGGCCCGCTTCCAGCTACAGACCGACCTGCTGGTGCGGGACGGCCGACGCTGGCGACGGCAGCTGGGTCGTCTGGTGGCGGCGCTGGGCGAGCCGCGCATCCGCATCGAACGGTCGGGACACGGCCCCGCCTATGCCGTGGGCGCCGAGAGCCAGCTGCTGACGGCGCTCGAGGGCGAGAGCGCGTTCCTGCCGCTGTGCCGCCGCGCCCGCCTCGATCCTCCGACGGCGGCGCGTGCGCTCCAGCTTCTGCACCGCTCCGGCGCCGTGCGCATCCGGCGCAACGGCGACGATCCCGAACTCACCCAGCGCGTTCGCGCTAAGCTCGGCTGCTGACCGGACCACGTCGGCGCCGCCGCGCCGGCCGCGGGAGGCACCGTTGCCCGACCTGAATGCCGAAGCGCGCGAGCGACTCGCGGTCGGCCTCGATCTGCCCTCGCTCGAGCGCGCCGCGCCGCTGATCGATCAGCTCGCGGGCGTGGTGGGATGGCTCAAGATCGGCTCCGAGCTGTTCGGGGCGGCCGGCCCCGCGGCGATCGTCAGCGCCCGCCGCGCCGCGCGCGTCTTCCTCGACCTGAAGTTCCACGACATCCCCAACCAGGTGGCGTCCGCGGTCCGGGTGGCCGTCGGCCACGGGGTCTCGATGCTGACGCTCCACAGCGCCGGCGGCGGCGCGATGCTGCGCGCGGCCCGCGAGGCCGCCCACGACGAGGCTGCACGCCGGGGCGTCGAGCGGCCCCGGCTGGTCGGCGTCACCGTACTCACCAGCCTCGGCTCCGAGGACCTGGCGGCGATCGGCGTGGGCGGCTCGCTGGAGTCGCAGGTGGCACGGCTGGTGGACCTGGCGCTCGAGTCGGGCCTGGACGGCGTGGTCGCATCGGCCCGGGAGGCCGCTGCCATCCGGGCGCGCAGCGGTCCGGAGTTCGCCATCGTGACCCCGGGCATCCGCCCGGCCGGGTCGGGCCGCGACGATCAGACCCGCACCGCCAGCCCGGCCGACGCGATCCAGGCCGGCTCGACGCTGCTGGTCGTCGCGCGACCCATCGTGCGCGCCCCCGAGCCGGCCCACGCCGCCCGCGCCATCGTCGAAGAGATAGGGAAGGCGCTTGTCGCCGCGCAGTCCTGAGGGGCGTGGGCGCCGCCCCCGCGAGGGGCCGCGTCCGCCCGCGAAGACGAAGTCCGCACCGGCCCCGCCGCGACCGGGAATCGAGGCGCTGGCCGGCATCCACCCGGTGCTCGAGGCCCTGCGCGCCGGCCGGCGCACCCTGCACCGGGTCTGCCGCAAGGGGGGGCCGCGGGGTGGCGACAGCAGTGCGATCGAGGCGGTCCTCGCCGCCGCCCGGGAGCGCCAGGTGCCGGTGGTGGAGGTGTCGCGCGAGGAGCTCGACGCGCTCGTTCCGCCCGGAGTGGCCCACCAGGGCGTGGTGCTCGAGGCGGGTCCGCTCCCCGAGGCGGACCTCGACGCCCTGGCCGGCGCGCCGGAGGGACCCCGCTGGCTGCTGGCGCTGGACGGTATCGAGGACCCCCAGAACTTCGGTGCGCTGCTCCGGGTGGCCGACGCGGCGGGGGTGGCGGGTGTCGTCACCGGCGAGCGACGCTCCTCACCCCTGAGCCCGGCCGCGGCCCGGGCCAGCGCCGGCGCCTCGGAGCACGTGCCGGTGGCCCGGGTCACCAACCTGAGCCGGGCGCTGCGCACCCTGAAGGACCGGGGCTACTGGATCTACGGCGCCGACGCGGCCGAGGGGTACGAGGTCTGGAGCGCGCCCGACCGGATGCTCGCCGAGCGCCGGGTCCTGGTGCTGGGCGCCGAGGGCCGCGGGCTGCGCCCGGGGGTTCGGGCGGCCCTCGACGCGCTGCTCCGCATCCCGATGGGGGGAGCCGTCGGCTCGCTCAACGTCGCCACGGCCGCCGCAGTGCTGCTCTTCGAGTGGCGACGGCGAATTTCCCCCGAGGGGGCAGAGCGTTGATCCTCGCTTCATCGCGAGTCGGGTCTCCATCGTGATGGCGGGCGCTTTTGGCCGGTGTTGCCGGGGGTTACGGTTCGGCTAGAATGCGCCGATCGCCAAGGCGGGCTGGCGTAGCTCAACTGGTAGAGCGGCGGATTTGTAATCCGCAGGTTAGAGGTTCGAGTCCCCTCGCCAGCTCCATGGTGAGGGGCGAGACCGGACCTGCGGTAGACGTCGAGGGGAGCCTGACAGGGCGCGACGTCGAATCGAAAACAATCGTTTCACGGCAACCCTGATTCCTCGTGAGTGTCAGCGAGGGCAGGGGATGCCGTTGCGCTTTTTTGCGCTCTGGAGCGCGTTTCGTCGGGAGAGGTACCGAAGCGGCTAAACGGGGCAGACTGTAAATCTGCTGGCTCACGCCTACGGAGGTTCGAATCCTCCCCTCTCCACCAGCGTGTACCCGCAACCGCGGCGGCGCGAGAGAGATGGAGAAGGGCGGAGCGCACGCAGGCTGACGCCGTGGCGGAACGACGATTCGAAGCTGGCTTTGGGGCGAAGGAGTCGAGTGCGCGGGAATAGCTCAGCTGGCTAGAGCACGAGCCTTCCAAGCTCGGGGTCGCGGGTTCGAATCCCGTTTCCCGCTCCAGCGCTTCCGTCGGAACGAACGGCCGAGCGGCCGAGAGGATGCAACGGACAACGCCCACGTAGCTCAGTCGGTAGAGCGCGTCCTTGGTAAGGACGAGGTCAGCGGTTCAACCCCGCTCGTGGGCTCCAGCGTCCGGCGGCGGATCGGTTCTTGAGGTTTCCGGGATGGGCTCGCGGGAGCCCTCCACCTCTGGGAGTTTTCAGGGTCAACCCGTTCTCGGTCAGGGAGTGAGAGATCGATGGGCAAGCAGAAGTTCGAGCGGACGAAGCCCCACGTCAACGTGGGGACGATCGGCCACGTGGACCACGGGAAGACGACGCTGACGGCGGCGATCACGCAGCGGCAGGCGTCGAAGGGGATGGCGGACTTC
>JBFGIM010000111.1:0-9620 GCA_041577695.1 Myxococcota bacterium | reverse complement strand
TCCCGTGTCCCGTCATGTAGTTGATGTTGGCGCCCGGCGCGATGCCGATGCCGCCCACCTGCGCCGCCAGCGCATCGGACAGGTAGTCCCCGTTCAGGTTCATGGTGGCGATCACGTCGAATTCGCGCGGCCGGGTCAGCACCTGCTGGAGCGTGATGTCGGCGATCGAATCCTTGACCAGCACCTGGCCCTCGGGCGGCTTGCCGTTGCAGTCGTCCCAGCCCACCGCGCGGCCCGCATACTCGCGCCGGGTCAGCTCGTAGCCCCAGTCGCGGAACGCGCCCTCGGTGAACTTCATGATGTTGCCCTTGTGCACCAGCGTGACGCTCTTGCGACCCTCGGCGATGGCGTAGTCGAGGGCGGCGCGCACCAGCCGCTCGGTGCCCTCGCGCGAGACGGGCTTGATGCCGATCCCCGAGCTCTCGGGGAAGCGGATCTTCTCGACGCCCATCTCCTTGCGCAGGAAGTCGATCACCTTGCGGGCCTCGGGCGTGCCCTCCTGCCACTCGACGCCGGCGTAGATGTCCTCCGAGTTCTCCCGGAAGATCACCATGTCCACGTCCTCCGGCCGCTTTACCGGACTCGGCACGCCCTCGTACCAGCGCACCGGGCGCAGGCAGACGTAGAGGTCGAGGATCTGGCGCAGCGCCACGTTGAGGCTGCGGATGCCGCCGCCCACCGGCGTGGTGAGGGGACCCTTGATGCCGACCCGGTACTCGCGGAAGGCGTCCAGGGTGGCCTGGGGCAGCCAGTCGCCGGTCTGGTCGAAGGCCTTCTGGCCGGCCAGCACCTCGAGCCAGGCGATCTGGCGCTCGGCGCCGTAGGCCTTCTGGACCGCGGCGTCGAACACCCGGACCGCGGCGGCCCAGATGTCGGGACCGATGCCGTCGCCCTCGATGAAGGGCAGGATCGGCCGGTCGGGCACCCGGAGCGTGCCGCCGGATTGCGAGATCTTTTCGCCCTCGACGGGCACCTGGGTTGCTTTCGTCATGGTGGCGCCGGATTTACCGGATCCCGGCTCGGCTCGCCAACCTCGCCGGGCCGCACGTCGCGGGCGCGTGCTCCTGCTCTCCAACGGCTCACTCCGTAGACCCCCCAGGGCGGCCCGCCAGCGCGGCCTGCACCCGATGGATCGGGATTCCGACGGGGCAGACCGAGTCGCATGCGGCGCACTCCTGGCAGGCGCCCCCGACCGGCTCGGCCAGCGCGAGGCGGGCCCAGTCCACCCGCAGCCGGGCGGCGGACACCACGGCGTCGCGCGGCTCGAGCCGCGGCGATCCTCCCACGCGCGCGCACTCGCTCGAGCACAGCCCGCACACCAGGCAGTGCTGGGCCGAGAGCTGGAGCTCGTTCCACGCCGGATCGGGCAGGCCGATGCCGTCGGGCCCGTAGTTCTCCAGGAACAGGGCTACCGGATCGCCGCCAGCGCCGCCGAGCAGCCGGCGGAGCACGTGGCGGGCGCCGCTGCTCACCTGGAGCCAGAGCGCCGCCCTGCCGGTGCCCGCCATCTCGCGCACGAAGCCCCGGTAGCCCTTCAGCACGGGCCCGCCTCCGCGGCCGCGGCGGCCTCGATGCCAGCGCGTCGGCCCGAGAAGAGCGCCACCCCCGCGCCGGTGCGGTCGCGCGCCGGGTCGAATCCGCCCAGCAGGTCGCCGGCCGCGAACAGGTTCGCCAGCCGTGGCGTGCCGTCGGGCGAGAGCGGCCGCAACCGTCCGTCGACCCGGACACCGCTGGCGAAGAGCGGCTGCTCGCCCTCGTAGTCGCGGCGGATCAGACGGCGCGGCGTCACACCGTCCACGCGTCGGCCCGAGAGATCGTAGAGCGGCAGGTCGAGCAACGGTTCGCGCAAGGCGCCGTCGCGCTCCACCAGGCCTCCGCCCACGAAGCGCCCGGCCGCCAGCACGACCGCGTCGGCCGCGATCGACTCGCCCCCTTCCAGGACGACGGCGCGCGCCGATGCGTCGCTCTCCTCCACCGATGCCACCGACGCGCTCCGCAACGCGACCCCGGAGCGCTCCAGTGCGGCGCGCAGCGCGGCGTCGAGGCGGAAGCCCGCGGGCGTGTGGGGCAGCGCACCAACGAGCTCACCCACCCGACAGCCGGCGCTCTCCACCACGGCCGCCAGCACACGGCCCACTCCGAGGAGGCCCAGCACCGGCGGGAACAACAGCAGGCGCCCTGCCGTACCCAGCTTCGACACCGCGCGTTGCAGCGCCTCGATTCCCTCGGGCGACTCGAAGCGCTGCGCCAGCCGCGCGGGCGCGCCGCCGGCTTCGATCCATCCCTCGGGCAGCCCCAGCCGGATCACCCGCAGCGGCACCCGTTCGAGTCCCAGGGTGGAGCGCTCGCTGGCGAGCTGGCACAGCGCGGCCTGCGCGTCCCAGCCCTGGAGTCCCGGCACGTCCACCAGCGCCAGCTCGGCAGCGCCGTCGAGCGCACCCTCGGCGGGACCGGTCAGCGAGAGGTCGGAGGCGCGCACGGCGCCGCGCACGTCGGCCAGCCAGCGCGTCTCGTCGAGTCCACCCACGGCGCGCAGACCGGCGGGCTCGAGCCATGCGTCGAGCGCCGCGGCCGCCTCCTTCACCCCGCTCTCCAGCGTGCTGGCCGGTACGGCGCGCGCGTAGGGATGGGAGTGCTGCCTCGCCATGGCGAGCCGCGCGCGGGGCGAGAGCACGCGCCCGTACTCGGGCTCGCGTACCGGCGGGCCGCCGCGGCGCAGCGGCGACGCACCGGCGAGATCCAGGCAGCCGCCGATCATGGCGGTGGATCCCGGGCCCCGACGCACCAGCACGGTGTCCGCGCCGTGCGCCGCCAGCTCCAGCGCAGCCGCGCAGCCGGCGAGGCCGCCGCCGATCACCACCGCCCTCACTCCGGCGCCTCGGACGCCACCGCCGGCACGGTCTCGGACGCGGCCGCGGGCGGCGACGGATCGCTTCCGGTGAAGCCACGCCCGCCGAGATGCACGTGGCGATGGATCTCGATGGCGGCGAGCTGTGCGCCGCCCAGTGCGGGCGCCACCGCGCGCCAACGTTCGGCAGCGAAGTACGCCGTCTCCTGGCTACAGCGTTCCGGCGACCAGCCCAGCGCCTCGCCCACGATGCCTGCCGCAGCGCCGGCGCAGGCGGCGCCCTGACAGGCGCCGACGCCCAGTCGCACGCGCAGGGCACAGTCGGTGAGGCGTCGCACGCCCTCGCGCTTCGCCACGTGCAGCAGCTCGGCGTCGAGCACCGGCTCGCAGGCGCACACGACACGCGGCGCCGTCGCCGCGCCGGACGCCTGGGCCTCCAGCAGGGCCGCCGCGCCACTGCCGTGGCGGAAGGCGAGGCGGACGACCGCCGGCAGCGGCGTCCGGAAGCGCTTCGCGGTGGCGAGCACGTCCAGCTCGTCGTCGCCGCCGGGCAGCGGCGTGTCCGCGGTGCGACACGGCTCCCGCACGCCGAGAACGCGGCACAAGCGGTCGGTCGCGTCCTCGGACATCAGGCGGTACGAAGCGAGCTTGCCACCGGCGATACTGAACAGGCCCGGCACGCCCTCGCCGGCGTGATCGATCACGGCGTAGTCCCGGGACAGGTCGGTCTCGCCGACGCCGAAGGCGAAGAGCGTGGGGCGCACCCCTTCGGTGGTGTGTATCACCCGGTGCCGGCGGATCCCCGGCAGCGAGCGCTCCATCGCCTCCATCACGTAGGCGACCTCGTCCTCGGTGACCGGGATGCGGTCGAGATCGCCGTAGAAGTCGTCGTCGGTCGTCCCGGCCATGCTGTTCTGTTCGTGGGGGAACGTGAACATGTCGCGGCCGTCCACCCCGCGGGCGTAGACCGCCAGGTCGGAGACGCGGCGCTCGAACACCAGGTGGATGCCCTTGCCGGGGCGAAGGCGCACCTGCGCGTCGGCCAGCGCGGCAACCCGGGGCGACCAGGGACCCGTGGCGTTGAAGGTGAGCTCCGCCTCGATCTCGATCTCTTCCCCGGTCAGTCGGTCGCGGGCACGCGCTCCCAGCACCCGACCGCTGCCCGGCTCGCGCAGGAAGTCGACGACCTCGGTGTGGGTGGCCACGACCGCGCCGCGCGCGGCGGCGTCCAGGGCGTTGGCCGCGCACAGGCGCGCCGCGTCGACGCCCCACTCGTCCAGGGTGAAGGCGCAGTCGAGGCGCGGCGAGAGTGCCGGCTCGAGGTGCAGCGCCTGGGCGCGGGTGAGCCGGGTGTGGGGACGACCGTTCTTGAACGGCTGGTAGCGGTCGTACATCTCGAGGCCGATCTCCACCAGCTCCGGGCCGATGGGATCCTCGGGGAAGACCGGCATCAGGAACGGGATGCGGAACACCAGGTGCGGCGCAATGCGCTGGATCGCGCCCGAGTCCACACAGGAGTGCAGCGTGACCTCCGGGTCCTTCTGCAGGTAGCGAAGTCCGCCGTGGATCATGCCCGACGAGGCCCAGGAGGTGCCGGAGCCGAACTCGCGCCGCTCGACCAGGGCGCAGCGCACGCCGCGCAGGGCCAGGTCGCGGGCCACCCCGGCCCCGTTGACGCCGCCGCCCACCACCAGCACCTGGACCGCGAAACGCCGGGTCACCGGGTGCCGAGTGCTTCCGCTTCCCGACGCACCGCCTGTCGCTCGGAGGGATCGATCGCGGGGATCGTGAGCTTCTGACCCGGGTAGAGCACCGAGGGGTCCTTGATCTGGTCGCGGTTGGCGCGGTAGAGCGCGGGCCAGAGCGTGGGGTCGCCGACGGTGCGGGCGGCGATGGTCCAGAGCGACTCGCCAGGCAACACCTCGTATAGGTTGCCGGGCGCCGCCGCCGCCGTACCCGCTGCCGACAAACCCAGTGCCGCGGCCACGACGATCGACCAACTCCTCACTGGGTCCTCTTCGGCGCAGATCGCAGGCCCAGCTCGTCGAGCTGTTCGGGCTGCACGGGCGAAGGCGAATCCATCAAGAGGTCCTGGCCCCGCTGGGTCTTGGGGAACGCGATCACGTCGCGGAGATTGTCGTGCCCCGCCATCAGCATCGCCATACGATCGTAGCCGAAGGCGAAACCGCCGTGGGGCGGCGCACCGGCCTCGAGCGCGTTGAGCAGGAAGCCGAAGCGGTCTTCGGACTCGGCCTTCGAGTAGCCGAGCAGCTCGAGGATGCGGCTCTGCACGTCGCGGCGATGGTTGCGCAGGCTGCCGGAGCCGATCTCGTAGCCGTTGATCACCAGGTCGTAGTGGGTGCCGTAGACCCGTTCCGGAGCGGTCTCGAGCAGCGGCAGGTGCTCCTCCAGCGGCGCCACGAACGGCTGGTGCGCGTAGGTGAGTGACCCGTCTTCGGCGCGTTCGAAGAGCGGGAAATCCACCACGAAGAGCACATCCCACGGCCGCTCCTCCACGCGACCGAGCCGTGCGCCCAGGTCCGAGCGCAGCCGGGCCAGGATCGCGCGGGCGCGCGCACCTTCGTCGGCCTGGAAGAACAGCAGCGACCCCGGCCGCGCGCCGGTGCTGGCGTCCACCTGCGCCCGCTCCTCCTCGGACATGAACTTCGCGATCGGCGACTGCCAGCCACCGTCGGCGGCGACGCGCACCCACGCCAGGCCCTTCGCCCCCAGCTCCTTCTTCGCCCACGACTCGAGGCGGTCCACATCGCCGCGCGAGAGCGAGTCGGCGTCGTGGACCGGCAGGCACTGCACCACGCCCCCGGCATCCACCGCGCCCCGGAACGCGCGGAAGCCGGAGCTGCGGAAGGTCTCGGTGAGATCGACCAGCTCGAGCTGGATGCGCGTGTCCGGCTTGTCCGTGCCGAAGCACGCCATCGACTGATCGTGAGCCAAGCGGCGGAACGGCCGCGGCAGATCCACGTCGAGCACGTCGGCGAAGGCGCTGGCGGTGACGTGCTCGAGCACCTCCAGCACGTCCTCCACGCCGACGAACGACATCTCCAGGTCGATCTGGGTGAACTCGAGCTGCCGGTCGGCGCGCAGGTCTTCGTCGCGGAAGCAACGGGCGATCTGGAAGTAGCGCTCGAAGCCGCTCACCATCAGCAGCTGCTTGGCGATCTGCGGCGACTGGGGACGCGCGTAGAACGAACCCGGCTGCAGCCGGCTGGGCACCAGGAAGTCGCGGGCGCCCTCGGGCGTGGCCTTGCCGAGGGCCGGCGTCTCGATCTCGAGGAAGCCGCGCTCGCAGAGCGACCGGCGCGCCGACTGGTAGAGCTCGTGGCGAACCTGGAGGGCGCGCTGCAGCGGCGGGCGACGCAGGTCGTGGATGCGGTGACGCAGGCGGACGCTCTCGTCGACGCCCGTCTCCTCATCGATCGGGAACGGCGGCGGCGTCGCGGTGTTGAGCAGCCGCAGCTCGTCCACCAGGATCTCGATCCTGCCGGTCGACAGGTTGGGGTTCACGGTGTCGGGCGAGCGCGCGGTCACGGCGCCGGCCGCTGCGATGACGAACTCGGAGCGCAGCGCGTGGGCCTTGCGATGCACCTCGGGCGCCGTGTCGGGCTTGAAGACGACCTGCACCAGGCCGCTGCGATCGCGCAGGTCGACGAAGAGGACGCCGCCGTGGTCGCGCCGGTTGTGCACCCAGCCGGCCACCACCACCCGCTCGCCCAACGGCACGGCCGCGATCTCTGCGCAGGCGTGGGTGCGCCGCAGCGCGCCCAGCCCGTCGAGGCTCGGGTCGGGGCGGGATTCGCTCGGGACGCCGGAGGCGGCGTCGGCAGGCGCGTCGGGGCGGGGGCGCTCCCCAGTCAAGGCTGGCTCCGAAAGGGGGTAGAAAACGCTATGAAATCGCGGGGTTCGTTAGCAAGCGCGGAAGCTGGTGTCAATCGCGCTCAGAGATCCGAAGCGTTCGAAACCCGGTTTCGCCCCAGTGACTTGGCGCGGTACATGGCCTTGTCGGCCAGGTCGAGCAGCGCCTCGGGCTGGTCTCCGTGCACCGGGAACGCCGAGACGCCGACGCTCACCGTGATCGACAGCGGTTCCGGCCCGCGCGATTCGAAGAGCGACTCGGCCACCGACGCCCGGATGCGCTCGCCGATCAGGACACCCTCTTCGAGCCCGGTGTCGGCCAGCAGGATGGTGAACTCGTCACCGCCGTAGCGGGCCAGCGTGTCGACCTGGCGGATGCAGCTGCCCAGCACCTCGGCGATGCGGTGAAGCGTGCGCGATCCCACCAGGTGCCCGTGGTTGTCGTTGACCAGCTTGAAGCGGTCCACGTCGATGAAGACCAGCGAGAGTGCGGAGCCATAGCGCTGTGCGCGGCGCAGCTCGTGGTTCAGCGCGGCAAAGAGATAACGCGCGTTGTAGACCCCGGTGACGTCGTCGATGAAGGCGCGCTCCTGGGCCTGGTGGTATCGCTCGGCGTTCTGCACCGCGACCTGGGCGTGTGTGGCGACGAGCCGCGCGATCTCGAGCTGGCGGGTCGTGAAGGGCTCCGCGCCCTCGGCCACCGCCAGCACGCCTCCCTCGTCTTCGCGACCGTGGACCGGCACCACCAGCAGGCGGTCCTCGCACAGGCCGGCTTCGCGCAGCACCCGGTGGAGCGAGCCGTCGGATGCCAGCTCGGCGTGGGCGAGGTCGGCCAGCTCGATCGGCTTCTCCCCCACCAGCCCCGCACGCAGCCGGGTCGAGGCTGCCTCGTCGTAGCCGCGGAAGGCGACGTCCTGGGTGCCCAGCTTGTCGCCGCGGCGGAACACGGCGAGTCCGCGCTCGCGGCCGAGTCGCAGCATCAGGATGTCGAGTGCGACGGCGTGGATCTCGGTCGGCTCCAGCGACCCCGAGAGCGCGCGGCAGTCCTCGACCGTGGCCAGCAGGTCGCGCAGGTGGAGGTTCTCCGCCTGGATCCGGCGACGCTCCAGGGTGCGCTGCACGAGAAGCGAGAGCTCTTCGGCGCGCACCGGCTTGCGCAGATAGTCGACGGCCCCCATGCGCAGCGCCTGCACGGCGCTGTCGATCGAGGGCTGGGCGGTGATCAGGATGAAGTCGGTCTCGGAATGATCGCGCCGCATGCGCTCGAGCAGCTCGAGACCGGAGGCCCCGGGCATGGTCAGGTCCGACAGCACCAGCTCGAAGCGCTCGCGGCCGAGCCACTCGAGGGCCTCGCCGGCGCTACCACAGCAGACGACACGTGCACCGGTCCCGATGGCGTCACGAGCGATCTCGCGATCCAGTCGCGTGTCGTCGACGACGAGCACCCCCGGAAGCGGTGCTGTCTCGGTCATCCCGATCCTCTCTGGCCCAGGCTTCGCCCGACCGGTCGGCGGTCGCTCGCACCTGCCCTCTCGCGGCATCGGCGGTCCAGCCGGCGAACTTGATGCCCCCGAGGGGAAGCCGCCTCGGCTCAGCCTCCGGCGGAGCGCTCCGCGTCGCTGGGGGGCAGCACCCGGGCCCAGTTTCGGCCAGCGTCCGTGCTGCGCAAGACCATGCCGCGCTCTCCCACGATGTAGCCGTGAGCGCCGGTGGGATCGAAGTAGATGTCGCGCATGAAGGTGAAGATGTTCGGGAAGCCCGACTCCGGGATGTTCCAGGAGTCGCCGCCGTCGTTCGAGACGCGCACGAAGCCCTTCTCGCCGACGGCGATCACCTGTCCGGCCACCGGGTAGACCGAGAAGATCGCCTGCTTGCGGCCGGTCTCGCGGTAGGCCCAGCTCTGGCCGCCGTCCTTGCTCACCAGCACCACGCCGCCCAGCCCCGCGATGTAGCCGTTGCGGTCGTCCTCGAAGCGGACCGAGAACAGGTAGGGATTCTGGACCACCTCGACCATGATGCCGGGCGTCTCCGCCAGGCGACTCGCGATGTAGCGGTTGAGGAACTCCGGGTCATCGGCCAGGAAGTCCTCGTAGTCCCAGGGAGGCGCCCCGCGCTTGCGGATGCGGTCGGAGAGCAGGCCCGCGCTCTCGAGTACCGCGCTCACCGCCTGGGTGCGCGCCTCGAGGACGTCGAAGAGCTCGCCCGGATCTTCGGCACCGCCGAGGGCCTCGATCTCCGCGCGGCTCGCGACCGGTGAGATGCCGACGTTCAGATGCGGGAAGCTCTTGATCTCGTTGGCGAAGCGCTTCAGTTCCGCGGCGTCCGACGGGGCGATGTCGATGGTGTTGTAGGCCAGCTCGATGGGATCCACCGAGATGGAGCCGGCGATCTCCGAGCGATTCCAGCTCTCGCCGGCGTCGTTGGAATAGAAGATGTAGCCGAACTCGCCGATGATCCAGCAGCGCTGGCTCGGGGCGCGCAGACAGAAGACGTCGGTGAGACCGACGTCCTCGTAGACCTTCTCGCCCCGGCGCACGCGGTCCTGCTCGGGCGGCGACAGCCAGACGAACTGCGGATGGAGCTCGTCGATGGTCAGTGAGGCATCGCGCCAGGTCTCGCCCCCGTCGCGGGTGTAGATGCGGGTGCCCCAGTCGCCCACCGCCCAGGCGGTGTTCGGGTCCAGTGCCTGGACCCCGAACAGGTGGGTGCCCTGCTCGGCCTTGTTGGTCTGCTGACGGGTCCAGGTGAGGCCCCCGTCCTCGGTGCGGAGGATCAGGCCGAGCTGGCCGACCGCCCAGCCGCGCTTGTCGTCGGCCATGGACACGTCGTAGAGCAGGCCGCGGGTCCCGGTGCCGCCCTTCTGCCAGGTCGCGCCGGCGTCGGTGCTGACGTAGCAGCC
>JBFGIM010000110.1:0-9895 GCA_041577695.1 Myxococcota bacterium | reverse complement strand
CCTGCTCCTCGGGCAGCGCGCTGCCGCGGTAGACGACACCGCCGGTCACCGAGCAATCACCGCTGGCGTGGTCGTACTCGTACACCGGCCGGGTCAGCTCCAGAGAGCCGCAGGGGGGCTTGCCGACCTCGGGGTCGTTGCAGAGCGAGCCCTCCTCCACGTTCCAGCCGTAGTTCACGCCGCCCGGACCGTTGGCGGGCTCTACGTTGATCTCCTCGCGCGACGACTGGCCGACGTCGGCGATGTAGAGGTCGCCGGTGAGCCGGTCGAAGCTCCAACGGTACGGGTTGCGCAGGCCCTTGGCCCAGATCTCGGTCTGGGGGTTCTGCTTGCTCAGGTCCCAGCGCAGCATCTTGCCGAGCGGTACCCCGTCGTCCTGGGCGTTGTCGCCGAAGCCGGTGCCGTCGTCGTCGCCGCCGTCGCCCAGCGCCAGGTAGAGGAATCCGTCGCGGATGCCGATGCTGCCGCCCTGGTGGTTGTTGTCGGGCTGGTCGGTGGCGAAGAGGACGTCCTCGCTCGTCGGGTCCGCCACCGTCGCGGTGGCCGGGTCTCCGATCATCTGGAAGCTCGACACGCGGCTCTCGGAGGCCGCCGTCTGGCTGGTTGCGGTGTAGTAGACGTAGAAGGTGCCGTCGTTGGCGAAGTCGGGCGAGAAGGCCATGTCCAGCAGGCCGCCTTCGCTGCTGAACTCGAGCTGCGACTGGATGTCGAGCACCACCGGGTTCAGGATCTGGCCGTTCTCGTAGATCGCGATCTGGCCGAAGCGCAGCACGATGAAGAGCCGGTCGTCACCTTCCGGCGCCGCCACCATCAGCGGCGCTACGAGGCCGTCCACCACGAGGTTGGACTGTGCGGCGCGGGCGGGGCTCGAGGCTACGAGTGAGCCGAGCGCGCATGCCAGCGCCAGGAGCGCGGCCCGCAGCTCAGCGTCCCAGCCGTTCACGTAGCTCCTCCACGGCGGTCTCGGGAATGCGGATGCGATCGATGGCCGGGTGGTCCCGCACCTCCTGCTCTTCGCGGGCCGAGAGCCCACGCCCGCGGCGTCGCGGCCGGGCCTCGAGCACGACGGGCGGCAGCTCGCCGTCGCCGGGCGCGTAGCCGTCCCCGTCGTGGTCCACGAAGATGGGATTGGTGAAGCCCAGCGCGACGTAGCCCGGAACGATCGGATCGAGAACCGGATCCGCTACCGGCACCGGGTCGAGTGGCGCGCCGGCCTCGACCAGGAACCAGGTGTCGCTCGAGAGCGGCACGGTCACCTCGTGCTCCAAGCGCAGCAGGTCACGGCGCGATACCGAGCTCTCGCGCCGCGGCGTGCGCACGGCGGGATCGCTGTCGGCGTCGAAGCTGGCCTCGAAGGCCGGCGACACCACGCGCACCTCCTCCACCGGGATCCAGGGCGCTGCGGTCACCCGGATCGAGAGCGTCACCTCCTGGGTCGCGGGAGCGAAGGTCTCGCCCAGCCCGGCCTCGGCGCCGCTGGCGTCGCGCAGCGAGAACTCGATGTACGGTCCGCTGGTCGCGAGCATGCGCCCGCCGCGCACCGCCTCGTTGAAGGCCGAGTCGTCGAGAGCGGCGGGCTCGTCGCCGACCCCGAGCACGTAGGTCCGGAAGTAGCCGGCCGCTTCGAGCGTGTTCTGGTGCGAGTCGGAGACGCCGGTGCCCGGAATGAACGGAATGGTGCCGCGCGCGCTGTTCCCGTAGGCCTGGCTCAGCAGTGAGAACCAGTCGCGTCGGGTCTCCAGGTAGTTCTCCATGCCGAAGCCGTTGGCAACTTCCATGACGTCGAAGTCGATGTTGCGGAAGCCGTCCGGGTTGGCCACGCCCGAGGCGCCGGTGACGTCGTCGTCCAGCAGGATGTCGTTGGGCTCGGCCGCGAGCCGGCGGTCGGGCTGGTAGCCGACGCAGGTGCAGAGGGCGGGCCCCGGCACGACCGCGCAATCGGAGTCGACGCTACAGCTGCGCAACACGTCGTTCTCGCAGCGGTTGCAGCCCAGGTTGTTGAAGAAGCCGATGGTGGTGAGCCCGCGCGTGCCCGAGCGTGGGTGGTTGTACTGGATCACCTCGGCGCCGGCCCGGCGCAGCCGGCTGAACAGGAAGTTCGGCGCCACGTACTCGTCCTCGACGGCACCGTCCTTGCGCGCCAGCGGGTCGAGCGCGATGGGCCACGCGTTCAGGTGGCCCGCCGAGCTGGGGAAGGCCGGCGGATTGGGCACCGCCGTGGTCGCCTCGGTTCCCACCAGCGACGCGATCCGATCCGAGAGCCCCAGCGCCTCGATCACGGGAGCGTAGTCGAGCACGAAGTCGTGGTCGGTGCTGACGATCAGCTCGACGCCTTCGGCGGCGAAGCTGAGCACGCGGCTCTCGGGCGCCGCCGAGCTGTCCAGGCTGCGCGCGGAGTGCACGTGGAAATCGGCCGACAGGGCCCCGGGCGTGTCGAGGACGCGGCGCACCCGCAGTCGCGCCCGGGTGGTCTCGCCGGCGGCCACCGTCACCGTGCGGCGCGCCAGGCTGTACTCGGGCCCGCGCGTCGCCACCACCTCGTAGGTGCCCGGCCGCAGCTCCACCTGCGCCGTCCCGTCCGGCAGGAACACGAAGCGGTCCGCGGCCAGCGACGAGCCCCAGGTCTCGGGCGTAAGCTCCTCGTCCGGCTGTCCCGGTGCGAAGGTCAGCGCTTCGACGTCGCGGCCGAAGCGCGGGTCGGGCGTGTCGCCGACGCCGAGCACGGTGGCCTTGGCGGGCGCCCCCCGGTCGGGCCCCGGCGACCGCACCACGATCTCGAGCGTGCCGAGGGCCGCGAAGGGCGGCACCGAGACCTCGGTATCGCTGTTCGCCGTGACGAGGACGTCGCTCACCACCACCGGATCGCGCTCGGGGGTGCGGAACTCGATGTCGTAGCGGCCCACCGGCAGCACCACGCCCGAGAACGCACCGCTGGGGTCGCTGCGGAAGTGGGTGATCGGCGAGTTCGCGAAGAAGGCCGGATTCGGCGCATCGCCGGTGCGGGTGGCGATGGCGCTCACCGCCACATCGGGGTCGCCCACGGCATCCGCGTCACCGGAGATCGTGCCGACCTGGAAGCCGCGCCGCGTCGCCAGCGCACGGATGATCGGGTTGGCGCTGCTGGCCACGTCGTTGCGGTCGCCCACGTAGAGTCGGCGCTCGTAGGTCAGCGTGCCGCCCGGCGTCACCGTGCCGAAGAAGGGCAGGTTGCCCAACGCGGTGGCGTCGATGCTGCTCACGCCGAAGAGCAGCTCCACCGGCGAGACCACCGCCGGCTGCTCTCCGTCGCCGTCGGGATCGACGCTCACCGAGACGCCGAGCAATCCGTAGGACACCTGACCGGAGACGCTTCCGGTGACCGGGTCGATGACGCCGTCGTCGGGCCCCACGTTGCCGGGGCCGGCTGCGAACGGCGGCGTCTCCACCCCCAGCGCCGGATTGCCCAGATCGAGCCCCGCGTGGCGGAAGCCCAGGTTCGGCGCCGGCGAGAAGGGCACGATCGCGCGGGTGGTCCACGGCATCACGTCGAGGAAGCCGCCGGGCCCCGCGCCCGAGTCGCCCAGGTGCGAGACCGTGGTGCGGAGGGTGACGAAGGGATCGCCGGGCTCGACGCGATACTCGGTCTCCACCCGGAGCTGCTCCGAGGGGATCGGGTCGAAGCCGAGCTGCCGTCCGGTGGCGATCACGCTGGCGGACGAATCGGTCCGCTCGGCGCGCACCGTGTCGTAGACCACGAAGTTCCCGGTGGAGAGCCCGCCTACGGTGAAGAGCTGGTTGAACTGGTCGTTGTCGTGACCGACCAGCGCCAGGTCGAGCAGGCCGCCGCCGCTGCGGGAGGCCTCGCTCTGGACCGGCGGCCGCTCGACGCCCGCCGGCAGGTCGTCCTGCAGCGCTGCCTCGTCGACGATGGCCTCGACCACGCCGTTCGAGAGGTACCAGTCGCCGATCCCGCCGTCGGCGTCGGTTCCCCCGAAGAGGCGCTCGGCGGCATTGTCCACGGTGATGCGTTCGGCCACCAGCTGCGCCGACGCGGGCGCGGCCAGCAGGCCGGCGAGGAGCAGGGACGTGAGCGGAAAGAGCGGGGGCGCGTTGGACATGACGCCAGAGTATGGCGTGGAATCCGGCGCCGCGGCGACACCCGCCTCGCCCGGCTGGAGCGCCGATAGGCAACTGGCGCTGCTAGGGTCGCGCCGCGCGGCAATCACTCCGCTTCGAGCGAGAGCGCCCGGGTGGGGTCCCGGTCCACCCGGATCCTCACGGCGTCTCCCCTTCGCGCCGACGCCCGGATCCCTCGGGCATCACCTGCACCACGTTCCAGTGGGTTCCGGGCGGCGCCGTCACCACGCCTACCACCGCGTGGGCCACGCTCTCGGCCGGCAGCCAGCGCAGGTCGCGCTGCAAGCCCCAGTGCTTCCACGACGCCAGCACTCGGTGGAGCAGCCCGTGGTCCCAGCGGCTACCGAACTCGCTCCCGGTCGGGCCCGGCCGCACCACCGTGGCGCGCACGCCGGTGCCGTCGAGCTCCATGCGCAGCACGGCGGCGAGGGCCTCGACGCCGGCCTTTGCGGCGCTGTAGGCCGGCTGGTAGGGCCGCGGCGATACCGCGTTCTCCGACGAGACGAAGACCAGGTCGCCGCGCCCGGCCTTCAGCAGCGCCGGTAGCGCCCGGCGCGCCACCAGCATCGCGCCGGTCAGGTTGGTGGCGATCTCGTGCTCCAGATCCTCGACGCGCTGCTCGTGGAGCAGCCCCGGTATCGAGACGCCCGCATTGCTCACCACGACGTCGGGGGCGCCCAGCTCCTTCTCGACGGCGTCGAAGCAGGCGTCGATCGAGTCGGCGCGGGATACGTCGCACACGACCCTGCAGGAGGTGCCGCCGACGGCCTCGATCTCGCGCGCCACTTCCGCGAGGCGGTCCTCGCGCCGGGCGCACAGCGCCACCGGCCAGCCCAGCGCCGCCAGCGCCCGGGCCGTGGCGGCGCCGATGCCCGAGGACGCGCCGGTCACCAGGGCGATCCGCTCCGACACGGCTAGAAGCCGATCGGCAGGGCCGCGAAGCCCCGCACGTTGCTCGAGTGGACGCGCAGGATGCCTTCGGTGTCGATCTCGAAGTCGGGCAGCCGGGCGCGCACCTCCTCCAACGCCACGCGCGCCTCGAGCCGCGCCAGCGCGGCGCCCAGACAGAAGTGGGTGCCCTGGCCAAAGGCGATCGACTCCTTGGTGTTGCGCGCCAGGTCGAAGCGGTCGGCGTCCTCGAACACGCGGTCGTCGCGGTTGGCCGAGCCGAGCAGCAACAGCAGCCGGTCGCCGGCCCGCAGCCGACGGTCGTGTAGCTCGGTGTCGAGCGTCACCGTGCGCGCCAGGCCCTGGGTCGAGCTGTCGTAGCGCAGCGTCTCCTCCACCCAGGCGGGCACCCAGCCGGCGTCGCTGCGCACGCGGTCGCGCTGCTCGGGGTTGCGCCAAAGCCAGTACATCGCATTGCCAAGCAGCTTGGCGGTGGTCTCGTTGCCAGCGATGATCATCAGGAACAGGAACCCGATCACCTCACGGTCGCTGAGCCGATCGCCGTCGATCTCCGCGGCCAGCAGCGCGCCAGTCAGATCGTCGCGCGGCGCGCGGCGCCGGTCGGCCACCAGTTCGGCGAAGTAGCGCAGCAGCACGCCTGCCGCTTCGAGGCCAGCGGGCGGAACGTCGGTCATCCCCTCCTCGCGGTGCACCACCCGGTCGGCCGCCAGTCGCAGCCGGTCGCGGTCGGCGGCGGGCACCCCGAGCATCTCGCTGATCACGTCCATCGGAAGCCGTGCTGCGAAGTCGCCGACGAAGTCGCAGCGGCGCGCATCGACCACGCGGTCGAGATAGCCGGTCGTCAGCGACCGGATGCGGGGCTCGAGGTCCGCCACGCGCCGCGGCGTGAAGGCGCGCGAAACCAGCGCGCGCATGCGGGTGTGGCGCGGCGGATCCATCGCCAGGAACGACATCACCGCATTGGCGTCGGCGTGGGTCGCCGCCGGGTCGAGCGTGACACCGTGGGCGTTCGAGTAGCGCTCGGTGTCGCGCAGCGCGGCCAGCACGTCGGCGTGGCGCGACAGCGCCCAGAACCCGAGCGCCTCGTTGCGGTAGGCGGGCGCCTCCTCCCGCAGCCGGCGGTAGATGGGATAGGGGTCTTCGTGGGTCTGGTAGGCGTAGGGGTCGTACTCGACCACGCGATGCTCCCGGCGGCGGCCGCCCGCTCCGATCGACGCTACGCCATTTACATATCGTCTGCAATGCAAATCTGGGGTACGATGCGCCGCCCGCCTTCGCGGCAGCAGGGGCAGGAGGCGCCGCCAGGGATGACGATCCGCGCCGGCTTCATCGGCCTCGGCAACATCGGCGCTCCCATGGCCGAGCGCCTGGTGCGCGGCGGGCTCGAGACCACCGTCTACGACGTGAATCCGCTCGCTCTCGATTCGGCCCGGGCCGCTGGCGCCCGGGTCGCGGCATCGCCGCGCCAGCTGGCGGCCGCAAGCGACGTCGTCGGCATCTGCGTGCGCGACGACGCCGACGTACACGCGGTGGTGGCGGGCGGAGACGGTGTGCTGGCGGGCGCCGCTCCCGGCACGGTGCTGGCGATCCACAGCACCGTCCTGCCGCGCACCGTGTGCGAGGTGGCCGAGATGGCCCATGCCGCCGACGTGGCGGTGGTGGACGCCTGCATCACCGGCGGCCGCATCGGCGCCGCCCAGGGCAAGCTCACCTACATGGTCGGGGGCGCGGCCGAACATCTCGAGCGCTGCCGTCCCGCGCTCGAGACCTCGGCCGCCGAGATCGTACACACCGGTCCCCTGGGCAGCGGCGCCGCGACCAAGCTGTGCAACAACCTGATGACCTACCTGGGCTTCCTGTCCGCCTTCGAGGCCACGCTGCTGGCCCGCGGCGCCGACCTCTCCCAGGAGGCGCTCGAGCGGGTGACGCGCGCCAACGGCAATCTGAGCCCCCAGGCCCAGGCCTTCCTGGCTCTGCACAAGGTGCCGGCAGAGAAGCGCGCCGAGGATGGCTTCCGGGCCACCTTGCGCAACTTCGCCGATCTCGCCGAGAAGGACCTGGCCGTCACCCTGACCTTCGCCCGGGAGTGCGGCGTGTCGCTCCCCGGCACCGCCCTCTGCCAGCAGCTGATGGCGCGCGTCTACGGCCTGGAGGATTGAGCGGGTCGGTCCCGGGCCGGGCCGCGATTCGCGCGAGGCCGCTCATCGGTCGGTTCGAGCACTCTCGTACACCGATCGAACCAGGGGGAGAATCGACTGCGTGTAGCGTCGAGCGCCCGCCGGATTGAGGTGGGTATTGTCGGCGAACCAGCGATGCTGCGTTGGGAGATCGATCGGATCGGCGAGCTGCAGCCCGGGATGACGGCGCGCCAGCTCGCGCCACAAGGACTTGAAGCGCGCCCGATCGCCCCGACTCGTCATCACCTGCACGCGCGTCACCGGCTGCGGCATCGGCAGCGCCAACGCGACGCTTCCCATCTCGTGACATGTGCCCAGCACGGTATCGAGAGCAGCCACCTCTCGGACGCTCGGGCGAAACGCGGGGTCGGGCACCCCGAAGCCGTCGGGCAGCCGCTCGTCGGGCATCGCAGCATCGCGCCAATAGTGCCAGCCGCGGCTCTCCTCGAGCTGCATGCGCAGCTCCTGGTTGCGCGAAGAGCGATTCATGTAGCGCCAGCGGAAGGCGAACACCGCGGTCGGATCGTTGCCGAAGCCGAGCCAGGCGCGCATGCGCGGCTCGGCTTCGGGGATGGCCTGTAGCAGCAGCGAGACCGTTCCGCTGCGCAGGTCTTCGCGATGCCGGAAGGTGGGCCAACGCCCGCCGAGCCATCGGAGCAGATCGTTGGGCCTCCGGTCGCGCCACGTCGCGCGCAGGGTGTCGCCGAAGCCGAACAGCGAGGGAACCACGAAGCCCTCGAAGAGCTCACGCTGTTCGAGCAGCGTCCAGGGCGAGAAACCCAGCAGTACCAGGCGCGGCGGTGGATGGGTCGCCAGATAACGACGCAAGATGACCTCGGCGCCGCTCGGTCCCGTCGCCGCCAGTGCGAAGTTGTAGACGCGCACCTCCGCGCCGAGCGCGCGCTCGATCTCGCGAGCCTGCACCGCTGCCACCGCCGTACTGTCGCCCAGCAGCAACACGTCCACCGGTGGCCCCGCATGTGCGCGCTCGCTCTTCAGGTCGTACATCAGGGTCACCGCATTCTCGATGTTTCGCGAAGCGAGCCCCACCGCCACGGCGATGGCCAACGTGACCACGAGCGTCCCGACGAGTGCCCAGGGCCGCCCGTCGCGTCTAGAACTGGAAGTAGATGAACTCGACTCCATCACTCCGTCCGAAGATCACCATCAGGTGGATGAGAACGACTGCAGCCGCGGCGCGCCAGGGCGCCGGCCAGCGCAGACAGAAGAGTTCGGTGCCCGCTCGTCGTTGCAGGACGTCGAAGAGGATGAGCGGCGCCGCGCAGAGGAGCAGCACGAGGCCCATGGGGGTGATGGCGGCATCCCAGCGCCAATCGACGCTGAGCGCGCGTAGGAACGAAACACTCTGCATCAGGCTCTGAGAGCGGAAGAGAATCATGGAGAGTGTCCACAGATGGAAGGAGAGCAGCGCACCCGGCCAGATCAGCGCGCTGGCGCTCACGGGCCGTCGCTTGCGCCATTCGCGCACGAGAACGAGGAGCACACCGTGGAACAGGCCCCACATCAGGAAGTTGGCCCCGGCACCGTGCCAGAGCCCGGCCAGTGCGAATGTCACGACCAGATTGAAGGCGACGCGCGTCTCGCCGGCACGGTTGCCCCCGAGCGGGATGTAGAGGTAGTCGCGAAGCCAGGTCGAGAGGCTGATGTGCCAGCGCCGCCAGAACTCCTGCATGTCGCGGGCGAAGTAGGGCATGTTGAAGTTGCGCATCAGATCGAAGCCCAGCATGCGCGCGGTGCCGCGGGCGATGTCGGTGTAGGAGGAGAAGTCCGCGTAGAGCTGGATCGCGAAGGTGTAGCTCGCCAGCAGCACGATCGGGGCGGCTGGCGCGGTCTCCTGGGCGTAGATCGGGTCGACGAGCCGAGCGAGGTTGTCGGCCACGAAGACCTTCTTGAAGAGCCCCCAGAGTACGAGCAGCAGCCCCTCCTGGAGGTCGGTGGAGCGCAAGCGCCGCTCCCCCTGGATCTGCGGGAAAAGGTGCGCGGCACGCTCGATGGGACCCGCCACGAGCTGGGGGAAGAAGGTGACGAAGAGCAGGAAGTCCGGGAATCGATCGAGTGGCGCGAGTCGTCCGCGCCAGACGTCGATCACGTAGCCCAGCGCCTGGAACGTATAGAACGAGATCCCGATCGGCAGCACGAGATCCAGGTGGAGCCGAGCCACATCCACGCCCATCGGTGTCAGCGCCAGCTCGAGCGCATCGATGAAGAAGTTGAAGTACTTGAAGAAGCCGAGCACGCCGAGGCTCACCAGCAGGCTCGCGACCAGGGCGCCGCGCCGCACGCTCGGGCTCGGACTCGAGGCGATGGTGCGCGCGGCGATGAAGTTGGCCGCCGCACAGAACCACATCAGCGCGAGCAGCTGCCAGCTCCACGCCGCGTAGAAGACCTGGCTGGCCACGAGCAGAAGGCCGTTGCGGGCGCGCGGCGGCAGCAGCCAGTGGAGCGCGAAGACGAGGGCAAAGAAGAGACCGAAGAGGAGGGAATTGAAGAGCAAGCGATCGCCCTAGCGTGCGTCGCCGCGTGGCACGAGGGGAGCCCACCCGCTGCGACCCGGTGCGGGCAGCGACGCGTCGGTCCGGCGGGACCCGGTCTCCGCTTTCCGGTCCGGCATGCTCGAGCTCGCTGTTTTCATCGCCCCGGGGCGCCGTCTCGATCGGTGTGGGGCAGGACAT
>JBFGIM010000109.1:0-10112 GCA_041577695.1 Myxococcota bacterium | reverse complement strand
CCCGAGGGGCGGCACCGTGCGCTCGGCCACGAGTGGGACCTGGTGCTGGGCATCGAGGAGGGCGAGCACTGGGAGTTCGAGCTGGTGTGCAGCGTCTTCCGGGCGGGCAGGGCCTTCGCCGACGAGGACCGGGGCGAATGGGCCCAGCTCGTGCTCTTCAAGGTCGACTACAACTTCTGAGGGCTTCGATGCGTGCAGCGATCGCGATCGGACTGCTGATCTGGCTGGCGGCGCCCGTTGCCGGCGCAGCCGGCGCGTCCTGGGACCAGGTGCTCGCGGTGGGCATGCGGATCAAGGTGAAGGGAACGCTGGCGGCCGACGGCAGCTTCGAGGCCCGGAAGCTCGGCGCCAAGGACGCGGCCGACCGCGACCTCGAGCTCACCGGGCCGGTTGCTTCGCTCGAGGCGGACGGCTTCCGCGTCAACGGCGTGAAGGTGGTGGTCGACGAGGGCGAGCTCGACCGCCGCGGGCGACGGGTGGCCGAGAAGCTCGAGCCCGGCGACTGGGTCAAGGTCGAGGGAGAGCCCCAGGGAGGCGCGCTGCTGGCCGATCACCTGCAGCGGCTCCGCAAGCCCGAGAAGCTCCCCGCCGTGGAAGGCCCGCTGGAAGCCGTGGAGTCCGAAGCCTCGGGTGCGTGGCTGCTTCGGCTCGGCTCGATCCCGGTGCGTATCGCAAAGGAGGCGACGTGGAAGGACTCCGAGTGAAGATGTGGGCGAGCCTACTTCCTTTGGCGACAGCGGCCCTGGTCGCGACGGCGAGCCCCGCGCGCGCCCTCGACGTGGTCCGGATCCTGGACGCGAGCGGGGATGGGGGCAATACGCTCAGCTTTCCGAGCGGGATCGCCGTCGATTCCGATGGCAACGTGTACGTTGCGGGGCGCCTCAGCAACAACGTGTTCCGGGTGACGCCGGAGGGTGTGGTGACCCAGGTGCTCGATTCGAGCGGCGACGGCACCAACCCGTTGATGCAGCCCGAAGAGCTCACCTTCGATCCCGCCGGGAACCTCTTCGTCACCGGCCTCGCCTCCAACAACGTGCTGCGTCGCACGCCGGCCGGCGCCATCAGCCAGGTGATCGACGTCACCGGCGACGGGATCAATCCGCTCACCGAGCCGCGCCCGCTGGCCACCGGCTCCGACGGAACCCTCTACGTGGGCGGCACGCTCTCGAACAACGTGTTCAAGGTGCCCTTCCCGGGCGCCATCGAGGAGCTCCTCGACCAGGGCGGCAACGACGTCAAGCCGTTCGGCGACCCGCGCGGAATCGTGGTGGACGCCCAGCAGAACGTCTACGTGACGGGCCGCACCACCGACAACGTGTGGCGGCTCACCCCGGCTGGAGGCGAGAGCGAGGTGATGAACGACGACGGGGACGAGGTGAACATCCTCGATTCACCGCGGGCGATCGCGGCCGATCGCTTCGGCAACGTCTACGTCGCGGGTCGCTCTTCCAACAACGTGTTCAAGCTCACGCCGCAGGAGGTGGTGACCCGGCTGCTCGACGCCACCGGCGACGGCGTCCATCCGCTGCTGGCGCCCAACGGCCTCTTCGTCGATCATGCCGGAAATCTCTACGTCACCGGCGCCAACAGCGACAACGCCTTTCGCCGCAGCCCGAACGGAACGGTGACCCAGATCCTCGACGCGAGCGGCGACGGAGTCAACGCGGTCGACAATCCCCGCGGCATCGTCCTCGATCGCGACGGAAATGCCTACGTTCCGTCCGGGAACAGTGACAGCGTGTTCCAGATCGTGGCGGCGCCCGAGCCGGCCCCGCTGCCGCTTGCCCTCGCTTCGCTGGCGGCGTTGATCGCCCTGCGGAGCGTCAGGCGAGATCCGGCGGAGTGACCTTGGCGATCCAGCCGGCGTAGTCGCCGGTGTAGCCGACAGCTCGCTGGCGGGACTTCACGCGCTCTCTCACCGCCTTCATGCCGGCCTCGTCGAGCGGCGGCTCGTCCTTGAGCTGGTGGGCCAGCTTCTCGGCCGAATCCTTCGCCCCGGGGTTGGCAGCCAGCAGCGCCTCTTCCCCGCGGTGGCCCGCCTCGTCGTCGAGGCCGAGGAAGGCCGCGATCACGCACTCGCCCACGTGGGTGGCGTGCTTGCGCGAGGCCACGATGTTGCCCTTCCCGGTGACCACGTTGCCCGCCGAGTACAGGTTCGGGTAGTCGGTCAGCCGGCCCAGGTCCCAGTCGGTGAAGTCGAAGAGCTCGCCCTTCATCGGCACGCCGGGAATCGGCTCGGGGATGCTGCCGATCGAGGAGATCACGTAGCGGCCGCGTCGCTCGTAGGTCTCGTCGGTGGGGATGACGCGCCCGTTCTCGATGCGGGTGCGGCGGAAACGCAATCCCACCAGGCGGCCTTCCTCTACCAGCAGGCCGTCGGGCGCCGAGAGCGGCTCGAGCTGGAAGCGGTACTTCTCCATGGCCTTGGCCAGCAGCTTGGCGCGCGCGGCGGCCACCTTCTGGCGGCGCTTCTCGTCGGCGTCCTCGGGAAACTCCACCAGCGGCATGTCCTCGACGCGGCGCCGGTAGAAGATGGTGCAGCCGACCAGGCCCAGGTCTTCGAAGCCGAGGCCGTGCTTTTCGAGCGTCTTCGGGATGCCCTTCACCTCGAGCTCGAGCATCGGCACGTCGATGCCGCGCTCGAGGAGTGCCGCGCGGGTGGTCTCGAGCATCAGCACCTTGGCCACGTCGATCGAGGCCAGGCCGCCGCCCACCACCAGCACGTCGTCCTCGGGCTGGAAGCGGGGGCCCTGGTAGTCGGCCTCGTCGGCATGGTTGAACCAGATGATGAACGGGTTCTGGTAGACCAGGCCCTTGTCCACGTAGGCGTCGGCGCCCTCCACCGGCAGCGGCCGGTCGCGCCAGGCGCCGTTTGCGAGCACCACGGCGTGGAAGCCCCAGCTGCGGCACAGGTCCGAGAGCTCGATGTCGCGGCCGATGCGGGTGAGCGGAACGTACTCGACGCCCGGCTGCGAGAGCTTGTCGCCGATCGTCTCGTATTCCTTGCGGCGGAGCGCCACGTGCCAGCGCGGCAGTCCGTCCTCGATCTTTCCGTAGGGACGCGCATTCTGCTCGAAGACCGCGACGTAGGCGCCTTCGGCGGCCAGGCGCGCCGCGATCTCGGCGCCGGCGGTGGCGCCCCCTACCACGGCCACTGCGCGGCCGGCCAGACGATCGGATCGTTGGGACATGCGGGGGAGCATCGCCCGCACCCCGGGCCGGCGCAATCAACCGACGCGTTGTGCTGCGGTGATTGTACCTGGCATGCTCCCTGCGTATGGCAGGGCATGCCCGAGCGATCAGCTGCCCCTCGGCCTCCCCACTGCCCCAACGCCGCCTGCGATTTCCACCGTCATCCGCGGGGTTGGCGGTTCGTAAAGAAGGGATTCTTCCATCGCGAGGCGCGTCCACATCGCATCCAACGGTACCGCTGTACCCACTGCCAGAGGTCTTTTAGTTCACAGACCTTCTCGCCCACCTACTGGCTCCGCCGTCCCGACATGCTTCGGCCGCTCTTCTACCGGGTGCTCGCCTGCTCGGCCTTGCGCCAGATCGCGGCCGAGTTCGGCGTTTCTCACACCACGGTCCAGCGCCAGGTCGAGCGCCTGGGTCGCCATTGTCTGCTGTTCCACGAGCGCCTGCGCCCGACCGGGCCGCCCCGTGAGCCGCTGGTCCTCGACGGCTTCCGTAGCTTCGAAGCCGGTCAGTACTGGCCCTTCGACGCGAACCTCCTCGTCGGCGCCTCGCACTTCGTCTACGGATTCAACGAGGCCGAGCTGCGCCGGAGCGGCACGATGACCCGGGCCCAGCGGCGTCGGCGCGCGGTCCTCGAGCAACACTACGGGCGCGCAGACCCTCGAGCCACCCACCGCGCGGTGGCGGAGATCGTCGGGCGCGTCGTGCCCGCCGGAGCGTGGGCGGAGCTGTGGTCGGACGAGCACCGGACGTATCCCACCGCACTTCGCCAGCTCCCCAGGCGCCAGATCAGCCACCGCACCGTCTCGTCCCGCATGGCCCGCACGCCTACGAACCCGCTCTTCCCGGTCAACCTGGCAGATCTGCTGCTGAGGCACACCGGAGCGAACCACAAACGCGAGACCATCGCCTTCTCGAAGCGTCGGCAAGGAGCGATGTACCGGCTGGCGATCTGGCAGGTATGGCGGAACTACGTGAAGTGGACGTCGGAGCGGCGGCGCGAGCACACGCCGGCCCAAGCGCTGGGGATCGTCGGCCGGCGGCTTCAAGTCACGGACGTCTTGCGAGAGCGGTTGTTTCCCTCGCGCTTCGCTCTCGCACCTTGGTTGATGCACTGCTATGCGGGGCGGATTCCAACGCGACGGTTCGCTCGCATCCGGATCCATTCGGCGAGGCTGGCGTTCTAGATCCCCAACGGGCTCACGTCCGACCCAGGTCGCAGGTCACAAGGCTGCGATTCGGACTCCCTCAGGCGCAAGCTGCGCACCACAACTCAGCTGACGAAGGCGCCTCGCACCAGCAGCACCCACACCCCGGTAGCCAGCGCCGTCTTGCCGAGCGTACCGGCGAGCCGCCCGACCGCAGCAGAGAAGGCGGCGCGCAGGTTCTCGTCGCGGTGGCGCTTGTGCTCGGAGCTGGCCTCGCCGATGAAGGCGCCCGCAAAGGTTCCGACCAGCGCGCCGAGCAGCGTGCCGATCAACGGGATCGGGACCAGCGGCGTGAAGAGGATGGCGCCCAGGATGCCGCCCAGCATGGCGCCGACCATGCCGCGGCGACTGCCGCCGCCGAACTTGGTGCCCGCGGCGCCGGCGCCGGCCTCCAGGATCTCGCCGCCCACGGCGATGGCCGTGCACAGGCCCAGCAGGCCCCAGCCGAAGGTGACGGGATCGGCCTGGCGCAGCATGGCGCCGTCGTAGAACTCGACCAGCGCCGCGAGCCCGAGCATCAGCCAGGTTCCCGGCAGTCCCACCGGGACCAGGATCAGGAACATCAGCGACACGAGCGTGAAGACGACCGCCAGGCCGCCGCCGAGCCATTCCACCGATGCAACCTCCGCCCGTGGATACGCGCCGGCGAGCGTACCGGTTCATGTCGGATCGGGCGCGTCCTCGCCATCGCCCGCGGTCGGGCTAGGCCGTCAGCGGCTCCACCCGGCACAGCGTGTACTTGTGGTGCGGGCAGCCCGAGATGGGATCGCGGTTGGCCGCGTCGCTCAGCTCGTTCAGGTTGACGCCCTGCACCTGGAGCTCGCCGTTCTCGTCGGGGTAGGCCGCGCCGAACCCGTTGGGGATCCAGACGTGGCCGTCCTGGAGGCGCGTGTCGAGCGCCGCCGGCAGCTCCACCGCGTTGCGGTTGGTCACCACCCGCACCCGGGCGCCCTCCTCGATGCCGAGCCGTGTGGCGTCGGCCTCGGAGAGGTGGAGCGCGCAGTGGGGGCCGCGTCCCTTGCGCCACTTCGGGTCGCGCTGGATCGTGTTGGCGGTCCACTGGGTGCGCAGGCCGAGGGCCAGCACCATCGGGTAGTCGGGGTCCTTCGGCAGGTCGGTGGCCACGGCGCGGGCGATCTCCTCGAGTGCCGGCGGCGGCGCCAGCCGCACGCGGCCGTCCTCGTAGCCGAGGTTCGAGTCGAGCCTCCGCTCGGCGTCGGCGCGGGCGATCTCGACGCCCTCGGGGTGGTCGAGGATGCGCCGGAACAGCTCCGCCGCCAGCTCGAACGGGTTGGCCGCGGCGAAGTCGTCACCGAGTGCGCGCAGCACCGAGTCGCGCCGCATGAAGGCGTTCTCGTGGCACTGGGCCCAGACGGCGGTGAGCGCCGGCGAGGGCAGCTGCGGACCGAGCGTGCGATAGCCCCAGAAGAGCGTGGTGGGCGAGCTTCCCTGGGAGGCGGTCTGGAGCTCGCCCAGGTAGGCCGCGGCGCCGGCCGGCTCGAGCGCGTGCTCGGCCAGCTCGAACAGCTTGGTCGGCGGCTCGCCGACCAGCCCCATGGCCTCCGCCAGCCGCGCGTAGATCTCGGGCTCGGGCAGCGCTTCCACGGGCCCCGGCACCACCGGCGGCCGCAGCTGCACGTAGACGCCGGGGTAGCCCTTGGGGAAGCCCGCCGTCTCCCACTTCTCGTAGCCCACCGGCGTCGGCAGCACGTAGTCCGCGATCTGCGCCGTCTCGGTCATGGCCGGCTCGATCACCACCAGCAGGTCGAGGTGCTCGCGCGCCTCGATCCAGGCGCGGGTGTCCGAGTAGGAGAGGATCGGGTTCGCGCCCTCGACGACGAGCGCGCGCAGGCGCTGCGGGTGATCCACCATCACCTCTTCGGGCACCAGCGTGGGCGAGTACATCGCGAAGCCGCCCAGCGCGGAGATCGACTGGATGCCGGCCGCCAGCGAGCGCTCCGGCTCGTCGAAGCGGGCGGGGTGCCGGTGCGGCGGCGAGGCGGTCTCGAGGAAGTGGTTGCCGCCCTCGCGGTCCACGTTGCCGGTGAGCACGGCGATGACGCGGATCAGGTACGAGATCAGCGTCGAGAACACGGTCTGCTCCACGGCCAGGTCGAACATGATGGAGGCCGACGGCGCGGCGGCGAAGTCGCGCGCCACCTCGCGGATGGCGTCGGCGGAGAGGCCGCAGCGGCGCGCCATCTCGTCCACGTCGACGTCTGCCAGCGCCTCGCGCAGCGCCTCGAAGCCCTGGGTGCGCTCCTCGACGAAGCGCGCGTCGGCCATGCCTTCGGTGTTGGCGATGGTGGCCGCGATGGCCAGCAGCAGGTAGGCGTCGCTGCCTGGTCGCAGCTTCAGGTGGCGGTCGGCCTGGCGCGTGGTCTCGGTGTCGCGCGGGTCCACCACCACCAGCGTGCGGTCCGTGTCCTTCTCCAGCGCGCGGAAGGTGTCGTTGGCGTTGTGGCCGCGGTTGCTGATGCGCGGGTTGGTGCCCATCACCAGCAGGTAGTGGGCGTCGTCGATGTCCGGGTGGAAGAAGACCGTGGGCGGCGCGTCGAACATCCACTGGTCGATCAGGAAGTGCTGGTGCTTCTCCTGGGCGAAGGCGTTGTACCAGCACTTGGAGCCGACGGCCTGGAGCCACGACAGCCCGTAGGGCGCGTCCATGTGATTGCCCTGGCCGCCGATGCCGACCAGCCCGATGGCGCGAGGCGAGTGCTGCTCGCGGATCGACACCAGCTTCGCGGCGATCTCGTCGATCGCCGTCTGCCAGGAGATGCGCTCGAAGCTGCCGTCGGGGCGGCGGCGCAGCGGGTGCCGCACGCGCTGGGCGTGCTCCACGTAGTTGCCGATGCGGAAGCCCTTGTTGCAGATGTAGCCATGGGTGACCGGGTGGTGCTCGTCGGCGCGAACCTTGGTGATGCGCCCGTCCTTCACGTCCACGCGCAGGCCGCAGTTGTGGCTGCACAGCACGCAGATGGTGGGCTGATCATCGGCATCGAGGGGAAGCGGCGCGCGCGAGATCGAGGGATCGACCGTTGCGGAGGTTGCGGGGCTCGTCATGGCTGGACTCCCTGGGTTGGGTTCGGGTTCACTCGCGGTCGGGCGCTTCGGAAGCGCGGGGTTCGGAAGCGTGGCGTGCGCCCGGCAGCAGCGCGGCCACGTCGGGGTCGCGCGGCACCGGTCGCATCTCGCGCGGATCGAGCGGCTCGCCGCACTCGGAGCAGGTGAGCGTGGGCGTGGTCGGCGCGCCGCAGTGGCGGTGGGTCAGGGTGAGCGGCGGCGGCTGGTCGCCCGCCATCCAGCGGTCGCCCCAGCGCAGCAGGCCCACCACCACCGGGTAGAGGTCGCGGCCCTTCTCGGTGAGCCGGTACTCGTGACGCAGCGGTCGCTCCTGGTAGGCGCGGCGCTCGAGGATGCCGTGCTGCCGGAGCTTGCCGAGCCGGTCGGTGAGCAGGGCGGGGCTGATGCCGAGCGACGCCTGCCAGTGCTCGAAGCGGCGCGCGCCCAGGAAGGCGTCGCGCACGATCATCAGGGTCCAGCGATCGCCGACCACCGAGAGGGAGCGGGCCACCGAGCAGTCGAGCTCGCCGATCTGCTGCCAACGCACGGCCAGCATGTTGCTTCAGAAAATGAAGTGAGTCAATCGAAAATCTGCCAGGGTGGAAAAGACCGGCCCCGACTTGGCAAACTTCCGATCGCGCCCGTTTTTGCCCCACCAACCCGGGAGACCCGCCATGCCCACGGTTCGAATGCCTTCGCACTCCCCTTCGAGCTGGGCGCGCGGCACCGCCGTGTTGGCGGCCGCACTGCTGGCGGTGAGCTGCGCCGGCTCTTCTTCCTCCCCCGATCCGATCTACGACGAGCCGGCCCTGCCGCCCGCCGAGCCCGAGGCGCCGCCCGTCCTGCTCGACGGATTGGGCGACCTGCACCACCCGATCTCGACCGCGGTACCCCAGGCGCAGGCCTACTTCGACCAGGGCCTGGTGCTGACCTTCGGCTTCAACCACGAGGCCGCGGTGCGCGCCTTCTCCGAGGCGCTCGAGCTCGACCCCACCTGCGCCATGTGCGCCTGGGGCGTGGCCCTGGCGTTCGGCCCCAACATCAACGCGCCGATGGGTCCCGATGCCGCGCGCAAGGCCTACGAGGCGGTGCAGCAGGCGCAGAAGCTGGCCACCTACGCCAACGAACGCGAGCGAGCCTACATCGACGCGTTGGCCACCCGCTACGCGGCCGAGCCGCCCGAGGACCGCAGCGACCTCGACCAGGCCTACGCCGACGCCATGCGCGAGCTGTACCAGGCCGATCCCAGCGACCTCGACGCAGCCGTGCTGTTCGCCGAGTCGCTGATGGATCTATACCCGTGGAACTACTGGGACGAGAACCAGCAGCCGCGGCGCTACACCCTCGAGATCCTCACCGTGCTCGAAGCCGCCATGGCGCAGAACCCGCAGCACGTGGGCGCCAACCACTTCTACATCCACGCCGTCGAGGAGTACTACCCCGAGCGCGCGGTGCCGGCCGCCGACCGGCTCGGCAGCATCGCCCCCGACGCCGGCCACCTGGTGCACATGCCGTCGCACATCTACTGGCGGGTCGGGCGCTACGAGGACGCGCTCGAGATCAACCAGCGCGCGGTGGCATCGGACGAGGCGTTCTTCGGCGCCTGTCGGGCGGGCGCCTTCTACCGCGCGCTCTACTACCCGCACAACATCCACTTCCTGTGGGCCGCGGCCAATGCCGAGGGCCGCCAGGACCTGGCGCTCACCACGGCGCGCAAGCTGGCGGCGAAGACGGCGGGCAACCTCGACCAGTTCGACTTCCTGGAGGAGTTCGTAGCGATCCCGATGGTGACCCTGGCGCGCTTCGGCCGCTGGGACGCGGTGCTGGGCGAGCCGGCGCCCGGGGCGGAGTACGTCTACCTGCGCGGCATCTATCACTACACCCGCGGCCTGGCCTTCACGCGCAAGGGCGAGCTCGCGCTGGCGCAGGCCGAGCTGGTCGCAACGATCTCGGCGTCGAACGAGGAGCGCGCCCAGACGCTGGTGGTGGCCGGCGGCACAGCGCCCGCCGCGCAGCTGCTGAAGATCGGCGTCGCCCACCTGGAGGGCGAGCTGGCCGCCGCCCAGGGCAACTACGACGCGGCGGTCGCCGCACTACAGCGCGCCGTCGCGCTCCAGGACGAGCTGGTCTACATGGAGCCGCCCCCGTTCTACTTCCCCACGCGCCAGGCGCTGGGCGCCGTGCTGCTCGATGCGGGCCGCGCGGTGGAGGCCGAGCAGGTCTACCGCAAGGACCTGGACCAGCATCCGAGCAACGGCTGGTCGCTCTACGGCCTGGCGAAGAGCCTGCGCGCCCAGCGTCGCAACGCCGAAGCGGACTGGGTGAAGCAGGGCTTCCAGAACGCCTGGGCCCGCTCCGACGTCGAGCTGAAGGCGTCGCGCTTCTGATGCCAATGGGCGCAGCGCTCGACCTGCGCCCGTGGCTCGCCCGGCTCGAGAAGCACCTCGCCGAGTACGCGCTGGGCGAGCCGGGCGCCTATCGCCGCTGGCGCAGTCCTGGTGCAGACGAGCCGGACGCCGCCAACCCCTACGGCAGCGCCGACGCGGCCAACCTGCTCTACACCCTGGGCCGCCTGCCCGGGAACGCAGACGGGCGCGCGCGCTGGGTCGAGCCCCTGCGCGACTTCCAGGAGCCCGACACCGGCTG
>JBFGIM010000108.1:0-10122 GCA_041577695.1 Myxococcota bacterium | reverse complement strand
GTCGAGATCGAGCGGCTCGATGCCGAGGGCGCGCGGCTGCGCCTGCCGTTCCGCGACGAGCACACCAACCCCGGCCACGTGCTGCACGGCGGCGTGGCCGCTTCCATGATCGAGATCGCGGCCCAGGCGGTGACGCGCGCTGCGCTGGGCGCCGACGCCGAGCCCGTACACAGCGGCCAGCTACAGGTCGCCTACCTGGCGGCGGCGCGCGCCCAGGCCATCCACGCCGAGGCCAGGCTGCTGAGGCGCGGCAAGCAGCTCTGCTTCGTCGAGGTGGAGGTGCGCAGCGAGGACGAGCGCGACATCGCCCGGGGGCTTGTCTGTGCGCGCGCGGGATTCGGGACGCCTCCGGCCGCGCTGCCTCACAGCGCTCGCGACGCGGGCGGCGCCGATCCGGGCGTGATGGGCCCGCACATCGAGAAGGTGCCCTTCATGGCGCGTCTCGGCCTGCGCATCGAGCACATGGCCGACGGCCGCTCGCGCATCGCGCTGCCGTGGCGGCCCGACAACGGCGACGCCGGCGGCGGCACCCACCCCGGGGCCGTCCTCGCCCTGCTCGACACGAGCGGTGCCATGGCCGCCTGGGCCGTCGCCGGGCCCGGTCCCTACAAGGCGTCGACGCCATCGCTGCAGGCCCAGTTCCTGGCGCCGGCGCCGGGCGAAGACCTGGTCGGCTACGGCCACAACCTGCAGCGCGACGGAGACGCATTCTGGAGCGACGTGGAGGTGGCCACCGCCCGGGACGGACGACTCGTCGCCCGCGGCACGGTCTTCTATCGCATCGCGGTACCCGAGGACCGTGGTTGAGCCGTACCTGAGCGGGGCGGTTCGCGCGGCCTTCGACGCCTGGGTCGAGTCGGCCGCCGCCCGTTTCGGCGCGTCGCTGGAGTTCCGCGAGATCCGAAAGGGTGTGCAGGCGCTCTCGTCGCTGTACGTACAGCGGCGCGAGGGTGCCGACCTGTCGGCCCGCGCCATCGAGGGACAGGGCACGCGCGCCGCGCTGGTGACCTACTACGCACCGCTCCACTTCCTGGCGGCGTGGCACGCGCTGGCGGAGCTGGGACCCGAGCGCCTCGGTAGCGTGTCGCGGGTCTGGGACCTGGGCTGTGGCAGCGGCGCCACCGGCGCGGCGGTGGCGCTCGCGGTGGGTGCCGATGAAGTGATCGGCGTGGACCGCTCGGGCTTCGCCCTGGGCGAGGCGCGGCGCACCTACGCCGCCTTCGGCCTGCTGGGGCGCACACGCCGCGGGCGGATTCCGGCCGCCGCGCCCACCCCGAAACCGTCGGAGCTCTGGGTACTCGGCTGGGCCGTCAACGAGCTGGAGGAGAGCAACCGGCGCGCGCTGTTCCAGACGCTCACGGGCGCGTTGGAGGCCGGTGTCGCGCTGGTACTGCTCGAGCCATTGGCCGGTAGCGCGGTGCCGTGGTGGCGGCCCTGGGCCCTCGCCCTGGACGACCGCGGCGTGTGGGAGGGGACGCTCAAGCGCAGCCTGGCGCGCCCCGAATGGATCGCGCGGCTCGACAAGGCGTCGGGCCTCGACCACCGCGTGATCGGCGCCCGGATCCTTGCCGGACCGCTGGCGTGAGTCCCCGCGTCTCGGTGCTGCTGCCCGCGCGCGACGCGGCGGCCACCCTGCCGGTCTGTCTCGAGAGCATCCGCCGCCAGCGGCTGAGCGACTTCGAGTGCGTGGTGGTGGACGATGCCTCGACCGACGCCACTGCTGCCGTGGCGGAGTGCGCGGCTGGCGCCGACGCCCGCTTCCGCTTGGTCCGCGGCGCGGGCCGCGGGTTGGTCGCGGCGCTTCGCACCGGGCTCGCGGAGTGTCGCGCGCCGCTCGTCGCCCGCATGGACGCCGACGACTGGATGCACCGCGATCGCCTGGGCGCACAGGCCCACGCGCTCGAGGAGACACCCGATCTCGCCGGCGTCGGCTGCCACGTGCGCATCCAGCCGCGCAGCGCGATGCGACCGGGGTTGCGCGAGTACGAGACCTGGCTGCGCGCCATCGACTCGCCGGCTGCCGTCCGCCGCGAGCGGTGGGTCGAGTGTCCGCTGCCCCACCCGAGCTGGATGCTGCGCACCCGGGTCCTCCGCGAGCTCGGCTATCGCGACGTCGGCTGGCCCGAGGACTACGACCTGCTGCTGCGCCTGCTCGCGAGCGGTCGCTCGCTCGGGGTCGTACCGAGGCGCTTGCTGGGCTGGCGCGACGGCAGCGCGCGTTTGTGGCGCACCCATCCCGCCTACACGCCGGGGCGCTTCCTCGCCTGCAAGGCGCACCATCTGGCGCGCGGTCCCCTGCGCCACGGCGAGAGCTACGTGCTGTGGGGCTACGGCGAGACCGGCAAGAACCTGCGGCGCGCCCTCGCCGCCGAAGCGAGACGGCCGGCCTTCATCGTCGAGCTGCACCCGGGCCGTCTCGGCGAGCGCATCCACGGCGCACCGGTGGTGCGGCCGGAACGGCTGCCGTCGCTGCCGCGACTGCCGATCGTCACCGCGGTGTCCGGCGCCTTCGCTCGCGGCGAGATCCGCGCCCAGCTCCGGCGCATGGGTTTCCGCGAGGACGTCGACTTCTGGTGCGCTGCGTAGCGGCTCAGGCCGGCGGCTCGATCAGGAGGGTGGCGACACCGTGGGTGTCGGCGCGGACGGTGCAGACGCGGGTGCCGGGCCGACGGCCCTTGCGAACCTCGGAGACGTCGAGGCCCTGGCGCGCCAGCCGTCGCTGGGCGGCGTCGACATCGGGCACGCGCCATGAGACTCCCCACAGGCGGTCTTCGGCTTCGGGCACCGGCTCCGCCTCCGGGCTGCCGGCAACCTCGAGGGTCAGGTCTCCCAACCGGAAGAAGAGCAGGCGCTGCCCCCACTGCGGAAAGGTGCGGTCGAGCGCCAGCCGGATGCCCAACCGTTCACCGTAGAGTCGGCGCGTCGCTTCGAGGTCCTGGCTGAGGATCACGGTGTGATCCATGGCCGCCACGGCCGCCTCTTCCTCGGCCTGGAGCGGCGCGATCTCGAGCGCCGAGCCGGCCTCGTGTTCGATGCCGAACACCAACAACCCCCGGGTCGTCTCGACCGGAAGGAACACGTTGCGCCAGCGCCGTATGGCGCCGCCGGCATCGCGTCCCTCGCCGGAGCCGGGGTCCGGCACCGGGATGCCGCGCTGGCGCAGCTCGCGCGCACACGCGTCGGCGTCGTCGGTGGCCAGGGCGAACCCGAGTAGTCCCTCGCCGTGGGACTCGAGGCGCGCCTCGAGCTGTGCGCCCAAGCTCTCGCTCCGCGCCGGTGCCAGCAGCTCGAGGTAGGTGTTGGCGAGCTGGAACAGGGAGTTCCGGGTGGCGTACTCCGGATGCGATCCGCGCCAGGAGGGCGCCCGCCCCAGCAGCGCCGCGTAGTGGTCGGTCGCGGCCTCGAGGTCGCGCACCGCGACGATCACGTGGTCCAGGGCGCGAAACGGAGTCATGCGACGAGCCCGCTCTCGAAGTGCGTGCGCGCGGCCTCGCGCAGGCCGTCGTCGACGAAGATGTCGAGCGCCGTCATCGCCAGCGCCTTGGCGCCATCGAGGGCCGCGGCCTCGCCCCGGGCCGATCCCGCGTGCTCGGCGAACTCGGGGTGGTGGATGCTGCAGTGGGCGGGCGCCGCAGCGATCATCGGGTGGATCGCAGGGAGCCGCTGGCTGACGTTGCCCATGTCGGTGGTGCCCTGGATCCCGGGCGGCAGCTTGTCGTAGGGGAAGAAGGTGCGGCCCAGGCGCTCGGCGTTGCTCTGGTAGCGCTGCGCCAGTGGCCAGTTGGTGCGCAGCTCCAGGTAGTCGGGCTCGCACCACGCCACCTCCAGCTCGGCGCCGGTGGCCGCGGCGCCGGCCTCGAAGCAGCCGATCACGCGACGCTTGAGCGGCTCCAGCTCGGCGACGTTGCGCGCGCGCACGTAGAAGCGGCCGGCGGCGCGCTCGGGAACCACGTTGGGCGCCTGGCCCGCTTCGGTGAAGATGCCGTGGATCCGCTCGGTGGTCCGGATGTGCTGGCGGAGCTGGGCGATCGACTGGTAGGCCGTCACCAGCGCGTCGAGGGCGTTGACGCCCCGTTCGGGCATGGCCGCCGCGTGCGACGCCACCCCGCGGTACACCACGTCGCATTCGGCCAGCGCGACGCTGGGCATCGTCACCAGGTCCAGTCCGGCGGGGTGGATCATCAGGGCGGCGTCGAGCCCATCGAAGGCGCCGGCCCGGGCCATCAGCTCCTTGCCGCAGCCGCGCTCCTCGGCTGGTGTGCCCAGCACGTGGACGCGACCCGGTAGCCGCTCGCCCAGCGACGCCAGCGCCAGTCCGGCGCCGACCGCCGCCGTGGCGATCAGGTTGTGGCCGCACGCGTGGCCGATGCCCGGCAGGGCATCGTACTCGGCGAGCAGCGCCACGCCCACATCGGCGTCGCCGCCGATGCGGCACTCGAAGGCCGTTTCGAGCCCGTAGCAGCCGCCGTCGACCCCGAGTCCTTCGCTGCGCAGCGTCTCGATCAGAAGCGCGGCGGCGCGGCGCTCCTCGAAGGCGAGCTCGGGATGGGCGTGGATCTCGCGGGCCACGGCCACCAGCGCCCCGCTGCGTGCGTCGACCGCGTCGCATACCGCCCGCTTCAGACCGTCCAGCTCCATTCGCCTTCCTTCACTCCGAGCCGGTGCCGCGCACCAGCAGGGAGACGCCCTCCCACATCGAGATCACGCACTCCACCTGGTCGTTGCGATCGAGCACCGGCATGTGGCGGCAGCCGGCCAGGGCCATCAGCTTGAACAACCCGCACAGGGTGATGAGGGGAGTCACCGTCTTGACCTCCCCGCTCATCATGCGCGCGACGCGCAGGCCCTCGAGGCGGAGGAACGGCTCCTTCAAGGCCCGGAGCACGTCGCGCCGGGTGCAGATGCCCGCCGGCGCGCCGTCGGAGAAGGGCACCACCACGTAGCCGCGACGTCCCTGGTAGATCTTGCGGACGGTGTCGTCGCCGCCGTCTCGCAGATCCGCGACCACCGGCGCGTGACCCAGACGGAGCTCGGTGCGGATCGCGCCCAGCGAGAAATCGAGTGTGCGCCGCGCGCAGTCGCTGGCGCGGTCGAAAGCCTCCGGACCGTAGAAGCGGTCGCTCGGGAAGCGCCCGTCATAGAGCGCGGTCAGGTAGCGGGCGACGTCGCGGATCGAGACGATGCGCACCAGCCGGTCGCCGTCGTCGACCAGCAGCAGGTAGCGGCGCCGGAGCTCTCCCTCGCTGGCTGCGTAGGTGTGGTGGAGGGCTTCCAGCATGGACGTGTCTCGCGGGAGCACCGGCAGCTCCGAACGCGGACTCATGGCATCGGCTACGCACAGACCGCCGAGCAGGCCGTCCCACACCGAGAGATCGCCACCGTACTCCTCGACGTCCTCCTTGCGCTCCTCCAGCCGCTCGGCGATCGCGCGCAGCAGATCGTCCTCGGCCAGGCAGCCCAGCAGGCGATCGCCGTCGAGCACGGGCAGCGCGCCCATCTGGCGCCACCACAGGCGACTCGCTGCATCGCTGAGCGATTCGCCCGGTGAGATCGACTCGATCGCTTTCTCGTGAGAGCCGAGCGCGTCGGCGCCGATCGACCCGAACAGGTCCTGGGCGCTCGAGGCGAGCTCCTGGACCGGGGCGTGGGAGAGCGGTGCGGTCACAGGGCTCCTCGGGGCTTCAGGGTCCCGCCACCGGGGCCACCACTGCGGTGCGCTCGGCCAGCAGGGTGCGGGCGTCCACCAACATCAACGCCGGCGACAGGAAGCCCGCGCTGTAGATATTGCGGACATAGCCGTCCGCGTCCACCAGGAACACCTTGAGCACGTGCCGGAAGATCTCCAGCTCGCCGCCTTCGGTGTCCACCAGCCTCAACGCATCCTGGCCGAAGTCGGCGAGGACGGCGTCGATCCGTTCGGGACCGGGGGCGGTGAGGAAGCGCCAGTCGGTGCGGGGGCGCAGCGCCGCGCGCAGGCGCGCCATCGTCGCCGGCGTGTCGTGTTCCGGATCGAAGCTCACCGCGGTGAGCCGGACGCGGCGCGCCAGCCCGGTCTCCGCGGCCAGCAGGCGGTCGACCCTCTGCAGCGCGGCCAGCGCCGCCGGACAGCCCTCGCCGCACTTGGAGTAGATGAAGGCCACGAGAGCCACCTGGTCCTTCGTCAAGCCCAGCAGCGGCGCCGCCGCCCCGCTGGCGTCCAACAGGTCGACGTCCGCCACGCGGTCGATGCGGGGCAGCGCATAGCTGCCGGGCTCCGGCATCTCGAAGACGAACTCCATCGGTGCCGGCGACTCGAACTCGCCCTCGTCGTGCGCTGCGGCCGCGGGCGCGCCGACGACGAGACCGGCACAGGCGAACGCCAGCCGCACTCTCATCCGGGGCGACACACGGTCTCTCCGGTCCAGGGCGAATAGATGTTGATGTAGAAGCTCGTGATGGCCGCGACCAGCCCCTGGAGGAAGCTTCGGCGGGTCTGGATCTCGGCGACGCCGGCCGCGCCGCAGAGGTGACCCGAGTCGATCGCCCGCTCGCCGGGAACCCACCCGAAGATGAAGAAGTTCTGCCAGCTCGAGCTGTACTGCGCGCTCTGCCCGGTCTGGCTGATGGGCGCGGCGTCGTTCTGGCCGTAGAGGTGGACGTAGTGGGTGCGGTAGCAGCCGGTCGCGAAGCACAGCAGGAGGGCCAGCGCGACCGCGGCGGCGCGGAGCTTCATCGAGCCTCCTCCCGGCAGTAGTACTCGCTGGTGCGCGGCGCATAGATCCCCAGTGTGATCACGTTGAGCAGCCCGTCCACGAAGTTCTGCTCTTCGCGGATGGCGGCCACGCCTGCCGGGCAGTGATCCCGCAGGTCCACCCGGCGGGTGGGCGTGAGGCCCCACAGGAAGAATGCCTTGCGCTCGACGTGGGAAGGTTCGACCTTGGGCGTACCGCCCACTTCGAAGCGCATCGTATTGCAGCCGGCGACGGCCAGGAACACGATCAGCAACGACGCGCTCTTCGGAATGCGAGCCACCTTCACCTCCTCCGTCATCTTAGACGTTCTCCACCGGGGGCAGTAGGACTTTCTCGAACGGCGCCAGCCTGGACGCGCACGGCGGTCTGTCCGACTCTCCCGCGTCGGGGCGTCGGCGGAGGAACGCGCGAATGGGCGTCGCAGCGGTGACGGGCTCGGCGTCGGGAATCGGCGCGGCGGTGCGACGGCGACTGGAGAGCGACGGCGACCGCGTCGTCGGCGTGGACCTTCGCGACGCCGACGTCGAGGCCGATCTCTCCACGCGGCTGGGCCGGGACGCCGCGACGAACGGCGTGCTCGATGCTTGCGGCGGGCGGCTCGATCGGCTGGTGCTGTGCGCGGGTCTCGGAAGCCACGTCGACGACCTCTCCGCGATCGTGTCGGTCAACTACTTCGGCACCGTCGAGTTGCTGGACTCGCTTCTGGAGGCGCTGCGCTGCGGCGAGCGGCCCGCCGCCGTGGCGATCTGCTCGAATGCGGCGCAGATCGTCGCCTTCGACGACCACCCGCTGGTGAAGGCGATGCTGGCTGGAGACGAGGCCGGCGCCCGCGACGCCGCGGCCGCGGAGAACGGCTTCGTGGCCTACGCGGCTTCGAAGCACGCGCTGTCGCGGGCGCTCCGCCGGCGCGCGGTCGCCTGGGGAGACGCCGGTGTGCGCCTCAACGGCATCGCACCCGGCGCCACCGAGACGCCCCTGCTGCGGGGAACCGAGCAACACCCGGTCTGGGGCCGCGGCCTCGAGAGCCTCGCCATTCCGCTGGGCCGCCGTGCGCAGCCCGACGAGATCGCGACGATCGTGGCCTTCCTGCTGGGCCCCGGCGCGGACTACGTCCACGGCAGCATCTGGTACGCCGACGGCGGTACCGATGCCGCCATCCGACCCGACCGCTTCTAGTCCGACCCCAGTGGCCTAGTGCAGCCCGGCGCGGCGCTGCTGCGACGCCACGCGTCCCTTGTAGAACGCCTCGGAGCCGAAGCGCATGATGTGCGGCCGACCGAGCCCCTCGGCGAGGAAGTCGATCTCGAAGCGCGGCTGCAGGGTCTTGCCGTCCCAACCGAAGGCCTTCAGGTACTGCTCGTCGGCGTCGCCGGTCTTGTCCCACTGGGCCAGCAGCGACGAGGTGAAGTAGACCCGTTTCCCGTCCCACGACTGGGAGACCATGTTGACCTGGCTGCCGATCGCGCGCTCGTGGATCTGCACCGGATGACGCGGGTCGGAGACGTCGAAGACCCGGACCATGCCGTCCATGAAGCTGTCGACGAAGAGCGTGCGGTCGTCCGCCGAGAGGCTGATGTCTACCGGCAACGGCAGCTTGGCCGGGTCGCCGATGTCGGCGAGCTCCACGGCCTCGAAGGTGCCGTCGTCACGGCGGAACACACCCCACAGCTTCGAGGTCAGCGCGGTGCTGGTGAAGGCGTAGTGGTGATCGGGCCGCAGCGCCCAGCGGATCTCGAGCGGCGCGCCGGGGACCGCGAGCGTCTGGAGCGGCTCCATCTTGTGGTAGTCCCAGACCACCATGGTGTTGCCGAAGTTCTTCATCGCCGCCGCGTCCTGCATCAGCTCCGGCAGTGGGCGCATGTAGTTGGCGCGCCCGGTGAACGACGAGGTGAGCAGCCGGTTGAGCCGCGCGTTCACCCGCGCGTCGTAGCCGTACTCGGCGCCGGCGGGCATCCAGATCGTCCGGATGTACTCACCCTTGTTGTTGTACTCGACCATTCCGGTGTGGCCGCCGTCGTCCCGCACGTTGGAGAGCCCGGTGATCAGCATGCGGCCGGGCAGCGCAAAGAACGTGTGCGGTCCCACCACGCCGCCGCTCTTCTCGACGAAGTCGTCGATGCGCTTCACCAGCGCGGGACGCGCGGGGTCGCTGGCCACGTCGAGGATGAAGATGGCGCTGCTGTCGAGGCCGCCGACCCAGAGGTGCCGCCGATCGTCGCTGAAGCCGCCGTGGTGGGCCTCGTTGCGTCCGCCGAAGGACACCGAGCTCACCACCTTGCCGTAGTCGGGGCGTTCCGGATTGACTCCCACCGTGACGACCTTGTCGAAGCCGTCCCCGACGCCCTCGACGCCCAGCGTCCATACGTAGACGTAGTCCTCCTGGCCGACGACCTTGGGGAGATAGGGCGACTGACAGGTCTCGTCCGCGAGCGCCGGCGCCACCAGCACCGAGAGCGCCGCGAGGCTGCCGAGGATCGAATGGAATCGGGACATGGGGGCCTCCTCTCCGGGAAGGCCGCCATGCTACCACCGCGGCGTCGGCGCGGCGCTCGAATTCAGGCTCGGCGACGGGCCAGGGCTGCCATCGACAGGCATGCCGCCGCGAGGGAAGCGCCGACCCCGGGCTCGGGCACGAAGACGGCGTCGAAGTGGGCCGCGACGCTGCCGCCGGCCTCGACCTTGCGCGGGCGCAGGAAGAGCCGGACGCTCTGCACGTTGTCCGGGACGTCGAAGATCGTCTCGGTCAGCGTCCACACGCCGATGGTGTCGACCTGTGGCGACAGGGCGCTTCCACAGGGAACGGTGTTGTTGTTGCAGAGGAAGTTGCCGCAGGACGGGTCGCTGAAGTAGGTGGCGTTGAGGTCGGGCAGCGCGTTGTTGGCCTGGCCCGAGGGCACGTAGGCCCAGGCACTCATCTCGAGCCGGGCCCCCGGCGCCACGCTGAAGCACTGGAGCAGCCCCGAGCCAGCCAGCTCGGAGCCGGGCATGCTCTGGGTGCTCACCACGCGCGCCGACCCCGAGATGGGGTCATCGTCGACGTCGAGCGCATCCCACCCCGCGGTGATGCTGGGGTTCAGGATCTGCCAGAAAGCCAGGTTCTCGTCGAACTCGCCATTGACGACCAGGTTCTGCGCCGCGGCCGGCGCCGCGAGAAGCCAACAGAGCGAGCCGGAAAGCGCCAGCAGGAAGGGGAGCTTGAGCACGGTGACTCCAGAGCGGATTCAGGAGCGTTAGGATCGGCCAGCGGCGGCGCTCGTGCAACGGCAAGGCCGCGGTATCCTGGGGTCCTTCCCGTTGCACAGGAGTTGCGCGATGCCTGCACCCCCCGACGCCCCGATGAAGCTGGGCCTGATGCTCGGCTACTGGACGACCGGGCCGGAGAACCCGCTCG
>JBFGIM010000107.1:0-10186 GCA_041577695.1 Myxococcota bacterium | reverse complement strand
GCCTGGTCTGGAACGACCTCAAGGCGGCGCTGCAACGCGCCCGCGAGCTGGGCGGCCGTTCTCCCGCGTAGACCCGTCGGCGCCGCGCTAGGGCTTTTCCGGCACCGCGGCGGTCTGCTGCTCGCGGAAGGCGGCCAGACGCTTCCGCACACCAGCGTCGCTGCGGGCCAGGATGGCCGCGGCCAGCAGCGCCGCGTTCTTGGCGCCGGCGCGCCCGATCGCCAGCGTTCCGACCGGGATGCCGCCCGGCATCTGCACCGTGGCCAGGAGCGCATCCATGCCGCCCAGTGGCGAGGCGTCGATCGGCACGCCCAGCACCGGCAACAGGGTGTGGGCGGCGGTGACGCCGGCCAGGTGGGCCGCCCCGCCCGCTCCGGCAATGATCACGTCGAGCCCCCGCTCCTCGGCGGCTTCGACGAAGGCCCTATGTCGTTCGGGCGTCCGATGGGCTGAGACCACACGCACCTCGTGCGGGATCTCGAGGCGCTCCAGCGTTTCGCTGGCAGCGCTCATCACCTCGGCGTCCGAGGCGCTTCCCATGATCACGGCCACCCGGGGGCTCGACTCCGACACGCGGCATCCTCCTCGATGGACGGCGGCGCCTGTGTGCGCCGGCGCGGGATGGCATACTTCGCCGATTGCCGCCCGCGCCGCAAGAGTGGCGCGCCCACCGGGGGGAGCCAGCAGCCGTGACCCGCTCGATCGGCCCCGCGACCGCGTTGTGCGGGGTGATCCTCCACCCTGCCGGACATACCCGCTCGCCGGCGATGCACAATGCCGCCTTCGCGGCACTCGGACTCGACGCGGTGTATGTCGCCTTCGACGTCCGGCCGGAGCGGCTCGGCACCGCGCTGGCGGGTGCCCGGGCCCTGGGCCTGCGACAGCTCGCCGTCTCGCTGCCCCACAAGGAGGCGGTGATGGAGCATCTGGACGAAGTCGATCCGGTGGCACGACGCATCGGTGCCGTGAACACGGCGACCGCGCGCGACGGCCGCTGGATCGGCACCAACACCGATTGGATCGGCGCGGTGCTGGCCCTTGAGCGCGAGACCGTGCTCGAGGGGCGCGACGCGGTGGTGCTCGGCGCCGGCGGCGCGGCCCGGGGCGTGGTCTACGGGCTGCTCGAGCGCGGCGCGCGTGTGCGCGTGTTGAACCGCACCGTCGAGCGCGCCGAAGACCTGGCGCGCGAGCTCGGCGCCCAGGGAGCGGGGCCCCTGACGAGCTTCGCCGAGGGGCCGCGCGACGTGGTGGTGAACACCACGAGGGTCGGCCTGCGCGAGGCGGCGACCCCCGTCGATCCGGAGCAGATCCCGATCGGCGCGGTGGTGTTGGATGCGGTCTACGATCCGCCCCAGACCGAGCTGCTGCGCGGGGCGGCGGCGCGCGGCGCACGCACCGTGGGCGGCAAGTGGATGCTGGTCTACCAGGCGGCCGAGCAGCTGCGGCTCTGGTCCGGTCGGGAAGCGCCGATCGAGGTGATGGCGCGGGCCTTCGACGAGGCGCGCTAGCCGCGTTCAGCCGCCGTAGCCCCACTTCTTCTTGTTCTCGGCGATCTGCTCCGGGGTCGGCTTGGGCTTCTCCGGGACCTCGGGAACCTCGAAGGCATCCTTGGCGTCCACGACCAGGGCATTCAGCGGGGTGTCGGGCTGGAAGACGTCGGGAACCTGCTCGTCTTCGAAGATCGCCTCCCACGGGCACTCGGGCTCGCAGACGCCGCAGTTGATGCACTCTTCAGGATCGATGAAGAGCTGGTTGGGGAAGGTCTCGCGATCGTCACCCTTGTATTCGTAGATGCAATCCACGGGGCATACCTCGACACAGCTCATGTCGACGCAATCGCGGCAGAGTCTCGTGATCACCCAGGCCATTCGGTCTCGTCTCCAGGTTGCTCTCGGCGAGAGCGGGCGCGCGGATTGGCGATAGCACAGCCGACCGCTTCAGCGAAGCTTGGTTTCCTTGTAGACGACGTGCTTGCGCACGACGGGATCGAACTTCTTGAGCTCCAGCTTGTGGGGCGTGTTCTGGCGGTTCTTCACCGTGGTGTAGAAATGCCCCGTTCCGGCGCTGGACTCGAGCTTGATGTTCTCGCGCTTGCCCTTCTTGGCCATGGCTCACTCCAGTCCTGCGTCGCTAGCCGACGGCGTCGGGGATCACTTCGCCGCTCTTGGCGGCCACCCGCACCCGCTTGTCGTCGCGGCGTTCGAGCCGAACCCGGGTCGGCTGGTTCGTCGAGGGATCGAGCAGCATCACGTTGGAGGCGTCGATGAAGCCCTCCTGTTCGACGATGCCGCCGGTGCGCATCTCGCGCCGGCCCGCCTTCAGGTGGCGCTTTTGCTTGCGCACGCCTTCCACCCGGACGCGACCCCGGACCGGGTCGACGGCGATGACCTTGCCCTGGGTGCCGCGATCGGCACCGGCCGTGACCTGCACGCGGTCGCCCTTGCGGATGCGGAGCGCCATGGAACATCCCCTGGTTGCGGTGAGCGCATACCCTCGCGCTCGGGACGTCGCCGCGCAAGGGGTTCCCCGCGGGAAACGCAGCGTCCCGGGCCCCCTGGAGCGCTAAGATGCCGGCCATGCGAACCCGCAATCGAGTATTGCTGGCGGTGGCGGGCGCGGCCGTGGCGGCACTGGGCGCCTGCCACTTCCTGCTACCCGAGCGACTCGCCGTCAACGCCCCCCTGGCCCACATGCTGCTGGGTCGCGGCGTCGAGCCGCCGCCTCCGGACGAGCTGGAGCGCCGCCTGCAGGTGCCCGCGGGCTTCTCGGTGACGCTCTACGCCCGCGGCATCGCGGGCGCTCGCTTCATGCGGCGGACGGCGGCTGGCGACCTGCTGGTCAGCCAGCCCCGCGCCGGTCGGGTGGCGCTGGTGCGGCGCGATGCCGACGGCGACGGCGCACCCGACGGCCTGGAGCCGGTGATCGAAGGCCTGAACCGTCCCCACGGCCTGGACCTCTCGGGACCCTGGCTGTACATCGCCGAGACCGACGCGGTGGGACGCATCCGCTTCGACGCGGCGACCGGCAAGACCCGCGGAGAGTTCGAGCGGATCGTCACGGGCCTGCCCGCAGGCGGCAACCACTGGAGCCGCACGATCCGCTTCGGACCCGACGGCGGCCTCTACGTCTCGATCGGATCGAGCTGCAACGCCTGCGTCGAGGACGACCCGCGCCGCGCCGCCATGATGCGCTTCGAAGCCGACGGAAGCGGCGGCGAGATCTTCGCCACGGGCCTTCGCAACTCGGTGGGCTTCGACTGGCAGCCGGGAACCGGCCACTTGTTCGCCACCGACAACGGACGCGATCTGCTGGGAGACGATTTTCCTCCGTGCGAGCTCAATCGCGTCGAACGCCACGGATTCTACGGCTGGCCGTTCGCCAACGGCGACCGGGTCCAGGATCCGGACCTGGGCGCCGGGCGCGAGGAGCGCATCCGCACCTCGCGGCCCCCGGCCCACGGCTTCCGCGCCCACACCGCGCCGCTCGGCATCACCTTCCTGCGCGGCGAATCCTGGCCGGAGCACTACCGGAACGCCGCCCTGGTTGCGCTCCACGGATCCTGGAATCGCAGGCGCAAGGACGGCTACGAGGTCGCATCGCTCCACTGGAAGGACGACGGCAGCATCGAGGAGCGTCCGTTCCTGGTCGGCTTCCTCGAGAACGACGATGTGATCGGACGGCCGGTGGACGTGGTCGAAGACCCGGAGGGCGTCATCTACGTCTCGGACGACTACGCCGGTGCGATCTATCGGGTGGTCGCCGGGAGCGCGCCCTCCCCCAGCCGTCGCGCCGCCGTCGCGCCGCTGGGCGCGGGCGGCGATCCGCTGGCCGACCTTCCTGCCCCGGAGCGCGAGGCGCGCAGCGCGCGGGGGCGGCAGCTTTACGAGCGACACGCCTGCGCCGGGTGCCACGAGCCCGAACGCGCCGAGCCGGGCGTGGTCGCGGTGCCGCTCCGCGCTCTGGGTGCGCGCTTCGACGTCGAGGGTCTGGTCGCCTTCCTGGCGACGCCGACGCCGCCCATGCCGGTGCCGCCGCTCGACGAAGCCGGGCGCCGCGACCTGGCCGTGTTCCTGCTGGCGGAGGAGGCTCAGGCGGCGCGGTAGAGCAGTGCCCCGTCGTCGCGCCGCTCCGGCTGCGCCGTACCCGTGTCCTCGCACACGTCCAGCGCGCCGATCACCATCATCATGCGGGTCCGCATCTGGGCGACCGGATCCGCCTTGGGAAAGAGTCGCTCCCAGAGCTGCCATGCGGTGGCAGCGCCCGCGTCCGAGAGCGCGCGTCGCACCCGTTGGAGACGCACATCGTAGAAGAGCAGCGCATCGTCGATGGCGCGTGCCGGGCGCCGCACGATCCCCCCGTGAGCCGGAAGGATGATGCGGAACTCGGCGGCGCGCAGTTGGCGCAGGCTGCGCAGATAGGCCGGCAGGCCGCGGAAGCGCGGGCGCCGGCGCAGCGGGTCGGCGGGATCGGGGACACCCTCCGTATAGTAGTACTCGGTGAAGGGTACGGCGTCGCCCATCAGGTGGTCACCGGTGACGAGGGTGCCGGTTTCGGATTCGGCGAGCACCACGTGCCCCGCGGTGTGACCGGCCGCGTGGATCACCTCGAATTCGAACTCCTTGAACGGCACCCGTTCGCCGTCGCGCAGGCGGCGATCGACGCGGGTGGCCTCGGCCAGCACCGGCTCGCGCTCGATCCAGCCGCGGATGTGGGCGGTCTGCCGCGCCAGCAGCGCCTCGGGGACGCCGTGCTCGCGAAACAACTCGTTGGTCGGCTCGACTCGCTCCTCGCTCTCCACCGAGTAGCTCTCGACCGAGGCGGCATCGTCCTCGTGGACCCACACCTCGAGGTCGGCGCCCAGGTCACGCAGGGTCTGCACCTGGCCCATGTGGTCGGTGTGGTAGTGGGTGAGGATCACACGGCCCAGGTCTTCGGGCGCGTAGCCGAGGGCGTCGAGCGCCGCACACAGCGCGCCCCGCGAGGGCTCGTTCCTGACCCCGGTGTCGATCAGGGTGAGCGGATCGCCCTCCACCAGGTAGATCTGCACCGGGCCGATGTCCCAGGGCGTGGGCAGCACGATCTGGTGCAGCGCGGGCAGCGTGGGCACCGGTGCGCGATGGACTTCGGCCTTCACGGCGGCGCAGTCTAGCGGCCCCGGCCGGTGGGTCCCGCGCCGTCGGGAAATGCGGGTAACATGTTCGGGGAGGTGGATCCGTGGCATACGAGTACATCTCGCTGGCCGACGAGGGCGACTGGGCGACCGTCACCATGCGGCGCCCGGAGCGGCGCAACGCGCTCTCGGAGGCCCACCTCCGCGAGCTCAAGGACGCCTTCGAGACGGTCGGCGCCGGCAAGGCCCGCGGCGCGATCCTCGCCGCCGAAGGACCGGTGTTCTCCGCCGGCCACGACTTCGCCGACATGGACGGTCGCAACCTGGACGCCATGCGACGCCTGCTGTTCCTGTGCGCCGATGTGATGCAGTCGCTCCAGCGCATGCCGCAGCCGGTGATCGCACAGGTGGAGGGACTCGCCACGGCGGCGGGCTGTCAGCTGGTGGCTTCGTGCGACCTGGCCGTGGCCGGCGAGTCGGCGCGCTTCCAGGTGCCGGGCGGCCGCGGCGGCTGGTTCTGCATCACGCCGGGGGTGGCGCTGGCTCGCGCGGTCCCGCACAAGCAGGCGTTGGAGATGCTGTTGACCGGCGACCCGATCGACTCCGAGACCGCGCTTCGCTGGGGGCTGGTCAACCGCATCGTACCCGACGCCCAGGTCGCCGAGGCCACCCGCGAGCTGTTGGGACGCGCCACCCGGGGGAGCGCCTCCGCCAAGGCGCTCGGCAAGCAATCGTTCTATCGCCAGGTCGACCTGCCGCTGCCCGAGGCCTACGCCTACGCCAGCGAGGTGATGGCCGCCGCATCCCAGACCGGAGACGCCCAGGAGAACCTGCGCGCGTTCCTCGACAAGCGCCGGCCCCGCTTCTCGAATCGCTGAGGGCAGCTCGCGATCAGTTCCGGGGTGCTGCCGGATGCCGGGGCAGCGTCCAGGCCGTGACGTCCACGACCTGCAACCGGTCGGGTCCCACCACCACCAGGTGGCGGCCGGAAGCGTCGAGCGCCAGCCGCCCCTCCACGTCCACCGAGTCGATCACGCGACCGCGCTCGAGGTCGAGCACCTGGAGCCCGCGGGCTCCGACCAGGAAGGCGTGGCCTTCCACGACGGCGGCGTCGGCGATCGGTCCCACATCGCGCGTGCGCAATCGCATCCGCAACCGGGGCCGCGTCGGCGTCGAGAGGTCCAAGACCAGGATCGAGCGGTCGTCCCAGACCAATGCGGTATCGGCTCCTGCCCGCACTCCGATCGGCCGCATGCCGCGCTCGAGGCGCATGACCGGGGTCGCGGGACCGGGGTGCGCCCCCTCGATCGGTACGCGGTAGAGATGATCGTCGTCGATCGCCCAGAGATCGCTTCCGGTCCGGGCCAGGCCGCGGATCGCGTTGCGATGCAACGACTCGGGTTCGCCCCCGTCGATGGGAACCCGCAAGAGGCCGCGGCTCCCCGCCACGATCCAGTGGTCACCCACGACTTCGACGCCGCGCACGGCACCCGCCTGGGCGCGGCCGATGCGTCGCACCACGGCCGGACCCTCGGCGGTGGGCGCCACCACCTCGATGCCGTCCTCGCCGAAGAGCACGACGCGCCCGTCGAGGCGCCGCACGCCCGAGAAGGCGGAGAGATCCGGCGGCCGGGCGTATTCCCAGAGCACGCCGGGGCGTGCAGGATCGGCCAGGTCCACCTCGCGGAAGCTCCCGTCGCCGAAGAGGGCGACGGCGCGGCCGAGGTCGGCGCTGACGGCGGCGACGCCGGGGCGCAGCCCGAAGGCGGGCCGCAGCGCAGCCTGGGTCGGCCAGGTCGCGACCGGCACGAAGAACCTCGACCAGAATGCGGGCGCCCGCGGCGAGAACAGCACGGAGCTGCCGGCGCGCTTTTCCAGCGCGGAGGCGCGGAATTCGAACTCCTCGGACCAGATCGGCGCCTGATCGCTGACCGAGGCCAGCGTGACGCGGGTGCGGGCCCGGATGCCGGCAGCCGTCACGCGACCATCGCGCAGGTCGGTTCCCACCGACGCCTCCTCGTGCTCGATGTGCAGCCAGGCGTCTGCCTCGGGCGTGCGTCCGGCGCCGGCGGGCACGAGCTGGATGCCGCTACCGCGGAAGCTCTGCTCGGCGCGCTCGGCGAACACGGCTGCCAAGCGCCGGGAGTCGGGCAGCTCGGGTAGGATCGAGATCTGCAGACCGACGCGGCGCAGCGGCGCGCTGCGGTGGGTCTGGAGCCCCGCCACGGTACGCAGCGCCTCGTCGGCGAAGTCGCTGGCGGGATGGGTCTCGGCAAACGCGGCGAGCGCTGCGGGATCGCCCCCGAACCCATGGCTGCGCAGATAGGCCAGGTTGCCCTCCACCCGGGCCGCCAGCGCACCGTCTGCGTGCTCGGCCAGGAAGCGCTCGTAGGCACTCACGGTTCCGATGGCGCGGGCCGTCTCGAAGTCGCGCTCCTCGAAGCGGACGTCGAGCTCGGGCAGGAACGCGCTGTCGGGAAAATCGCTGCGGAACTGCTCGTAGCCGGAGCGGTTGGGCCGCTGGGTGAGCAACAGGTACGCCAGTCGCTCGCGCGCCTCGGCGGCGTGGGACGATCGAGGCGAGTCGGCCAGGAAGCGACGGTATGCGACCGCGCTGTCCTCGGCTCGCACCCGGGCCCAGTCGCTGGCGCAGCCGAATGCGAGCACCCCCGCCAGGAGTCCTAGAATCGCCAGGCGCATGTACCCTCCCCGCCCGCCGTCGCGGGATCCCGTGGAGGGCTCATCGGCGTGCAGTTGGCGCCCCTTGAGGGTCGCCGGCACGACGCTTTCGGAGGTCCGGGTGATCCTGACCGTCACCGCGAATGCCGCGCTCGATCGAACCGTCGAGGTGCCTTCCCTACGGTTGGGAACCCGGCACCGGATCGGGCCCGAACGGGCGCAGGCGGGCGGAAAGGGCATCAACGTGGCTCGCGTGCTCGATGCCCTGGGGCGCCCGGTGACGGCGCTGGCGGTGCTCGGTGGCGAAACTGGCGCCTGGATCGAGGCCGACCTGGCGCGCGCCGGGCTTGCTCGGCTCCGGGTCGATGCACCGGGCCAATCCCGGGTGTGCCTGGAGCTGGTGGAGGCGGACGGGCGAGCCACCCAGCTCCACGGTCCGGGTGTCCGCGCCGACGAGTCGATCGCGCTGGCGGTGGAACGCGCGGTGATGCAGCGACTCGAGGGCGCGCGCTGGCTGGCGCTGTGCGGCAGCCTGCCGCCCGGCATGCCGACCGATCTCTATGCGAGGTTGATCCGCCTGGCCCGCGCGCGACGGGTCGCAACGGCCCTCGACGCCAGCGGCGCCGCGCTGCGGGCCGGCTGGGACGCGGGGCCGGACCTGGTGCGGATCAACCGCTCCGAGGCGGACGGGGTGCGCGGCGTTGCGGCGCCAGGCCACGCAGATCCGACCCGCGGCAGCGCGGGACTGACCGTGATCTCCGACGGCGCCGACGCGATCGAAGCCACGACCCGCGAAGGTAGTCGCTGGCACATCCGGCCCCCGACGGTGCGGGTCCGCAATGCGATCGGGTGTGGCGACGCGATGATGGCCGGCTTGTTGGACGCCCTCGACCGCGGCGAGCCGGTCGATGCGGCGCTGCGCGCCGCCACCGCGTTGGCAGCGGCGGAGGCCGAGTCTCCCGTGGCCGGACGGCCCGAAACCGCCCGCGCCGCGGCGCTGGCCGGCGCGGTCGAGATACGAGTGGCACCGTGATCGAGGGCGCGCTCTTCGACATGGACGGGTTGCTGATCGACTCGGAGCCGCTCTGGCAACGGGCCGAGATCGAGATCTTCGCCGACGTCGGCCTCCAGCTGAGCCGGGAGCTGTGCCTGCGCACCCGCGGCCGCAAGCTCGAGGAAGTGGTGGGCTACTGGTACGCGGAGCGGCCCTGGGCGGGCGCGAGCCCGGGGGAGGTGCGCGACGCGATCGTCGCGCGCATGCGCCAGTTGATCGCCAGCGACGGCCGCGCGAAGCCTGGCGTCGAGCACGCACTCGACTTCGTCGAGGCGCGCGGGCTCACGCTCGCGGTGGCCTCGTCGTCCGACTACGCGCTGATCGAGATCGTGCTGGAGCGCCTCGCGCTGCGCAGCCGTTTCACCGCGGTCCACTCCGGCCAGGACGAGCGCCGCGGCAAGCCCGACCCGGCCATCTTCCTGACGGCCGCGCGCAAGCTCGGCGTGGCACCCGAGCGCTGCGTGGTTTTCGAAGACGCGCCCGGCGGTGTCGCGGCCGCCAGGGCCGCCGGCATGCGCTGCGTGGCCGTGCCCGATGCCGCGGGCGCCGGACCCGGCGGCCTGGAAGCCGAGCGCATCGCGCTGGGCGAAGCCGATCTGATCCTGGAGTCGCTGGGCGCACTCGACGCGCACGCCTGGAACGCGCTGGTCGGCTGAAGCGTCCCGAACGACGAACGGCGCCGCCGCGTCCGGTCGTGCCGGACGGCGGCGGCGCCGTCAGAGAGATCCCACTCTCGCGCTACTCTCCCACCGAGGAACCCGGCAGTACCATCGCCGAAGCGGGGCTTAACTTCCGTGTTCGGAATGGGAACGGGTGTGGCCCCCGCTCAACAGAGAGTGGGAAAACCTAAACGTCGGTGCTCGAAGGCCGACGCCCTTTGACAATCGAGTAGAGATCCTCTGCATCACGTCGAGTGCGCGGACTGCGCTGCGAACGACTTCGCAGTCGATCGTCGCGCGTCCACAAGTCTATGGTCAAGCCTCACGGGCGATTAGTACCGGTCAGCTCCACACATTGCTGTGCTTCCACCTCCGGCCTATCAACCTCCTAGTCTTGGAGGGCCCTTCAGGGGACCGAAGTCCCGGGGAGATCTCATCTTGAGGTGGGCTTCCCACTTAGATGCTTTCAGCGGTTATCCCATCGGCACATAGCTACCCGGCGGTGCTCCTGGCGGAACAACCGGTACACCAGAGGTGCCTCCGTCCCGGTCCTCTCGTACTAGGGACAGCTCCCCTCAAATCTCCTGCGCCCACGGCGGATAGGGACCGAACTGTCTCACGACGTTCTAAACCCAGCTCGCGTGCCACTTTAATCGGCGAACAGCCGAACCCTTGGGACCTGCT
>JBFGIM010000106.1:0-10195 GCA_041577695.1 Myxococcota bacterium | reverse complement strand
TCCCCTATGCAGGTTTAGCAAACCTGTGCCTTCAGCCACTCGGCCACCTCTCCGCGAGGACGGGCGAAGATAGCGGCTCGGCGGGCCTCGGCGAGGGACCTGCGGCGCTCCGGAACGGCGCGCCCGGGTCAGGCGGACAGCCAGCCCTGGAGCTCGGCGGCCCGCTCGCGCAGGGCCTCGGGGGCGCCCAGCAGCGGGCGGTCGACGCCGACCCGCTTGAACCAGAAGTGGAGGTTCTGCTCGTCGGTGAAGCCGATGCCGCCGTGCACCTCGGTGGCGGTGCGCACGATGAAGCGGCCGATCTCGGACAGGTGCGCCTTGGCGTGGGCCGCCATCAGCGCGGCCTCCTCGGGCACGGCGTCGAAGGCGTGAGCCGCGTACCAGACCAGCGACCGGGCGGGCTCGAGCTCGGCGGCCATCTCGGCGCACAGGTGCTTCACCGCCTGGAACGAGGCGATCGGGCGGCCGAACTGGACGCGGTGCTGGGCGTACTCGACCGACAGCGCCAGCGCCCGGTCGCAGGCGCCCAGGATGTCGGCCGCCACGATCACGCGGCCGGCGTCGAGCATGCGGGCGATGGCCTCGCCGGCGCGGCCGGGCGCGCCGAGCCACTCGGCGGGCTCGACATTCTCGAAGTCGAGCGCGGCGAAGCCGCGGGTCTTGTCGATGGTCGGGAGCGGGGTGACGCGGAGACCGGCGCTCTCGCGGGGCACCCAGGCCAGGCTGTCGGCGTGGTCGACAGACTCGCCGGCGGGCACCAGGAAGGCGTCGGCGTCGATGGCGTCGATCGCCAGCAGCGCCTTGCCGCGCAGCCGGCCGCCCGAGCGGGTGACGCCGGCGTCGGCGCGGCGCGCGGTCAGCTCGGTGGCGGCCACGCCCACCCGGCAGGTTCCGGCGGCGATGCCCGGCAGCCAGCGCTCCTGCTGCGCGGCGCTGGCCGCGGCGCGCAGCGCCACCGGCGCCAGCACCGCGCTGCCGAGGAAGGGCACCGGCGCCACCCGCGAGCCCAGCGCCTGGGCCGCCACCGCGGCGTCGAAGAGGGACAGCGCGCTGCCGCCGTACGCCTCGGGCACCAGGATGCCGGGCGCGCCCAGCTCGGCCAGGCTGCGCCACAGGGCCGCGGCCTCGCCGCCGTCGCCGCCGAACCACTTGCGCGTGGTGGCGATGGGCGCCGCCTCGTCGAGGAAGCGGGTGAGCGTCTCGGACAGCTGCTGCTGCTCGTCGGAGAGTCCGAAGTCCATCAGCGTGTCTTCTCCGCTCGCGGCTCGCGCGGCATGCCGAGGCCGCGCTCGCTGATGATGTTCTTCTGGATCTGGGCGGTGCCGCCGCCGATGATGAGGCCCAGCGAGAACATGTACTGGAACTGCCAGCGCCCCCCGTCGCGCAGGTAGGGCGAGTCGCCGTAGAGCAGGCCGAGCTCGCCCATCACGTCGAGGGCCAGGGCGGCGATCTGGTGGCTGAGCTCGCAGCCCACCAGCTTGGTCACCAGGCCCGCGGTGCCGGCGCTCTCGCCCTTGAGCCGCAGGGTCAGGTTGCGCATGCCGTGGTACTTGAGCGCCAGCGAGCGGGCCTGGAGCTGGAGCAGCCGGTCGCGCAGCACCGGCGAGTCGAGGGCGCGGGCGCCGTCCACGGTCTCGCGCTGCATCAGGTCGATCAGCGACAGCAGCAGGCCTTCGATCTGGGCGCTCGAGGCCAGCATGTTGCGCTCGTGGCGCAGGGTGGTGTTGGCCACCTTCCAGCCCTGGCCGCGGCCGGCCACCACGTTGGCCTGGGGCACGCGCACGTCGTTGAAGAAGACCTCGTTGAACTCGGCGGCGCCGGTCATGGTGCCGAGCGGGCGGACGTCGATGCCGGGGCTGTCCATCGGGAGCAGCAGGTAGGAGAGACCGGCGTGCTTCTCGGCGCCGGGCTCGGTGCGCACGATCGCGAACATCCAGTCGGCCAGGTGGGCCGTGGTGGTCCAGATCTTCTGGCCGTTGATGACGAAGTCGTCGCCGTCCTCCTCGGCGCGGGTCTGGACGTTGGCCAGGTCGCTGCCGGCGCCGGGCTCGGAGTAGCCCTGGCACCAGACCATCTCGCCCCGGATGGTGGGGCCGATGAAGCGGCGCTTCTGCTCCTCGCTGCCCATCTCGAGCAGGGTGGGCACCAGCATCTCGGGGCCCTGGCCCCCGATGCCGCGCGACACGCCGGCCCGGTTGAACTCCTCGTCGATCACGATGCGTTTCAGCAGGTCCGGCTCGGCACCGTAGCCGCCGTACTCGCGCGGAATGTTGCGGGCCGCATAGCCGTGCTCGATCAGCAGCCGCTGCCACTCGAGCAGGCGCTCGTCTCGCGTGCCGGTGCCCGCGACCAGCGAACGGCTCGGCGCGCGTTTCTGATGCTTCTTCAGGAAGTCGCGTACCTCGCGACGGAATGCCTCGTGCTCCGGGCCATAGGAAAGATCCACGCTGCGAGAACCTCCTGACGTTCTGGCGGAGAGGGAGGGATTCGAACCCTCGAGGCACTTGCGTACCTAGCGGTTTTCAAGACCGCCGCCTTCGACCGCTCGGCCACCTCTCCGGGCCGCCCTGACTCTAAAGCACTCGGGGGCCCTCGGCCCGCAGCGGTAGAACACCCGATTTGCCGTGCCCAAACTGGCACCTATGCTGAACCCGAACGGTTGAACATGCCCATCGAAAGCTCCGTAGATCGGCTTCGCCGGCGCATCGTCGTCCGAGTCGTCGGCGAATTCACCTTCGCCGACATCCGCAGCGCCATCGACGCCGCGCTGGGACATCCGGATTTCGAGCCGGGGTTCGACCTCTTCTCCGACCACACCGGGGTGCGGCGACCGATCAGCACCGAGGAGGCCAAGCAGATGGCCTCCTACCTGGAGGGGTTCGCCGACCAACTGGCGGGCATGCGCTGGGCCGCGCTCGCCGCGACACCGGAATCCTACGGGAAGCTCCGCATGGTCGAGATGCTGCTCCGGAACATGCCGATCGAGGTGCAGGTCTTCGCCACGCGCAAAGAGGCCGACGCCTGGCTGGCGTCTCCGAAGGGCTAGATCCACCGCTCCTTCGCATCAACCCGGCTGCTTCTCGAAACGCTGGACGTCCTCGCGCAGCACCACCCAGCCCTGTTTTCGGCTCGTCCAGATCTGGAGGGTCGGCGCGAGCCCGGAGGTGTCGTCGAGCGTGCCAGGCTTGACGTTGAGCACGCCCTCCAGGTAGCGCGGCTCGTGGAAGATCCGTGTGCCGCAGGTCGGGCAGAAGGCGCAGCGCACCGGGCGGCCACTGTCCGAAGTGCGGGTGAAGTCGCGCAGCTCACCGCTCGCCAGCTCGAAGTCCTCCTTCCGTACCACGAGGCTCATACCGAAGGCGCTTCCCGACTGGCGCTGGCACTCGGTGCAGTGACACACTCCCAGGGCCAAGGGCTCACCGCGGATCCGATAGCGGACGGCTCCGCACTGGCAGCCCCCTTCGCATGCTTCGCTCATCGCGTCCTCCGGATTTGACCCTATCGGGTGGCGTGTCGTACAACAAGCCGGGTACAGCGCCCGAGGGATTTCACCGTGCAGGAGCTTCGCAAGGAAGAGTACGGACCGCATGGCGACGCCTCGCGTCACCGCCCGATGGATGAGCTGGAGCAGGGCCTGCGCGCGCTGCCGCCGGCGCCCACCGACGCCGGGCGCCTGGCCCTGATCTCGCGACGGCGACCCGACGGGGTTCGCGAGACTCCGGAGAGCGTGCGCATCACGCCGAAGAAAGGGTTGCCCGGCGACGGCTGGAGCCGGCGACCGCCGCGCAAGGCGGACGCCCAGCTTGCCGTGATGCGCCGCGACGTGGCCGAGCTCATCGCCAACGGCCAGCCGCTGACCCACTTCGGCGACAACCTCTACGTCGATCTCGACATCTCGGCCGAGAACCTGCCGGCGGGCACGCGCATCCGGGTGGGCGACGCGCTGGTGGAGGTGACCGCCGAGCCCCACAACGGCTGCGCCAAGTTCAAGGAGCGCTTCGGCGCGGCCGCACTGCGCTTCGTCCAGGCCGCGCCGACCCGCCACCGGAACCTGCGCGGCATCTACTGGAAGGTGATCGAGCCGGGCACGGTGAGCGTGGGCGCACCAATCCAGGTGGTGTCGCGCGGCGACGGATCTCCTTGATGGTCCTCCTGCTGAAGAACCTGCTGTTCACGGTCCTGGTTCCCGGAACGGTTGCCGTCTACGTACCGCTGCGCATCGCCGGCGGCGTCGGATCGGACGCGGCGTTCATCCTGCGCGTCCTCGCCTGGATACCCGGACTGATCGGCCTCTCGATCTACCTGTGGTGCGTGTGGGACTTTGCGACCTTCGGCCGGGGAACCCCGGCGCCCATCGATGCGCCGAAGCGGCTCGTCGTTCGCGGTCTCTACCGCTACGTGCGCAACCCGATGTACGTGGGCGTGCTCCTGGTGATCCTGGCCTGGGTGCTCCATTTCGGATCGCTGGGTCTGCTGCTCTACGGCGCCGCGGTGGCGACCGTCTTCCACTGCTTCGTGGTGTTCTACGAGGAGCCCACGTTGCGCCGCAGCTTCGGCGACGAGTACGCGCGCTACTGCGCCGGGGTGGGGCGCTGGTGGCCGCGCCGACCCGCGGCCGGAGGTCACGAGCCGGCCGACGCCTCCGGCGGGTCCGAGGGCAGCCCCGACCAGTCCTGACCGTTCTGTTCGCCCCCGGCCGGAGCGACGTCCACCAGGATGCCGGTCAGGTGGGCCATGCCGGACACCGGCTCGATCCGGCCCGGACCATCGGCGGCGAGCAGGTTGACGTTCACCCCGCTGGTCTTGCTGGCGACGCCCAGCCCCCGGGCGGCCTGGTGGCCCCAACCGTGGGGCAGCGCACAGCTTCCGGGCTGGAGATCGGGCAGCAGCTGCGCGGGCACGCGCACCGTGGCGGTGTTCGAGGTGACGTCCACCAGTGAGCCCTCGGCGATGCCGCGCTCGCGGGCGTCGTCCGGGTGCATGTAGAGGTAGTTGGTGTGGCGCCGGCCCTTCACGAAGTCGGGGTGGTTGTGGGTCCACGAGTTGTGGGTCTTCACGTGGCGCCGGGTGATGAGCTTGAGGCGCCCGCGGTTGTCGAGCTCCCGAGCGTAGCCGGCGTCGAGGCGCGCCGTCTGCTGCATCAGGACGCCCGGCGCGAGATCGATCTTGCCGTCGGCGCTGCTGACGCGCTGGCCCAGGAAGCTGCCGGGCTCGTGGGGCGGGCGGGCGCGGCCGTGCCGTTCGGAGGCCAGGCGGCGGAAGCTGCCGTTGCCGGTGAGCCGCAGCAGCAGCGACATCAGGAACTCCTGGGGCACCGACGGCTGCGCGTCCGGGTGCCGGCGCGAGTGGAGCGACTTCCCCCACTCGAGGAAGCGCTGCGCCAGCTTCGAGCCGAAGAGCGGCGCGCCGCTGGCGCGGGCCAGGTCGAGGTAGATGGTGGCCTCGTCGCGCTGCTCGCCCTCGGGCCGCACCACCGGCCGCGTCGCCTGAAGGTACGGGCGCGACTGCATGCCCATCAGCAGCGGGAACGCGAAGGGCAGGTCCCAGCGTTCGAGCGGGGTGGTCGCGGGCAGCACGTAGTGGGCCAGATGCGCGGTCTCGGTGGGCAGGATGTCGAGCACCACCAGCAGCTCTAGGTCCTCGAAGGCCTGCCGGAGCCGCGCGCCGTTGGCCATGGTGAGCAGCGGATTGCCCCCCGTGCAGAACAGGGCGCGCACCTGGCCCTCGCCCGGGGTCAGGATCTCGTCGGCCAGCACGCCGCCCGGGAAGGCGTCGTTTACCGCCGCGTGGCCGCCGATCCGCGAGCGCGCACGCGACAGGCCGAAGCCGCTCCGCTTGCCCAGCTTGCCGAAATCGAGGATGCCGGTGCCGACCAGCGTGCCGCCGCGGCGGTCGAGGTTGCCCGAGACCGCGTTGATCACCTCCTGGATCCAGAAGGCCAGCGCGCCGTGACCGCCCATGTTGACACCGGTCGAGCTGTAGAGCGCCGCGCCTTCGGCGCTGCGGTAGTCGCTCACCATCTGCCGCAGCGTGGCGGCCGGGATGCGCGTGACCGCCTCGACGCGTTCGGGCGACCAGGCGCGGGCCAGCGCCTCGACGGCCTCGAAGCCCCGGGTGTGGGCGGCGACGCGCGCGCGATCCACGCCGCCCTGGGCGATCAGCTCGTGCAGGAAGGCCAGGTAGAAGAAGACGTCGGTACCGGGACGGATCGGCACGTGGGTGCCCACGGCGCGCGCCGTCTCGGTGCGCCTCGGGTCGACGATGTAGAGCTGCCCGCCGCGCTCGGTGATGGCGCGCAGGCGCTTCATCGGGTTGGGCACCTGGAGGAAGCTCCACTTGGAGACCACCGGGTTCGCCCCCACCACGATCAGGCAGTCGGTGTGGTCGAGGTCCGGGAAGGGCTGGGTGAACGGGAAGCCGTAGACCTCGCGAGCCACTGCGAACTTGTTGGAGCAGTCCTGGGTGGCCGACGCGTACATGCTCTTGGAGCCCAGCCCGGTCATGAAGCCCTGGGCGAAGATCGGGTGCATCAGGCTGAAGCCCGCCGCGGTTCCCACGTACATGGCGATCGAGTCGGGGCCGCGGTCCGCGCGCAGCCGGACGACCTCGGCGCCGATCTCCGCCAGCGCCTGCCGCCACGAGATGCGGTGGAAGGTGTCGCCGACCCGCTTGAGCGGATACTGCACCCGGTCGGGCGAGTCGAAGAGCTCGTGCTGGCGCAGCCCCTTCACGCAGCCGAAGCCCTCGGTGGTGACGTGCTCGGGATCCGGGCGGATCTCCACCACGCGGCCGGCCTCGACGTCGACTTCGAGCCCGCAGAGCGACTCGCAGATCCGGCAGAAGGTATGGCGGGTTTCGGGCATCGGGCGCGCTCCGGGGTCCGGGGAGGCCCCAGCATAGCCCGGCGGACGCCGGCGGCGGCGGAACCCGGCCGATGTCTTAGATTGAAAAGATGCGCGACCCCCGTATCCCGTCCCTGGCGCTGGTCTTCACGCTGCTCGCGTGCGCCGGCCAGCCCAGCCGCGCAGAGGAGCCCCCGATGAACGACACGTCCCCCGAGAGTCTGTCGCGACCCCATGTGGACGAGGAGGGTCGCTTCTTCACGCCCTGGTCCCGCGATCCCAAATCGTGGTGGGGCCTGCTGCGCTGGCAGCTCTTCTCGCGCAACGCGTACGACAAGAGCAGACCGATCGAGACGCCCCGGATGGCCAACGCGGGCACCTACCTGGCCGGCGTCGAGCACTCGGCCACCGTGACCTGGGTGGGCCACGCCACCTTCGCCGTCCACGACCGGGACGACGTCTTCCTGACCGACCCGCACTTCGGATCGCGCGCGCTGATCCCCGCACGCAAGGTTCCGCCGGGCATTCCGTTGGAGTCGGTGCCGCCCGACGCCTTCGCCGTGCTCTCCCACAACCACTACGACCACCTCGACGAGTGGAGCGTCGAGAACCTGCCGAATTCGATGCACTGGTTCGTACCGCTGGGAATGGCCGAATGGTTCCGCGAGCGCGGACGCAAGCGCGTGGTGGAGCTCGACTGGTGGGAGAGCGTGAGCCACGGCCGCTGGACGATCACCTGCCTGCCGGCCCAGCACTGGTCGCGGCGCTTCGGACAGGGCACCAACGAGACGCTCTGGTGCTCGTGGCTGCTCGACTCGGGCGACTACCGCTACTACTTCGGCGGCGACACCGGCTACTTCCACGGCTTCCGGGAGTTCGGCCGGCGCTTCGACATCGACGTGGCGATGCTCCCGATCGGCGCCTACGAGCCGCGCTGGTTCATGGAGTGGCAGCACATGAACCCCGCCGAGGCGTACCAGGCCTTCCTCGACCTGGGCGCGCGCTACCTGCTGCCGATGCACTGGGGCACCTTCGACCTCACCGACGAGCCGGTGGACGAGGCGCCGCGCGAGCTCGAGCGGGTGATCGGGGAGCGGGGCGCCGATCGCGAGCGGATCCGCACCCTGGCGGTGGGCGAGCGCTGGAAGGTGCCGGACGTCGCGCCCCGCGATCTCCCGGACCTGCGGGCTTGGAGGCCCGCCGCCGAGGCGCGCTAGCATCGTGCCATGGCCAACCTCGCCTTCCGACGTCGTCTGATCCGTGCCTTCGGCAGCTTCCACGCCTGGGCCTACGAGGCCTCCGGGGGGCGTTGGGGCGCGCGCCTCCAGGGCTTGCCGATGGCCCTGCTGCACTTGCGCGGTCGCAAGAGCGGCGAGCCGCGCACGACCCCCCTGCTGTACATGCCCGACGGCGAGGACATCGTGGTGGTCGCCTCCTTCTACGGCAGCAAGGGGCATCCCGCCTGGTACCTGAACGCCCGGGCGAATCCGGAGTTCGACGTGCGCGTGGGGCGCCGCCGCTACCGGGTGCGGGCGCGCACGGCGAGCAGCGAGGAGCGCGAGAAGCTCTGGCCGCGGCTGGTCGAGTTCTACTCGGACTACGCCGTCTACCAGTCGCGCACCGACCGCGAGATCCCCGTGATGATCCTGAGCCCCGCCGGCTGATCCACGCCTCCGCGCTCACCCGATGCGCGACACCTCGACGTCGACCGAGAGCGTCTGCTCGCGACCGCCGCGCTTCACTCGGCCAGGAACGCTTCGATCTCGTGCATCATGAGCTCGAAGGCGGGGTCGCTGGCGGGCACGCCGTGATTGTTGCTCTCGAGCACGACCAGCCGGGAGCCGGGGATGCGCGCGGCCAGGTCGCGACCGCCCGACTCGATCGGGATCAGCAGGTCGCCGTCGGTGTGGACGATGAGGGTGGGCGCCTGCACCTGCCCGAGCAGCTCGTCCACGTTGGAGCCTGGTTCGCTGATCTGCTCGAAGAAACGGGCGGCGGTGTCGTCGTCCGCGGCCACCTCGATGAGCTCGTGCAGGAACTGCCGCTGCAGGGGGCCGGCCTCGGGCGCGAAGATCGAGGAGAACATCGTCTTCGCGGCCGCGTTGCCGTCCACCCAGCCGGTGCGGAGCAGGCCCGGAATCTGGTCGAGCATCGGGTTCGCTCGCCGAACCCGATCGGCATTGGCGGTGGACGACAGCAGCACGATCTTCTCGACCTTTTCGGGGTGCGCGACGGCGTAGGCGACGGTGATCGGCCCGCCCGCCGACAACCCGATCAGCGACACCCGGTCGAAGCCCAGCGCGTCGATCACCGCCTCGAGGTCGGCCAGGCGGGTGGCGACCGAGAAATCCGTGGCATTGCGATCCGAGAGACCGAAGCCGCGACCGTCGTAGCGCACGTAGGTGTGGTGCTCGGACCAGCGCGACACGGCCGGGTTGTAGATCGGGCTGCCGAGTCCCCGCTCCACGTGGGTCAGCCAGGTGAGGACGGAGACCAGGGGCGGACCGGATCCGGTGACGGCGTAGGCGATGCGGGTGCCGTCGGCCGAGGTGGCGAAGCCGATCTGCTGGTCCAGGTCGTCAGCCAGCACGCGCGGCACGTTCACGAGCGCCGCGATCGCCACGCGCTGATAGACGCCGGTCACCGCCGCCACCAGCAGCACGGCCGCGACCGCCGCGGCGGCGACCCACCATCGGCGGCGACGGCGACCCGGAACCGGAGCGGCCGCGGTGCCGGGCGCGCCCATTACGTAGACCGTGACGCGGCGGTTCACGTTCTTGAGTTCACGCTCGCCCAGCAGGCGCGGCTGGAACTCGGAGTGGTTGCGGATGTCGTCGTAGACCCGGTCGGAGATGCAGATGCCGCCGGGATCGGCCAGCCCGTGGATGCGCGATGCCACGTTGACGCCGTCGCCCAGCACCTGCGATCCGGAGACCAGCACGTCCCCGATGTGGATGCCGATGTGCAGCTCGTAGTCGGGATCTGTCGCGACCTGCTGCTGGATCGCGTGCGCACACTGGACCGCACCGACGGCGCTGTCGAAGCTGGCCAGGGCGCCGTCGCCGATCTCCTCGAGCAGCGTGCCGTGGAAGGCCTCCACCTGCGCCCGGACCAGCTGGCGGCAGCTGCGCAGGGCCCGGACCGCGCGCCCCTCGTCCCGGCCCATCAGCGCCGTGTAGCCGGCGATGTCGGTGAACATGATGGCGACGAGCCGGCGGCTCGGTTCGGTCATGGGACGAGTGTCCCACATCGGATCGTCGCCCTGCCAACGCCGGGGTCCGCCCGACGGGGCGGGTGCTGCGTGGGCGCCGGGTGCGCACTAGCCTTCCGGGACCATGGGCAGCCAGACGATC
>JBFGIM010000105.1:0-10375 GCA_041577695.1 Myxococcota bacterium | reverse complement strand
GCTCCGGATCGACGCGCCATCCCAGCCGGACACGCCCGCGAGAATCGCGGCCTCGTGCAGAGCGAGGGGTCCCGCGCTCGCGTCCGCCGCACGCGGCTTCTCGAGCGCTTCGTACTCGAGACCCAGCCGTACCAGGAACGGGGACGCCGTCCGCTCGCGCCCGTCCTCGGTCGCGTGCTGGCAGGAGAGGTCGACCCGCGGACTCGACGCGAGCAGATCGGCGAAGAGGTGCCGCTCTTCCTCGCGTCCCCGCGCCTTGACCGGAAGCTCGGGGAGAACGTTGCGACGCAGGGCGCTTCGCAGGCGGTCCGGCACCAGCGCGTCCTCGGTGAGCGGCCGGGGGAAGACGTCGCGGTTGAGACCGATCACGAACAGGTGCTCGAAGGTGTTGCCGCGGGCCTCCATGACCGATGCCACCTGGACGCCGGCGCCGCGGCCGCCCAGCGTGCTCGACGACACGCGGTTCCAGGCCCGCTCCACCAGGAGCGCCATCTCCTCGCGGTCGAGCTCGAAGGCAGCGGGCACATCGTCGACCAGGCGTGCCAGGGCGGCGGCGGCTCGCGCCGCCCCGGGATCGTCGTCGGTCCAGCCCAGGCTGCGTGTCAGTCGATCCATCGCCGCGCGGTGGTCGCCGAAGCGCGATTGGAGCGGCCACTGCTCCAGAGCGGTGAGCGTCTCGCGGGCGTTGCTCTGTGCTCGCGCCAGCGCAGCGCGTGCAATCCGGCGGCGCGACAGCCGCCCGCGGCGCCCCTCGTCGTCCTCCTGCTCACCCCCCCGCATCGGAAGCGTCAGCACCTGGCGCCCTCCGAGCGCAACCTCCAGATCCAGGGCCGCGAAGCTCCCGAGTCGGCTCGCACCCAACACGTGGAGCGCCACACGCAGATCGGGGTGGACCGACTCCATCTGCGCGTGGGCGTCGAGCCACCGGTCGGATTCGACGCCCTCGCCGCGGTGCAGCAGAGCGACGAGTGCCCTGCCGCGCCGCGCGGTCAGGTCGCCAGGCCCCTCACATCCCAGCGCCGAGTACGGGATGCCGAGACGGGTGAACTGGGCATGCAGCGCGTTCCGGTAGGGCTCCAGACGACGCGCCACCACGCCGATGCGCTCGTGCTCGACTCCGGCGTCGAGCAGCTTCCGCACCCGCAGCGCCACGCAACGCAGCTCGGCAGCCTCGCCGGCCGCCGTCCAGCCGTCCAGCTGCGCTCCGGCTTCGGGCGCATCGACCTGCTCGACGCCACTGAGACCGCCGAGCCGCGCGATCAAGGGCTGTGCAAAGGGACTGCCCTGCCCCGCCGCCCCCAGCGGATCGGGGGGCACCGAGACGATCGCGCCGGCACCGACGACGCGGACCAGCGCCTCCAGCCATTCGGCGGCCAGACCGGTGGCATCGGCGAAACCGTGGATCCACATCGACGCGGTCGGTAGCAACGAGGGCCCCCGGTCGAGGAGCAGGTCGCGCGCCTGCGCCAGCAGCGCGGCGCCATGGCCCAGCCCGAGGTCCCTGAGCTCCGTCTGGACGCGCGCAGCCACCCGCGCCACGGCCCGGGCCCGATCGACCCCCGCCTCGGCGCCGAGCTCGGCGAGACACTCGTCGACCGCTTCCGCGTGCGAGGCGGATTCGAGTCCCGCGTCGAGGAAGTCGCGCACGCTGGCGTGGACGACCGCCGTTCCGTCCTCGAGGGCGATCAGGGACTCGAGTCGCGGCTCCCGCTTCGCATGGCGACGCACCAGCACGGGGATCAGCGCGTCGCCCAGCGGCGGCGCCTCGCCGGCGCGCTCGAGGGTCTCGAGCGCCAGCGCGCGCAGCGTCTGTACCGCCACGCCCAGCAGTGCGCTCCCGTGGCGCCGGAGCAGCGCCGAGCTCACCTGCTGCCTCAGCCGCTGGGACGGCACCACGATTCGGATCGGCTGGAGCAAGGCGCCCGCGCGCCGAGCCAGCGCCTGACCGACCACGTCGAGCAGGGCGCGCTCGGCCGCCAACGGCCCCGGCGCCGTCAGCACCGGCAGCCCGGCTGAGCCTCCCGCTCCGGAGACGCGGGCGGCCCCGGACCTGCCGGGGTGGGAGGCGCCAAGATCGAATCGGGTCTGGGCGGCGGAATCCCTGGCCATGTCCCCGTTCTAGCGCGGTACCGTGCCGGATCCGGTCACGCCGCCAAGCGAAGGGTAGGGATCCGCGGGCTCTCGCGCAGTTGTGGGCGCCCGCGGCCCGCGCCTAGAATCGCGCGCCCAGCCCGAGGAGCACCGCATGGAACGTCCGGTCCGGTTTGGCGTGACGCTGCCGCAGATCAAGCGCAGCTGGCAGGAAGCCCGCGAGGCGGCGCTCGAGTTCGACCGCCTCGGATTCGACCACCTGTGGGTCTGCGATCACGTCTACGGCGTGCCGCTGCCGCAGCTCCCGATCTTCGAGGCTTGGACCGAGCTGGCAGCCGTGGCGGCGATCACCGAGCGGGCCGGCCTGGGAACGCTGGTCACCCCGCCCTTCTTCCGCAATCCCGCCATCCTCGCCAAGCAGATCGCCACGCTCGACCACATCTCCGGCGGGCGCGCGATCGCGGGCCTCGGTGCCGGCTGGTTCGAAGCCGAGTTCACCGGCACGGGCTGCGACTTCCCGCCGCTGGGCGAGCGCATGCAGGCCCTCGAGGAGACCGCCCGGATCCTGCGCCTGCTGTGGACCGAAGAGAAGGCAACCTTCGAGGGGCGCCACTTCTCCGTGACCGATGCGGTCTGCGAACCCAAGCCCCTGCGGCGCACGCCGATCCTGATCGGTGGCGGTGGCGAGCGGCGGTTGATGGGCATCGTCGCCCGCCACGCGGACATCTGGAACAACCTGGCCGTATTCCAGCCGCAGCTCGCCTCCAAGGTGGCGGCGCTTCGCAAGCGCTGCGAAGAGCTGGACCGCGATCCCGCGGAGGTCGAGGTGTCCCAGCAGTGTGTCGTGGTGATCGCGGAGGACGAGCCCGCCGCGACGGCGGCGCTGGCCAAGGCCGGGAAGGTGTACGGCGGGCACATGGGCGCCGCGCTGGAGGAGCACGGCATCTGGGGCACGCCGCAGCGGGTGATCGACTGCATCGAACGCCACCGCGCCCTGGGCTGCTCGACCTTCCTGATCGAGTTCTTCGGCCGCGACACCCGGGAGCCCGCCCGGCTCTTCGCCGCAACGGTGATGCCGGCCTTCCGCTGAGCTTCAGTCGAAGTGCAGCACGGTGCGGATCGACACGCCCTGGTGCATGTCCTCGAAGGCGCGGTTGATCTCCGCGATCGGCCGCCGGTGGGTGATCAGCTGGTCTAGCTGGATCTTCCCCTCCATGTACCAGTCGACCAGCCTCGGCACGTCGGTCCGGCCCCGGGCACCCCCGAAGGCGCTGCCGCGCCACACGCGACCCGTCACCAGCTGGAACGGGCGCGTCGAGATCTCCTCGCCGGCACCGGCCACTCCGATGATGATGCTCTCGCCCCAGCCCTTGTGGCAGCACTCCAGCGCTTGCCGCATGATGTGCACGTTCCCGATGCATTCGAAGCTGTAGTCGGCGCCGCCCCCGGTCACCTCGACGAGGTGGGCCACGGTATCGCCGACGGCGTTCGGATCGACGAAGTCGGTCATGCCGAGTGATTCGGCCAGCGCGCGCTTGGTGGGGTTCGTGTCGACGCCGATGATGCGATGGGCTCCGGCCATGCGCGCCCCCTGGATCACCGAGAGGCCCACGCCACCGAGCCCGAAGACGACCACCGTGGCGCCCGGCTCGACCTTCGCCGTGAACAGCACCGCCCCGATGCCGGTGGTGACGCCGCAGCCGAGCAGGCACACCTTGTCGAGCGGCGCGTCGGGCCGGATCTTCGCCAAGGAGTACTGCGACACGACCGAGTAGTTGGCGAAGGTGGACGTCCCCATGTAGTGGCGGATCGGTTCGCCGTCGGCGCCGCGAAACCGGCTGGTGCCGTCGGGCATCCATCCCTGCCCCTGGGTGGCGCGCACCGCCTGGCACAGATTCGTCTTGGGATTCAGGCAGAACTTGCAGCGACGGCATTCTGCCGTGTAGACGGGAATCACCGCATCGCCGGGTGCGACGTCGGTCACGTTCTTCCCCACCTCGACGACGACGCCGGCACCCTCGTGGCCCAGGATCGACGGGAACAGTCCCTCGGGGTCGGCGCCGGACAGGGTGTAGGCATCGGTGTGACAGACCGCGGTGAAGCGGTTCTCGACCAGCACCTCCCCCTCGCGCGGACCGTCGAGCTCCACGGTCTCGATCTCGAGGGGCTTGCCCGCGGCGCGGGCGACGGCGGCGCGTACTTCCATGCTTCCTCCGGAGAGGCGCGAGCATACCACCAGCGCGGCCCCGTCACCGGGCCGGCGCGGCCCCGAAGCGGGGCGGGCCGTGCAGCTCGGCCGGCGCAGCCGAGTCAGCGGCCCCGGGTCAGGCGCCCGATGTCGATGTAGCGGCGCACGCGGGCCTTGTTGCCCAACGGGTTGCCCGACGCGTCCCAGAACTCGATGCGGTTGCCGGTGCCGGTCTGCACGTTGATGATCGTGTCGCTCACCACCGCCAGGCCGCGCGGCTCCGGCACCTCGTCCCAACCCGGGTACCACTCGCCGGTGAGCGACTCGTCCTCGCTCCAGCGGTGGTTGTGGTAGATCAGCTTCCACAGCTCGTCCTTCTGATCGTAGGCCAGGGCGTAGAGGGGCTGGAGCGTCTGCCGGTCCAGGTAGATGTCCTTGTACGAATAGGGGTGGTCGCTGTTGCGTGGCTTCATCCGCACGATGACGGCCTTGCGCAGCTCCCAGCGGTCGCTCGCGAACGACAGCCCGTAGGGACCGAAGTTCTGTCCCTTGACGTACGGGTATCCCTTCACCTTGGTGTTGATCGGCGCCACCACCTCGACGTCGGCGATGCAGGTCCACTCGTACTGGGGGACGATGCCGTTGAAGCTGAACAGGTCGTCGAGCGTGAAGTCGGTGCCCGAGATGGCGTCGGTCCGCTGGGCGGTGGAGATGCGGCGCACCCGGCGCAGGGTGGGAACGTAGACCCAGGTGTCGTCGTTCCGGATCTCCGACAGCGGTTTGTCCGAATCCTTGTAGCGGTAGGTCAGCAGCTTGATGCCGCGGGCGTCGAAGGGGGCCTCCACCTCCGCGCCGTTGGCGCGGATGCGCTTCTCTCCCCGGAAGAGGTCGCCGCCCTGCTCGAGGAGCGACGGCTCGGGCCGGTGCGAAAGGATCGCCCCGCCGCCGGTGCCCTCGTAGTAGAGCGGCAGCTCCTCGCCGCGGTCCCAGTAGGAGTAGTAGAAGCTCGCGTTGCCCCCGGCGCCCCGCCAGCGGTAGTTGAAGTTCCAGATGATCTTGGTACCGGCCTGCGGGTCGGCCCGGCAGTCGACCTGCGACATGTCGAAGGGCTGGCCGGCGGTGTAGTTCTCGAGACTGCCGTCGGGTCCCAGCTTCGCCTGTCCCTGGAACTGCCGGGTCGCCTGCTGGTACGCCTCGGCGGGCGAATAGTCGTAGTGCGCCGGACCGATCTCGAGGCTCATGCCCTTGTAGAAGAAGAAGTCGCGGTTGGCCCAGACCTCCCGGGGCAGGTACGGCCGCAGCTGCTCGATCTGTTCGAAGCCGAGGATGTCGCCCTCCTTGAAGGGCGTACCCCCGCCGTCGTCGTCCGACTGGGCGCCGGCATCGGCGCCGATCAGGACTACCAGGGCGGCCAGTGCCAGCCGGACGTTGCAGCGCATGGGGACCTCCAGGACTCCGCAGAACGCGGAAGAGTGGCGCGGATCGGACCGCTTCGCACCCTCGGCGCCGAAAAGAGCAGACACCGGCCGGAGGACGGCCGTTGCACCCCGGGCCAGCCGCAGCGACCGGGCGTCCCCTGCCGTACCCTGCGCGACAGGCGGAAGGGGGGCCGTCCGTGAACCTGCGGCTCGATGTCGAGATCCTCGGCTGGCTGCTCGTCGGCGTGGCGGTCTTCCAGCTTCCCTCGCTGGTGACCGCCGTCTGGGCGGGCGAGCCGGTGCGGCCCTTCGTCGAGAGCGGGCTGGCGGCGCTGATCTTCGGGCTCTCGCTGGCCTTGTCGGCGCGTACCTCCGATCGCCGCATGCGGATCCGCGACGGCTTCCTGGTGGTGTCCGGTGCCTGGGGTCTCGCCTGCGTCTTCGGCGCGCTCCCCTATGTGCTGACCGGCGCGCTGGCGCCGACCGACGCCTTCTTCGAGTCGACGGCCGGCTTCACCACCACCGGCTCCACTGTGATCGGCGACGTCGAGGCGCTGCCGCACTCGCTGCTGCTGTGGCGCTCGCTCACCCAGTGGCTGGGCGGCATGGGCATCATCGTCTTCGCCATCGCCGTGCTGCCGCTGCTGGGCATCGGTGGCATGAAGCTCTTCCAGGCCGAAGTGCCCGGACCGGTCGCCGACAAGTTGACGCCGCGCATCGCCGATACGGCGCGGCGGCTCTGGCTGATCTACGCCGGGCTCACGGTGGCCGGCGGCGCCGCGTTGTGGCTGGGCGGCATGGGCGCCTTCGACGCGCTCAATCACGCTCTCACCGCGCTCTCGAGCGGCGGCTTCTCGACGCGGAACGCCTCGATCGGCGCCTACCACTCGGCGCTGATCGAGTGGATCGTGATCGCGATGATGTTCGCAGCCGGCACCAACTTCGTGCTGCACTGGCACCTGCTCAGCGGACGCGCGCGCAAGGTGGCGCGCGATCCCGAGTTCCGCTTCTACCTGCTGTGCGTGCTGGGCGCGACGCTGGTCTTCACCACGATCCTGGTCCGCGCGGGCAGCGAGCCGGACCCGCTGCGGGCAGCGGCGTTCCAGGTGGTTTCGCTGATCACGACGACCGGCTACGGCAGCGCCGACTACGAGCGCTGGCCCCCGCTGGCCCACGTGATGGTGTTGATCCTGCTGGTGCTGGGCGGCATGGCGGGCTCCACCAGTGGCGGCGTGAAATCACTCCGGGTGCTGCTCGCGCTGCGCAAGTTGCGCGCCGTGGTGTCGCAGGCCGTGCACCCGCACGCGCTGGTCTCGGTCTCCCACGGCGGCCGCGCCGTCTCGGACGACGTGCTGAACGGCATCTTCACCTTCTTCACCGCCTATTTCGGCATCGCCGCGCTGGCAGCGCTGCTGGTGGCGGCGGGCGGATCGGACCTGCTGACCTCGCTCAGCGCCGTGCTCAGCGCGCTCGGCAACGTGGGGCCCGGCCTCGGCGCGGTGGGGCCGACCGAGCACTACGGAAACCTCGAGAGCTTCGTGAAGGTTGGCCTCGCGCTCTGCATGATCGCGGGCCGACTGGAGATCTTCACGTTGGTGGTGCTGCTGCATCCGCGCTTCTGGCGCCGCGCGCCGCGGGGCCCTGGCGCGGATTCGCTCCAGTCCTAGATCAGCTCGTCCCAGAGTTGGCGTTCGTCGCCCGCCGGATCGCGGTGCAGGGTCACCTTGCGTCCCAGCTCGAGCGTGGCGCGTTCCGCGCCGTAGTGCACCCAGTCGCCGGTTCCGGCGTGGCTGGGATCGCCGCTGCGGGCGAAGCCCAGCCAGGCGTCCATGGTGGTTTCGCACAGCGCTCGGGCTTCGTCGCCGCCACCCACCAGATCGCTCACGAAGTCTACGTCGAAGCTGTCGAACACGAACGGGATATCGACGGCGTGGCAGGCGCCGAGCACGCCGCCGAAGCCGGTCGCTTCCCAGGAGAACAGGTAGTTGTACACGGGCGCCCCGGTGGCGGACTGGGCTTCTGCCAGCCGCACGGCGGGAATGCGGAAGACCCGGTCGCTGTCGATCGCGATGGCGACGGCGGATCCGTCTGCGTCGGGACGGGTGCTCCGATAGGCTTCGGCCAGACGCTCGGCGGCCGCGGCGTTTCCGCCGAGCTGAGACGTCAACCGCGACACCAGCCCCGCGTGATCGAGGTTGCGCAGGGTGGCGTCGAAGACGCCGAAGAGCCTCCACTCGTCCCGTGTCGTGCCGACCATCAGCGCCACGTCGCGCGACGCACCCTGGCGCACGGCGTCGAGCGGGCGCGAGGGCAACACATGCCCGTCTACCACGGGTTGGAACGGCAGCAGCGCCGCGCTCGATCCGGCGACGGAGCCGAAGCTCTCGAACGTCACCTGGCGCTGGGCGAACAGCAGCCGCTCGAGCGGAAGTGCGCGCAATGTCGTCGCATCCGGCGCCGACAGGCCGAGCGTCGCCAGCATGGACTCGCCAACCAGATCCGAGCTCTCTGCATCGTGGACGGACTGACAAGCGCCGCTCTGGGCGATGGCGCGACGGAACAGCCCGCGGGCGGAGGGACAGCCGAGAAGGGTCCCCACGCTCATACCGCCGGCGGACTCGCCGAAGATCGTGACGTTGTCGGGGTCGCCACCGAAGGCCTCGATGTGCTCGCGAACCCAGCGCAGTGCCGCGACCTGGTCGAGCAGGCCGGCGTTGGCGTCGGTGCCGGCGCCCCAGTCCAGGAAACCCAGCGCGCCGAGCCGATAGTTCACCGTCACCACCACCACGTCGCCCCGCCGCACCAGCGCGCTGCCATCATAGATCGACTGGCGGCCTGCGCCGATCACGAAGCCGCCGCCGTGGATCCACACCATGACGGGGCGTCCGCTGCCGCCGTCGGCGGGAGCGAAGACGTTGAGGTAGAGGCAGTCCTCGGACTGCTCGCCGAGGTCGATCCCCGGGAGCGCCGCCATCATGAGCGACGGCTGCGGGGCCGAGGGGCCGAACTCGGTGGCGTCGCGAACGCCCGCCCAGGGCTTCGGCGGCTGCGGCGCGACGAAGCGGCGTTCGCCCACCGGAGGCTCCGCGTACGGAATGCCCCGGAACACCCGGACGCCGTCCCGCTGGAAGCCCTCCAGCGCGCCCAGGCCCGTCTCGACCAGCACCCGCTCGGTTCCCGTCTCCTGGTTCGCCTGGGTCATCGACCTCTCCCGTGGTGCCCCGGATGGGCGCCGCAGCCTACCCGATCAAGCGCCGAGCGTCTCGACGAAGAGCGACCGGATCGACGCGACGTGGTCGTCGAGGGTCTCGAGGCGCCACCCGGTGGTAGCGACCGGTGCGTGGACGGTGACCCTCACGGTGGCCGGCGTCATGATCCAGGAGCCCCGCGGGAGCACGTCGGCGGCGTTCTCGAACACGATCGGCACCACGGGGACCCGCGCGCGGATCGCGATGTGGAACGCGCCCTTCTTGAAGGGACCCAGCCGCACCCCGGGGCTGCGCGTACCCTCGGGCGCGACGGCGAGCGAGAGCCCCGAGCGGAGTGCATCGATCGCGGGCGCCAGGGCGCGAAGCGCACGGTCGTGGTCCGAGCGGTCGACGAACACCACACCCGCGAAGGCGAAGGCCGGCCCCAGTGCCGGATTGGCGCGGATCTCGCGCTTCGCGACGCCGACGAAATCGCGGCGCAACAGCGCGCAGACCAGGAAGGGATCGACGCCGCTCTGGTGGTTCAACACGAAGACCGCCGGGCGCGCGTCCTCCAGGTACCGCCGCCCGCGCACCTCGAGCTCGACACCCGCCGACCGTGTGCCCAGGTCGCCCCACAGCGAGAAGGCGCGGTTGCGGGCGCGGCGCGCGTCGCGCGTGTAGAGCCAGGTGGCGATGCCCACGACGAGCCCGGGCACGATCGCGGCGAGCGCGAGCACGGTCCGGGCCACGTCGCCCGGACCGACGCGGCGCCACGCCGCGGGAGGCGTGGCATGCTGGGCGTCTCGGCCGGCCACGACCGGAGGCTACACTGGCTGCCGTGAAGGTTCCGCGTCATCGGCTCGTGCTGCTGCGTTACGCCCTCTTCCAGCTACCGGGGATCGCCCTGGCCGGCCTCGGGCTCGCTGCGGCCGTGCGCTGGTGGGACCTCTCGGTGAGCTGGGCGTGGACGGGCCTGGGGCTCTGGGTGCTCAAGGACGCCGCCATGTTCCCGCTGGTGAGACGCGCCTACGAGCCCGGCGACGGGGGTGCCGAGGCCCTGGTCGGGTCGCACGGGGTCGCCGAGGAGCCGATCGCTCCCGAGGGATGGGTCCGCATCGGGCCCGAGCTGTGGCGCGCTGAGCTCGCGATCGACGCGGCGCCGGCACAACGGGGCGCGTTGGTGCGCGTGGTGCGCCTGCGCGGGTTGGTGCTGGTGGTCGAGCCCGACGGCACCCGGGCCGAGGAGCTCACACCGGGCTAGCGGGCGGTGATCTCGAAGGAATCGAAGAACCGGGCGCGATCTTCCTCACTCGGCTTGGCGTACCTGGGACTCTCCAGGGTGAGCGTGCAGATCCGGGAGCCCAGGTGGTAGAGGCGGGAGTAGGACCAGACCCGCTGGTCGCGCCGCAGGAAGTCGATCCCCGGGTGGCCGCGATAGGGATGGTCGCGCCGGTATTCGAGGTAGCCCAGGGCCTCGTCGGCGCCGG
>JBFGIM010000104.1:0-10849 GCA_041577695.1 Myxococcota bacterium | reverse complement strand
GGGGTCGTCGAACGACTCCTCTTCCATCACGTGGCACCAGTGGCAGGTGGAGTAGCCGATGCTCACGAAGAGCGGCCGGTCGAGCTCCCGCGCCCGGGCGAAAGCCTCTTCGCCCCAGGCGTTCCAGTCCACCGGGTTGTGGGCGTGCTGTCTCAGGTACGGGCTGCTCTCGAGCACCAGTCGGTTGGTGTAGCGAGCGCTGCCGTCGGGGTTCCGATGGCGCGTGCGGGGCGGGCCGACCTCCTCGGCCGCCGCCCGGGCGAGGCGGGCCTGCAGGGCAGCGGGAATCGGCGGAGCCCCCGGCAGCGGCTCGGCCACGGCGCTCGTGGCCCAGATCGCAGCGAGTACGATCCACCCGACGGGATGCCAGCGTATCTTCATGAGCGGAGCCTACGCCATCCCACCCCCGGTCGACTTCGGGGGTGGTACCTTAGCGAATCATGAGTGAAGCTATGATCGTCGCCGCGCTCTGGCTGGCCTTCGCCGCCACCCACATGGGCATGTCGAGCCTCGCCTGGCGACCCCGCCTGGTCGGCGTCCTCGGCGAGCGCGGCTTTCTCGGCGTCTACTCGATCGTCGCCCTCGTCGTGTTCTCGGGGCTGGTCTGGTACTACGTGACCCATCGCCACATGGGTCCGCTGCTGTGGGCGCTCCCGATCGGCCCCGTCGGCCTCTGGGCGCTCTACGGGCTCCAGGGTGTCGCATGGACCCTGGTGCTGGGAGGCACGCTGCAGCCGAGTCCCGCCACCACCGGCACCTTTGCGCCCGGGACGGCGCCTCCCCCGTCGGTGAGGGGCATCCATCGCATCACCCGGCACGCCACCTTCATGGGCGTGGGCCTGTTCGGCGCGCTGCACCTCGTGGTGCAGGGCTTCGCCTCGGACGTCGCGTTCTGGGCCGGGTTTCCGATCTTCGCGGTGCTCGGCTGCCGCCACCAGGACCAGCGCAAGCTGGCGACGCAGGGTCCGGCGTACCGCGCGTGGCACGAGCAGACGCCGTTCTGGCCCTTCAGCCGCGGCTCGCTCGCGACGGCCCTGCGCGAGACGCCGCCGTGGCTGGTGCCCGCAGGCATCGCGCTGACCGCGGGGCTGCGTTGGCTGCACGGGCCGCTGTTCCGCTAGTCCGTCTCAATCGCCTTCGCTGGCGAAGTACGCCCGGGTGCCGTGGGACTCGGTGGCCTCGGCGATGCGGCTCAGCCCCACCGCGTAGGCCGCGGCGCGGAGCGATGTCTTGTCCTCCTGCGATCGCTCCCACACCTCGTGGAACGCCTTCGACATCTTGTCCTGGAGTCGCGAGCGAACCTCTTCGAGCGTCCAGGGGTAGCCCTGGCGGTTCTGCACCCACTCGAAGTAGCTCACCGTCACGCCGCCGGCGTTGGCCAGGACGTCGGGTACCACCATCACGCCCCGGTTCTTCAGGATGTCGTCGGCGCCGCCCGTGACCGGGCCGTTGGCAACCTCCACGATGGTCGAGGCGCGCACCCGCTCGGCGTTGTCCGCGTCGATGACGCCGCCCAGTGCTGCCGGCACCAGCACGTCCACGTCCAGCTCCAGCAGCTCCTCGTTGCTGATGCGCTCGTGCTCCACCTGTTCGCAGACCGAGCCCTCGCAGTAGACGCCCTTCAGCTCCTGGCTCTCGCGCTTGCTCCGGTACAGGCTCTCGATGTCGAAGCCCTCGTCCGAGAAGATCGCGCCCTTGGAATCGCTGACCGCGACGATGCGGTATTGCTCCGAGGCGAGCAGTCGCGCCAGGTGGTAGCCCGCGTTGCCGAAGCCCTGGAGCGCGACCCGTGTCTGGGACCGGTCCAGGTCTCGGACCTTGGCCAGCTCCTGCATCACGATGAAGGCGCCGCGACCGGTGGCCTCGTCCCTGCCCAGGCTACCGCCCAGGGCGAGCGGCTTTCCGGTGATCACGCCCGGTGCCTTGACGCCCCTGATGGTCTCGTACTCGTCGGCCATCCAGCCCATGATGCGGGCGTTCGTATAGACGTCGGGAGCGGGAATGTCGCTGTCGGGCCCGATGAAGTCCGCCATTGCCCGCGCGTACCCACGCGACAACCGCTCGAGCTCCATGGGCGACAGCGACTTCGGGTCGATCGTGACGCCCCCCTTGCCGCCGCCGTAGGGGAGGTCCAGCACGGCGCACTTGACCGTCATCCAGAGCGCCAACGCCTTCACCTCGTCGGGCGACACTTCGGGGTGGTATCGAATGCCGCCCTTGGTGGGGCCGCGCATGTCGTTGTAGCGGCAGCGGTGGGCCTGGAAGTAGCGGGTCGAGCCGTCGTCCATTCGCACCGGCAGCGACGCGCTGAGCATGGCCAGCGGCTGGCTGAGGCTGGCGAGCACCTGCTCGCTGACGGCGGCTTCGCTGCCCAGCCGGGTGAGTCGTGCGACGGCATCCTCGAAGGCGTTGGACTCACCCATGGATCCTCCGGTCTCTGGGGGCCGAGGCCAGGATAGGTCACGGGACGGCAGAGTTCCGGACCTCGTCGCCGCCATCGCCGGTGGCCTCGTCGAGCGCGCGCCGGGCGATGCGGGTGACGGTGACCGTCACGAGCACGGTGGCCAGCAGCCCGACGGCGGTGAAGGCGTACTCGGCGGTACTCCTGGCCGGCTCCGCGCCGCCCGCCACCGCGGCCGCCTGGCCCGCCACGGCGCCCAGATACACGTAGAGCAGCGTGCCCGGCAGCATGCCGAAACCGGCGAGCGCATAGTCGCCCAGGCGGACCCGGGTCAGGCCGAGGGCGTAGTTGAGCAGGTTGAACGGGATCACCGGCGACAGGCGCAGCAGGAACACGATGCGGCGGCCCTGTTCGCCGATCGCCCGGTCGATGGCGGCGAACTTCCGGTTGCCCGCGAGGCGCCGCTCCACCAGTGGCCGGGCGGCGTAGCGCGCCACCAGGAAGGCCAGTGTGGAACCGAGCAGCGCCGCGATGAACACGTAGAGCGTGCCCTCACCGATCCCGAACACCGCACCTGCCGCCAGGGTCAGGGCCGAGGCGGGCGCCACGGCGACCACCGCCAACGCGTAGCCGACCACGAAGACGATCGGCCCGAGGACGCCGAGCCCCTCCACCCACGCCGAGAAGGCGCTCACCGCGCCGCCGAGCTGGCGACCCAGCAGCACCAGCGCTGCCAGTGCCAGCAGCGCCAGGCCGATGCGCGTCCAGCGCCGACCGCCATCGGCGGCTTCGGGCGCATTCGTGGTGGACTTGCTTCCGCTGCTGTTCACCTTCTTCGGGCCTCCCGCGGCTTGGATGCCGTGGCCCGGACCCGCGTCACCCGACTTCGGAGCGGGCGGCGAGGATCGCCCGGATCAGCGGCTCCGGGACGTCGATCGGCAGCTCGCCCTCCGGGTCGCAGATCAGCTTGCCCATGGCAATCGTCTGGCGGTAGTTGTCCAGGTAGTCGGCGCACTCGGGGCACTCACCCATGTGGTCCTCGAAGACGCGCCTCCGGGAGGTTCCGAGCTCCTCGTCGAGGTAGGCGCTCAGGAAGTCGATGAATTCGCGACAGGTCATTCCGGGTCTCCACGCAATTGCGGGTCCAATAGCTTTCTCAGCGCCTGGCGGGCGCGGTGGAGACGCGTCTTCACCACACCCGGGCTCACCCCGAGCTCTTCGGCTGTTTCCGCCGTGTCCAGCTCTTCGATGTCGCGCATCAGGATGACGGTACGGTAGCTCTCGGGAAGCTGGTCGATGGAGTGCCGGACCAGGTCGCGGGCTTCCCTGCGAACCAGTGCATCGATCGGCTTCCAGGGAACGGCCGGCTCCGCCTGGTGGCCGTCGGACAGGAAGGTCGGCAGCAGCTCGTCGATGGACTGCTCGGGCTTGCGACGCCGGCTCCGCAGCTTCATCAGCGCGGCGTTGACCACGATGCGGTGCAGCCAGGTCGAGAGCCGGGCGGAGCCCTCGAAGCGTTCCATGGCGCGGAAGGCCGAGATGAACGCCTCCTGGACCGCGTCGTGGGCGTCGTCGCCGTCGCCCAGGAAGCGGCGCGCCACCGCCAGCATCCGAGGGCTGTGGGCGCGGACCAGCGTCTCGTAGGCCTGCTCTTCGCCGGCGCGGAGCCGCGCGATCAGGTCGGTCTCATCGAGTTCGTTCGCTGTGGGGAGCGGACGATCCACGGCCCCGAGGCTACCGGGCCGACGGCGCCGCGTCACGCCGGGGTCGCGTTCAGGACGTGGCGCGCGGTCGCAGGATCGAGCGGTCGAAGAAGCGGGCCAGCGGCGCGCCCGCCACCCGCTCGCAGGTGGCGCGGAACGACTCCAGGGTGATCGCACCAGTCCCGCCGACCAGGGCCCGCAGCACGTCGTCCAGGTTCTTCTCCCCGTCGGAAACCCGCACGATCTCGGCGTCGAGCTCGTGGAGCAGCCCGACGGCGCGCGCGGTGATGTCGCCCCGCGAATCGTCGCCGCCCACGCGCTGCACCGCCCCGCCGCGCTTGGCGAGCCTCTGCAGCGCGCGCTCGTAGCGCCGGCGCGAGATCGTCTTGGATCGCACCAGCGCCTCGAGCGAGTAGTACTCGGAGAGACCCTCGACGATCCAGTCGCCCCCCGGTCCGGAGCGCGCCTGGAGCATCACGTGGATCACCTCGTGCAACAGCGGGCTGGTGGAATCGCGACTGATCAACGGCAGCTCGGCGTGCAGGTAGGCGCTGCCCGGCCCCGAGAGGCCGCCGCGCCACATCGGGTCACCCGCACCGACCAGGGCGATGCGCTCCGGGAGTGGAGCGATCTTGCGCAGCGTGGGAAGGGTCCAGCGCAGCATCGCCAGCATGTCGCGACGGCGCATCCCCTGGCCCGCCGGCGCGGCGAGGGCGACGTGGACGCCCGCCACGCGCTCGCGCAGCACGCCCAGGCGGCCGACGAGCATCCAGCCCACAGGGCGGTCGAATTGCCGATCCGGATGGGAGATGGAGTAGCGCCCGTTGGCGAGCTGCGGGTAGGGCGTCACCGCACTCCAGCCTTCCGGGAGCCTCAGTCGCAGCTCCGACTCGCTGTGGGCGCCCATCACGGTGCGCACCCGCGCGGGCGGTACCAGGTCGTCGCCGCGGAACAGCGCCCAGCTGTCGGTGCAGCGCGCGTCGTAGGTGCGCTGATCGCGCAGATGATCGATGCGGTGGGCGTAGCGCAGCACACCGCCGCCGGGCGGCGGCGTCCAGGTAGCCACGTCGACTCCGAGCTTCAGCTCGCCGTCCGCCGTGAAGTCGAAGTTGCGCGCCGGATCGATCGAAAAGCGCAGCCAGCGCACCGCCCGGTCCGGGTCGGTGATGCGAAGCGCGACCCGCGCTGCCTTCTCGCTCGGCGAGACGCGAACGTCGTAGAGCACACCGTAGGTGGTCTCCTCGGCGGCGGCCGGTCCCGACCCCGACAGGATCGCCGCCAGGACCGCCACCAGGAGGAGCCCGCCCCGCCGCTGCGTCACTTCGCTCTCGACGCTCCGAGCGAGGCACCGAAGGCGACCCGCTCCTCGAGGCTGCGATGGGGCTTCCACCAGGCGTCCACCGCATCGAGGCGGGGCAGCAGTCCCTTGCGGTTGGCGAGCTGGATCGCCAGGCCGGGCCGGGCGTTCATCTCCAGGATCACCGGGCCGCGGTTCGCGTCGAGCACCAGGTCGACGCCGACGTAGCCGAGCTGCGAGGCGTCGCCGGCGCGCACCGCGATCTCGAGCAGCGCGGCGAAGCCGGGGATCTCGCGCCCCATCAGGTTGTGGCCCGAGTCCGGGTGCCGCGCCACCGCGCGCCCCTCCAGGACCGCGTGGGCCGTGCGACCCGTGCGCAGGTCGATGCCCGCCGCGACGGCGCCCTGGTGGATGTTGGCGCGGCCTCCGGAGCGGCGGGTGGGCAGGCGGGTCATGGCCATCACCGGTACGCCCCGGTAGATGATGACGCGGATGTCCGGCACCCCGTCGGTGGCGATCTCCGCCAGGGTCGGGTGGACCCGAAGCCGCTCCTCCACCATCGCCTGGTCCGGCTGTCCGGCGAGGGCGTATAGGCCCGAGATGATGCTGGCCGCGTGGTAGGTCAGGTCGTCCAGTGCGAGGGGCCGGTGCCCGGGGCCGACGAAGCGCTCGCCTTCGCGCCCCCGCACCACCAGGATGCCGTTGCCCATCGCACCGCGGGCCGGCTTCAGCACGAAATCTTCCAGCCGCATCAACGAGCGCGACAGCTCGCGCAGCTCGAAGTGGTGGCGGGCCACCGCCAGCAGCTTGGGCGACGGGATCCCCGCCTGCTCGCAGAGTCGCTTGGTCTGGAGCTTGTCGTCGACGCCCGGGTGGAGCCCGCGCGGATTCCAGCGCAGCGTGTAGCTGGCATTACGCCGGTTGATGCCCAGGACCCCGGCCTCTCGAAGGGCTCGCGCGATGCTCACGACGCCTCCCGCCAGCGCGACCCGAAGGCCCGGAAGCGGACCAGGTCCGTGACGCGGTACCCCGTATAAGCACCGATCAGCACCAGCCAACCCATCACGGCGATTACCAGCTCCGGGAACCCGAACATCAGGTGCTCGGCGGTCCGGCTCTGGAACACGGGGTAGATGGCCGCCACCACCACCAGGGAGTAGAGGCCGCGGACCAACGCCTCGCGAGTGCCCTCCTCGGCCAGCACGATCGAGAAGCGCTCCACGAGCATGGTGAGGATCACGATCGGAAAGAGCACTCCTGCGAACAGGTTCCGGTTCTCGGTGGTGCCTCCGAGCAGCGCCAACGCCGTCACCGCCAGCACGACCATGCACATCAGGATCGACAGGCGCGGCACCATCAGCAGTCGCAGTCGCTCCAGCACCAGGCGTCCGAGGACGCCGACCCCGATCACGCCCGTCACCAGGCCGAGACCCAGCGCGAGGGGGAAATCGCGGAGCGCGAAGGCGATCAGGACGGGCAGGAAGGTGCCGTAGGTCGGCAGACCGACCAGGTTGCGGAACATCGCCATGAAGAGCGCGCCCAGCGGCAGCAGCAGCAGCGCCCGCAGCGCGGCCTGGGTGGCCACGGGCAGGCGGTAGAGCGAGAGCGCCTGCAGCAGGGGGTTGGGGGGCATCATCAGGGCGGCCAGCTCTTCGGGGCTCAAGCGCTCGCGCAGCGCGTGGTAGCGGTACGAGATCGCTTCCGCCCCGACGGCCGTCACCCCCTCGAAGGAGCCCGCGTGCAGCACGAGCAGCTCCTCGGGCAGGCGCCCGAAGAAGTTGAGGCTCGGCGACAGCGGCACCCACTGGTCCCCGACCCAGGCTTCCGCCCAGCTCGCCTCGGTGACCGGCGTGCCGCGTTGCAGCCAGAGACCCGTCACCGGCCGCGCGGGGATCCCGGCCGCGCGCAGCAGGGTGACCAGCAGGCCGGCCTTGCCGCGTTCGCTCCCTTCCCGGTTCGCCAGCACGATGAGCGCGTCCTCGCTGGCCTGCTCGGCGTCTTCGATCTCGTGGTTGACCAGCGCGAAGATCGAGCGGAGCCGCGCCGTCACCTCCGCCGGCGGGGGTAGCGACAGCGACTCGAGCACCGCGAAGGTCTCGGGCGCGTCGGCCGGGAAGCGAGGCGTGGGGCCGCCGTAGAGCCGCAGGATGTCAGCGGGCGGTCCCTCCACGCGGCCCCCGGGCACCTCCATCCGCGCGCCGCTCAGCTGCACCTGGAACCCGTGGGAGATCTCGTGGATGTCGCGCAGGCGACCGCGCCAGATGCCGGTGCGCTGACCCTCCTCGCGGCGGATCTCGAAGCGCAGCCGGTCCGCCGCCGAGTGTTCGTCGTAGACGATCTGTCCGGGACCGCTGGAGGGCAGGGGAGCGCGCACGCTGCCGCGCTCGCCGGCGCCGCGCACGGTGATCACCAGCTCGACCCGCCACAATCCCTCGGGATCGTCGGGCACCACGGGGAGGTCGTAGCCCCAGACCTTCCACGCGAAGAACGCGAGGCCGATTCCGATCAGGAGCAATCCCGTCAGCAGCGAAGGTCTGTTCATGACGGCGGGCCCGGCGGGGGCCGCCTTCCGCACGACCGCATGGAAGGGGAGGCTAGCTCTTGGAGGGCGCTGCCGGCGACGGCGCCCGTGGCGGGTGATACCGTAACGGTCCCATGCACGAAGCGGACCCCAGGCTCGCCTTCGCTCTCGCACTCGGAGCGGGCGTGATCGGTCACATGACGGCACGTCACCTGCGGATCCCTTCGATCCTTCCGCTGCTGGCGCTCGGGGTGATCATGGGACCCGACCTCCTCGGGTGGGTGCAACCCCGCGCCCTCGGCGAGGGACTCTTCGTCCTGGTCGAGTTGGCGGTGGCGATCATCCTGTTCGAGGGCGGCCTCAACCTCGAGTTCGGCCGGCTGCGGCGCGAGAGCCGCCCGATCCGGATGTTGGTGACGGCGGGTGCCCTGGTGACCGCCGCCGGCGGCGCGCTGGCGGCGCGCCTGCTGATGGGCTGGACCTGGGAGATCTCCGTGCTCTTCGGGACGCTGGTCATCGTGACCGGTCCCACGGTGATCGGGCCGCTGCTTCGCAACGTGCCGGTGCGCCCGAGGCTGGCCACCGTACTCGAGGCAGAGGGCATCCTGATCGACCCGATCGGTGCCGTCGTGGCAGCGGTGACGCTCCAGATCGCCATCGGGGCCGAGGCTTCGCTGGCGCCCGGGCTCCAGGGGTTGCTGGTACGCCTGGGTTTCGGCGCGGTGGCCGGCCTGGTGTTCGGCTTCGCGCTGGCCGGGGTGCTGCGCGCGCGCCGGGTGGTCCCGGAAGGCCTGGAGAACATCACCGCCCTCGGTGCCGCGCTGGTGATCTTCGAGGGATGCAACGCGATGGTCCCCGATACCGGCATCCTCGCCGTGACCGTGTCCGGAATCGTGGTCGGCAACGTCAAGACCCGTGTCAGCCGCGAGCTTCGCGACTTCCAGGAACACCTGACCATCGGCCTGATCGGCGTGCTCTTCGTGCTGCTGGCCGCGGACGTCGGCCTGGTCGAGGTCAAGGCGCTGGGCTGGCCGGGTCTCGCCGCGGTGGCGGCGTTGGTGCTCGTGGTGCGCCCGCTCAACGTCTGGGTGAGCACCGTCGGCTCCGAGCTCGATTGGCGCGAGCGCGCCTACCTGTCCTGGATTGCGCCCCGCGGCATCGTGGCGGCGGGCATCGCCTCCCTGTTCGCGGCCGTGCTCGACGCGGCGGGCATCGCCGGCGGCTCCGAGATGAGAGCGCTGGTGTTCCTGACGATCGGCATCACCGTGGTCGTACAGGGCGGCAGCGCCGGTCTCGTGGCCAGCTTGCTGGGTGTGCGCGCGCCGGGTCGCGCCACCTACGCGATCCTCGGCGCCGAAGAGCTGGCGCTGGCGCTGGGCGACGTACTGACCGAAGGCGGCCGCCGGGTGATGTTCCTCGACGGCAATCCCGGTCACTGCCGCGCCGCCCAGGAGCGCGGCTTCCAGGTGGTGTTCGGCAACGCGCTCGAGGAGCGAACCATGGCGCGCGCCCGGCTCGAGCAGGCGGCGGCCACCATCGGCCTCACGCCGAACGACGAGGTCAACAGCCTGTACGCGCGCGAGTCGGCCGAGGAGTTCGACGTCCCCCAGACCTTCGTGGCGTTGAATCGGACCCAGGGCGGCGTGACGCCCGAGTATCTCGAGCGCCAGTCAAGCCGTCTGCTCTTCGACCGCTCCAAGGACGTGGAGCGCTGGAGCGTGCGCTTCCGCCACGGCGCCGTGCGCATCGAGCGCTTCCGCTACGTCGGTGCGCCGGCCGAGGAGGCGGATGCCCCCCCGCGCGCCGGAAGCGTCTACGACGCCTACATCATCCTGACCTACCACCGCGGCAAGGAGTGCTCGCCCATGTACGCCAGCTTCGAGGCCAAGGAGGGCGACGAGGCGTCGGTCGCGGTGCACATCCCCGAAGAGGACAGCGCGCGCGAGACCCTCGAGGCCCTGGGCTGGGTGCCGTCCCCGAGTCACTGAAGCCCGGCGATGCGCTCCCGCAGCGCGCGGGCGCGCCCCTCGCGGCCCGCCGCCTCGGCGAGCGCCAGCGCCTCTTGAGCTGCGGCCAGCGCCCGCTCGCGATCGCCACTGGCCCCGGCGGCGCGCGCCAGGGCCTCGAGCGCGTCGAGGTTTCCGCGCCCTTCCAGCGCGACGCCCCGCTCGGCGTGGACCAGCGCCTGCTCCGCGTCGCCGCGGTCGAGAAGCGCTCGCGCCAGGCTGAGGTGGGCCGGCGCGAAGTCGGGCTCCAGGGCGAGCACGGCGCGCTGTTGCGCGATCGCCTCCTCGAGCTCTCCCGATGCCGCCAGCGTGCTGCCCAGGTTGTAACGCGCTTCGACGAAGTCGGGGTCGATGGCGAGCGCGCGACGGTACTCCTCACCGGCCGCCAGGGGCAGGTTCTGCGCGGCGAAGAGGTTGCCCAACAAGAGCCGAGCCCCACGGTTCTCCGGATTCCATTGCAACGCGGTGTGCAGTCGCTGCTCCGCCGCCTGGAGGTCCCCGGCGGCGGCGAGCCTCCGCGCTTGCTTCGAGAGCTTGCGCGCGCGTAGGTCGCGCAGGTTGGTGCGCCGCATCGTCTCCGTGCGCGCCAGCGAGTCGGGGGACGGCGCAGCGTCGAGCAGCGCCTCGATCGACGAGAGATGCGTCTCGATCATCGCGATCACGGCGGGCTCCTGCTGGGCACCGTAGGTGGGAATCTCGTACTCGAAGTAGGGCCGGTCGTCCCGGTACGGGTTCGCGTCGCCCGCCATGCGCACCAGCGCCTCGCTTCCCAGCAGGTGCCCGGCCAGGAAGTTCTCGCGCTGGTTCAACCAGTGGGCGGGTCCGCCCCAGTAGGCGAACTCCAGGTCGCGTCGTCCGTCGGAAACGCGAAGCCTGGCCAGCTGCGACTCCCCGAGCCGCAGCGGTTGGTTCGAACCCAGC
>JBFGIM010000103.1:0-10850 GCA_041577695.1 Myxococcota bacterium | reverse complement strand
GGTGTGGCGTTGACCGGAGCGCGCCATGCCGAGGTCCATCTCGGTGAGCAGCGCCACCTCGGCCCCACTGCGCTCCAGCAGCCGCGCCGCAGCGGCCGGATCGCAACAGCGCTCGGTGTTCCAGGCCACCACGCGCACTTCTTCCCCGAGCGGAGCCGCGGCGGCGGGCGCGGCGAGCTCCACCTGGTGGAGCGCCTCGATCCGTTGCACGGCGTCCGCATGCCGGCCGGCGGATCCATCGGCGTCGCGCAGCGTCCGGCGCGCTGCGGCCGGCACCGGCGTCAGCTGCGCAACGGTCGCTTCGATCACGCCGTCGCGTCCAGCGCGATGGCGGCGCCCCCGCGCCGCGGATCGCCCGCCCCATCGCCGTCGGGCGAAGCAGCCTGCACTCCGCCGAAGTACACGTCCAGCACCGGCCACGGATTCACCGGCGTCAGCGCGCGCAGTGCCGCCAGGGTCTCATCCGGCATCCCGGGCTCCACCTGGAGCGACTCACCGTCCCAGTGGACACGCGGCGCGTCCACCGCCTGGCGCAGCGACAAGCCGAAGTCGGCGCGGGCCGAGATGACCTGGAGCAGCGCGCTCCGGATGCGCTTGCTCCCGCCGCTGCCCACCGCCAGCGCCAGCGAGTTCCCGTCGAGCAGGAGCGACGGCGCCATCATCGATGCCACGCGTAGCCCCGCCGGGCTGGCGTGGAATCCGTCGGGGTGGAGATCGTCCTCGCCGAGCATGTTGTTCAGCATGATGCCGGTTCCCGGCGCCAGGTAGCCCGAACCCTCGCCGTTCGAGGTAGTGAGACTGGCGGCGTTGCCCTCCGCATCGATCACCGAGACGTGGGTCGTACCGCGCAGCGCCCGGCGCACCCGCACGCGACTCTCCTCGACGTCTGCGGCGAGCAGCGCGCCGCGCAGCGCCTCGTCGCGCCGGCGGTCCACCTCGCGCATCACCGCCAGCAGATGCGAGACGTGTTCGGCAGAGCCGAAGCGGAGGGCGGAGAAATCGACGACCTCGAGCAGCGCCAGCGACAGGGCCACCAGGGTTCCGCCGAAGGCCGGCGGCGGATTGGTCAGCAACCGCCAGCCCCGGTAGCGCTGCTCGAGGGGCTCCCGCTCGATCACCCGGTAGGCCTCGAGGTCTTCGCGCGTGAGGAGGCCGCCCCCGCCGTCCATGTCTCCGCAGATGCGCTGGGCGACCGCGCCGTCGTAGAAGACGCCATCTCCCTCGCGCGCCCAGACCTCGAGGAAGTCGGCCAGCTCGGGGTTGCGCAGCACGGTTCCCGCCGCGGGTGCCCGTCCGCCGGGCGCGTAGAGCGCCGCGCCTTCGGGGCGCAGCGCCATGATCGGCGTCAACAGATCCAGGAAGTAGGCCTGCTGGGCGTTCTGCTCGACTCCGTCGCGCGCCAGCGCCACTGCGGGCGCCACCCCCTCGGCGAGCGGCAGCCGGCCGAGCCGGCGGTGTACGTGGAGGAAGCCGCGAACATTGCCGGGTACCGCCACCGACCCCAGGCCGACGTTGAAGACCTGCTCGGATGCGGGAAAGCGCACCGTGATCGGCAGGAAGTGCGGCTCGCACTCGGCTGCGGCCCGGCCGCGACCGGGCGTGTCGACGAAGAAATCGAAGAGACGCGCTTCGCCGGACGCCGTGCGCGCCAGCAGGAAGCCGCCGCCGCCGAGACTCGTCAATGCGGGCTCGGCCACGGCGCCGGCGCAGCCGGCCGCCACCGCCGCATCGAAGGCATTGCCGCCGGCGCGCAGCACCTCGGCAGCGGCGCGGCTCACTTCCGGGTGGCCGGTGGCGACGACGGCGGTGGCGCTCATCCGGCTAGTCCGCTGCGGCCTCCAGCGCCAGGCGTCCGGCCAGATCGTCGACGAAATGGCGGGCCGTGCGCCCGGAGCGCGTGCCTCGGCGCAGCGCGAAGCGCAGCGCCTCGCCGTGCAATCGCTCGCGCGGCACGTCGAGGCCGGCCTTGGCGGCATGGCGTTCCACGATGCGCAGATAGGTGGCCTGGTCGAAGCCGAAGAAGGGCAGCATCAGCCCGAAACGGTCGGCGAGCGCCAGCTTCTCCTCCGCCGCCTCGCTCAGGTGCAGCTCGCCGGCGTCGTCGAGCCGCGCCGCGCGGTTCTCGCCGACTCGCTCCGCCACCAGGTGGCGGCGGTTGCTGGTCGCGACGATCCGGACGTTGGCCGGAGTGGCTTCCACGCTGCCGTCCAGCGCCGCCTTCAACTCGCGCAGACCGGCCTCGCCCTCGTCGAAGGAGAGATCGTCACAGAAGAGCAGGAAATGATGGGGCAGGCCGTGCAGCGCGGCGAGCACGTCGGGAAGCTGGATCAGGTCGCTCTTGTGCACCTCGATCAGCCGCAGGCCACGACACGCGAAGCGCGTGAGCAGGCCCTTCACCGACGAGGACTTCCCGGTACCCCGCTCTCCGTAGAGCAGGGCATGGTGTGCGGGCACGCCCCGCACGAATTGCTCGGTATTGCGCACCAGCTCGGAAACCGAACGCTCGACGCCGATCAGGTCGTCGAGATCCACCGCCTGGGGTTCCGCGATGGGGGACAGCCGACCGGGCCCGAAGCGGGCGTCCCAGCGGAACGCGGTGAAGCGGCCGACGATGTCGGGATCGGGCGGAGCGCCCGCCTGCCGCTCGAGCCAGCGCTCGCCGAGCCGCAGGACACGCTCCAGACTCTTCGCCGCGTCGAGGATCCGCGCGAATCGCGCCACGGGGGAGCAGTGTAGCGGGCCCGATCGTCGATGTTCCCGACGCCGGGCACGCTCGACTAGAGTGGGCGCGTGCGACCGCTGGCCAGGGTACGGATGCGAGCATGAGCGAGCGCCGCGACGATGTCGGGCTGTGCGCCCGCTGCGCCCATGCGCGCGTCCAACGGAGCGCGCGGGGTGCCGTGTTCTGGCGCTGCCGGCTCGCCGCGGACGACCCGCGCTTCTCCCCCTACCCGCCGCTGCCGGTCACCCATTGTCCGGGCTTCGAGCGGGTGGCGCCGGAGGCGGCGGACCCATGCGACTGACTGGCCAATCACCATCCCCTGGGGGGATAAGTGCGTCGGAACGAGCGATGGGGAATCATTCGAGGCTTCGATGACACCTGGCCGGGGCAACTTCGCCCCACCCGAGAACGCGTGGAGAGGAACCTCATGTCCCCCCGGAGCTCGCTGTTGCTGTGCGTCTGCCTCGCGATCGCTCTCGGCGCCTCGCCGTGCCCGGGTGTGGGACCCGACTTCTCGGAGTCGGTGGTCCAGCAGCTGCGAGCCGACCGCGGCTTCGCCGAGCCGCACACGCCGGGGTCGGGTATCGCGGGCACCGAGATGGCGGCCACCGACGCGGTGCGATCGTTGCTCGGCGAAGACCCCGACCTCAATCGCGTGACCTACGTCCGCACCTTCCTGTCGCGACGGTCGCACGTGGCCGAGGGCCGGGCCGCCGGAGGCCGCAGGCCCCGGGCGGTGCTGATCCTCATGCCCGGCTTCCTGGGCGATGCCACCAGCCTGACGCCGCTGGCCGAGGATCTCGTCGCGGAGCTCGGCGGCGCCCTCGAGGTATGGGCGCTCAGCCGCCGCTCGAACCAGCTCGAGGACCGCCGCGGCAGCGCGCACACGGCCGCCCGCATCGAGGCGGCGCGCTCGCCCGAAGAGGTGGACGCTGCGCTCGACGACGGCCTGGCCTTCTACTTCCCCGAGCCCGACGGCATCGACTACAACGGCAACGGCGTCACCGGTGAGTCGACCGAGCTGTCCGACGCGCGTGGCGACACGCGCAGCTACGTGCAGCTGGAACAGGACGACCTCCGCTACGCCGCGTACTGGGGGGTCGACACCCACCTGCGGGACTGGCGGCGGCTGGTAGACCGCGCCCGCGAGCTGGTGGGACCCGGGGGCGTGGTCGCGGTCGGCGGCCATTCGATGGGCACGACCTGGACGGGCGTGTACGCCGCCTACGACTTCGACCCGGATCCAGACCGCGTCGACGCCGGCTACGCCAGCGTCGATGGACTGCTGCTGCTGGAGGGCGGTGGACCCGGTGCGCCCTCGGGCAACGAGCCCGACCTCGACAGCTATCTCGCGTCGGTCGAGGCGCTGGAGACGCCGGGCGGACCCGACGTCTTCCTCGACGACTTCACCGGCGTGGTACCGGCGACGCTGGGTCCGGCTGCCGAGCTCGCGGGACAGGCATTGATCCACCGGCCCGACGAGCAGTCGCCGGTCCAGAGCACGCCGGTCTTCGCCGGGCCGCCTTTCAACCTCGTGATCCAGGCGCCCACCACCAACCGGGGCGTCGTCGGCCTCTTCATCGACGACGACTTCGAGCCCTTCACCGCGTTCCGGGCCTCGGTGGGCTTCTCGGACGACTTCATCAACCTGCCGATCGCGGCGGCGCCGCCCTTCGCCCCCGCGCCGTTCTACATCGCCTCCCCGAAGCCGGACGGGCTGCGCGAGTGGAAGAGCTTCGACGATCCCACCCTGCCGCGCTGCCCGCCGAACGAGCCGGACGTGTCGCCCGGGTGCGCGCTGATCGACAACGGTGCCAAGGACCGCACACGCTTCTGCGACGGCGGATTCAACGCGGGCCAGGTCTGCACCAGTGGCGCGGAATGCGGATCCTTCGGCCGCTGCCCGTTCGAATGGGGCGAGGAACGCGAGGTCACCGACTTGAGGCGACTCGCCGGAACCCTGTTCGGTCCGCAGAACTTCGTCGACTGGTACTTCCTCACCGGCCGCGTGAGCCTCGACCTGGACTACGGACGTGACTCCAGCGCCCTGGTGGCCGAGCACCTGCTGGTGAGCGGCGACGAGGGCCCGCTGGTGGTCACCCAGAACGCCAACGTCGACGTGCCGGTGCTCGCCATCGGCGGCTCGAATGGACTGACAGCGCTCGAGCGCAGCTTTGCCAACTACCTTGGTTCGATCGCCACGCCGCCGGAAAAGCAGGAGATCGTGCTGATCGAGGGCTACGCGCACCTCGATCCGACCATGGCCACCGACAACGAAGCGGTGCCGGTCATCGCCGACTGGATCCGCCGCCTGGGCAGACGCGGCGGTCGGCGCTGAGCTCAGTCGAAGGGTCCCCAGCGCTCCGGCAGCGGATTGCCGATGCGCGCCAGGAAGAGCTCGAGGAAGCGATAGGTCAGCCCCCACACCACGTGGCGGTCCGGCTCGCCCACCTGGATGCCGGGAAAGCCGCGGGCGAAGGGCGTGTCCACGTGGCGCTGGTCCTCGAGCAGGTGGCCGATCGGCACCCAGAAGGCGGATTCCACCTCGTAGTTGGCGCACGGCCGCGCGCCGGGCGGCGCCGCATAGACGAAGGCGGAGATCACCAGCCGTCGCGGGCGGCCGGCTGCGCGCCCCTGGATGTCGTCGAGCTGGCCGAGGACTTCGGCGCGGTCGAGGGCGATGCCGACCTCCTCGAGCGTTTCGCGCTCGGCGGCAGCCCGCTCGTCGGGATCGCCCGGGTCCACCCGCCCGCCCGGAAAGGCCATGTGTCCGGACCAGGGATCGTCCGGGTGCTTGGCCCGTTCGATGAAGAGCAGCTCGAGGCCGCGGGGGCCCTCGCGCAGCAGCAGCGCCACGGCGGCCCGGGGTCGATCGGCCTCTCCGATCCGCACCACCCGGTGACGCGCCAGCGACTGGCGCACCTGCTCGAGGCCCACTCGCGTCACGCAAGTCGATCCGCTGCTCACGGTTGCACCCGGATCCAGAGGCGGCCACGTCGGTAGTCGATGCGCAGCGCGTAGTGCTTGAGCAGGTCGACGCCGAGCAACGCGCTCCCCGGAAAGCCCGAATGGGGCATGCCTTCGGGCGCCACCAGCAGCGGAACCGCGGTCACTTCGAAGGGACCGATGCGGAGCCGCTCGACGACGGCTGCGTAGAGGGAGGGCGCGCCGGGGGGCAGCACGAGCTGCGCCGTCGCTTCGTCATCGGGATGGACGCCGCCGCGATCGTGCCACTCCCCGGGCAGCACCAGCGTTCCCGAAGCGCCGGTGGCGAGTACCGCGGACACGGTCTCTGCGCCGACGCCGATCTCGAGCACCGGGATCGACCCGTTGATCCGCAGCGGCAGCACCGCCGCGGCAGGATCGTCACTGCGCTCGGGCACTTCGAAGAGATCCGGGTCGAGGAAGCGGACCCGGCGCGCGGCGAAGTCGATCTCCAGCACGTACTCGGCCAGGAACCTGCCGCCCAGCAGCGCCCATTCGGCACCGCGGGCGCTGCGCTCACCGTGACGCGTGTCGACCCAGAACTCGACGTCGCGGCCCAGGCGGGTATCGCGCCGGTACGGACGCTGTTTGGTGCGGCGAACCGCCACCCCCATGGCGCGGGCGGCGCCCGGTGTGGCCAGACTGTGCGGTGTGCCGGTATCGAGCATGAAGCGCATGGCGCGACCGCCCTGCGGCGCCAGGTCGACCCAGATCTGGTTGGGGTCGTCGCTGTCCAGGAAGGGCAGCTCGGCCAGCACCGCGGCGGCGGGCGGCGGCGGCGACGGCGCTCCCGCCGCCACCGAAGACAGCAGCCACAGCGCCGCGGCGAGCGCGACCGTCCGCATCACCGCTCGCCGCCGGGCGTCGAGGCGGCGGGGTCCTGCGCGCAGTCGAAGGAGAGCGCCAGCAGCCGCTCTTCGATGCCCGTCTCTCCCGCCCTGCGCTGGCCCAGCACCAGGCCCGTCCCGTCCGGCTCGAGGGCCACGCCGGTCGGCTCACCCCAGCCCGCCACGGCGTCGGCGAGCGCGACCTCGGCGCCGGGCCCGGGTGACGCGGCACTGCGCAGGCCGGTGCTACGCCGCACCATGCCGCGCAGCGATGTGGCACGCGCGCGGGGCGCCAACAGGCCCCCGAACGCGGCGGGCAGATTGGCGACGATCCGCGCCGGGCGCGTCACGGCGTAGACCAGCCAGCCGCCATCGGCGCTGAAGCTCACCGCCGGCGCGACGTCCGAGCCCAAGGAGACCCGCGCTCCAGTGGCGGGATCGAGCGCATGCGCTTCGAGCGGCGCGAATGGATTGCCGCGGGCGATCACCAGCTGACGAGCGTCCGGCGACCACGCCAGCGGCGCGATCCAGGCGCCCTCGCCATCGGCCAGCGGCTGCACGCGCCCCAGCATCAGGCCACCGTGGCCGCTGCGCAGCGCCGCTGCCACCACGCGGAACCGGCCCGACTCGCGTTGCGACCACACCAGCACTCCCGCGGGTCCCAGCACGGCGCGGGTGTCGGGGCCGTCGTTGAACGTGATGCGCCGCGAAAAGTTCTGGCCGCGGCGCGGTCGTGCGCCGATCAGATGGAGCTCGCTGTTGTGGGGGCGTCGCCAGGTCGCGGCGCGATCACTCTCGAAGACGAGGCTGGTTCCCGCCGGGTCGAGCGAGGGACGACGGTTGTGGCCCGGCTCCGGGCAGGTCCAGCAGCTCACCTCACCGCTGTCGCGGTCCATGCGGTGGATCTGACGGCGGCCGCCCTCGGCTCTGGCGTCGAACCAGAGCACCCGCCCTCCTCCACTCAATGCGGGATGCGCTCCCCGCTCAAGCACCACCTCGGCCCTGGTGATCGCGGGCTCGCAGCGCGGGAGCGGTCGTGTCGCGACCTGCGCGTCGAGATCGTAGACCGCCTCGATCCAGCTCTCGGGAGGGTCGGGCACACCGCCCATCAGCCGGGCCATGCCGGCCGCGGCGGCCAACGCGGCGACGAGACCCGCGCCGACCGCAGCGACGGCGTTCGCCGCCCAGCGAAGCGGGCCTGGGCCGGGCCCCATCACCTGCGCCGCCCGCAGCATCGACAGGGCCGTGACGGCGGCGGCGGCGACCGGGTAGGGCCAGGGTCCCGGCGCCCAGCCGAGCCACGCGGCGGCGATGGCCGGAAGACCGAGCCAGCCCCAGCTGGCGGCACCCGCCACGTGGCGCGCGCGCTCGGGTTCGTGGGTCCGCACGCGGGCCAGCGTGGAGGCGAACGCCAGCATGACCGCGCCCCCGGCAACGGCGCATGCCACCAGCTGCTGGGGCGACAAAGCGGCGTTCGAAGCCATGGCGAATGCGAGCCCCAGCGGTCCGCCCGCCGCAAGTGTCCAGATGCGCCACAACACGCGCGCTCCTCCCGGTGGACGTGGATGGTAACATCGCGGCATGGACTTCGAGGCAGCGCGTCACCCACTGGCTGACGCACTGCGAGGTGCCGTCGATGACGCCCGCGTGGTGGCGGCGGTGCTCGACACGCCGCGAACGGTCTACGCGGGTGAGCGCTCGCCCGAAGAGGCTTGGGAAGATCGCGCTCTCGCGATCGGTCTGGGACAGACGATCTCGCAGCCTTCCCTGGTGGCGCAGATGACCGAGCTGCTCGAGCTTGGCCCCGAAGATACCGTCCTCGACGTGGGCACGGGCAGCGGTTATCAGGCGGCGATCCTGGGAAGGCTGGCGGCGCGGGTGTTCGGCATGGAGCGTCTGCCGGCGCTGGCACGACTGGCGCGGCGCAACTGGGCGCGCGATCCGGGCGTCGGTCCCCACGTCCACGTGGTGGCAGCGGATGCGTACCTGGGCTTTCCAGGCGAGCTGCGCTTCGACGCGGCCGTGCTGGCCGCTGCGGCTCGCGAGGTCCCGAACGCCGTGCTCGCGCAGATTGCACCGGGCGGTCGCGTGGTGGCGCCCCTGGGCGCGCCGGGGCTTCAACAGCTGGTGCGGCTTCGGAACGCGCCCGGGGGATGGCAGCGAGAGGAGTTGGGATTGTGCGCCTTCGTACCCCTGTTGCCCGGCAGCGCTTGAATCCCGCTACCGTCCCGCGGGCATGATCGCCCCCACCTCGATCCCCCCGGCCGCACGCCGCGTACTCGAGCTGGCGCAACGCGATCGCGTCGCCGCCCAGCAGGCGCTGGCCGAGTTGCCTCCGGAAGGCCAGGTCGCGCTGGTCTGCTCCTCGCCGATCGCGCGCCGCGGCGAGCTGCTCGAGTTGATGCCGGATCCCGCCCCGGTCATCGCAGAGCTCCCCGAGGCGGAGCTCTGCTTCACGGTGAAGGCGGTCGGGTTGGACCGTGCCAGCTGGATCCTCGCCCACGCCACCGAGGAGCAGATGCAGGCATGCGTCGATCTCGACGCGTGGAACGAGGACGTCCCGGACGACGAGGCGCTGGACCTGTGGATGCAGGCCTTCGTCGAGGCCGAAGACGAGGCCCTGCTGCGGGCCGCGCGGGCCCTCGATCCGGAGCTGCTGATGCTCTGGCTCCACGCGCGCCTCGACGCGATTCTCAAGCCGGACGACGCGCCGGGTTGGGACCCCCCCGATGGATCCCGAACGATCGACGGCCAGTTCTACGTGGTGGCGCACCGCGAAGGCGACGACATCGCGGCGCCCCTCCAGTTGCTCAGCGCGCTCTTCCAGGGCGACTACTGGTTCTACTTCCGCCTGCTCCAGTCGCTGAGCTGGGAGCTGGTCAGCGACAACCAGGATTACGCGCTGCGCTGGCGGACCGGTCGTCTCCAGGATCTCGGCTTTCCGGACCGGGAGGAGGCGCTCCGGATCTATGCGCCGCCGACACGCCGCGAGCTGGACGTGCTGCCCGAAGCGACGCCCGCCATCGGCGCCTGGCACCTGCCCATCTGGCTGCCCGAGCTGCCGGCCGCGGCCGACTCGAAGTACGCCGTGTTCCGGGCGGCGGCCGAGCTTGAAGTCGAGGACCGACGGTCCTTCTTCTACGGGTTCCTCAACGTGGTGAACCGGGTGGCGGTGGCCGATCGGATGCCCCTGGGCGACGCCGAGTCGATGCCCGGGGCCTTCGAGAAGGCCGCTGCCCTGTCGTCTGCGGGTCTGCTCCACCTCGCCGAACACCATGGGATCGCGCCAGTGGAGCTGTTGCGCCGCCAGCCGGTACAGCTGCTGTTCCGTGTCGGCGCCAGCCTTGACCCGACCCGGGGATCTTCATAGCCTCGGCTCGAATTCCGGGCCCGACGGGGCCGGCAGCGAGAGGGGGTCGAGAGCATGAGTTTGTCGAAGGGCGACGGCGTTCGGATCGCGATCGCGGGTGTGGGGAACTGCGCCAGCTCGTTGCTGCAGGGCATCGACTACTACCGCCAGGTGCCTGCCGAGCAGCAGGAGGCGTGGGGCCTGATGCACCTCGACATGGGCGGCTACCGGCCGGCCGACGTGGCGGTGGTCGCTGCCTTCGACATCGATGCCCGCAAGGTGGGACGCCCGCTGCACGAAGCCGCCTTCGCGGCGCCGAACTGCACGCGCGCCATCCGCGACCAGATCTCCGAGATCCCGCTGTCGGTGCAGATGGGCCCGGTGCACGACGGCGTGGCCAGCCACATGCGCGACTATCCGGAGGAACGTTCGTTCCGCGTGGCCGACGTCCCGCCGGTGGATGTGGCGCGCGTCCTCGAGGAGAGCGGCGCCGAGGTGCTGATTTCTTACCTGCCGGTGGGCTCCCAGAAGGCGGTGCAGTCCTACGCTGAGGCCTGCCTGGCCACCGGCGTCTCCTTCGTCAACTGCGTGCCGGTCTTCATCGTCTCCGACCCCCAATGGGGCGAGCGCTTCCGTCAGGCGGGCATCCCCTGCGCGGGCGACGACACCAAGTCGCAGCTGGGCGCCACCATCCTGCACCGTCAGATCGTGCGCCTCTTCGCGGATCGCGGCGTCAAGGTGGAGCGCACCTACCAGCTCAACACCGGCGGCAACACCGATTTCCTCAACATGCTCTCGCGGGAGCGGCTGGCCTCGAAGAAGATCTCCAAGACCGAGGCCGTCACCTCGCAGATCCCGTACGAAATCGGCGCCGACAACGTCCATATCGGCCCCAGCGACTACGTGCCGTGGCAGGAGGACAACAAGGTCTGCTTCCTGCGCGTGGAGGGGCGCGGCTTCGGGGGCG
>JBFGIM010000102.1:0-10864 GCA_041577695.1 Myxococcota bacterium | reverse complement strand
GCATGCGCAGGCCGCGCACCTCGGCGCCCACGTCGCCCAGCAGCAGCGCGCGGCCGCCGATCTGCTCCATCACCTGGAAGGCGCCGCCGAGGGGTCTGTTCGAGGTCTCCGCCAGCAGCACCCGGGGCGCCGCGACGCCCAGCTCGGCCACCGCGTTCTGCAGCGTGGTCTCGTAGATCACCTCGTCCGAGGCGCGGTGCGCCTTCAGGATGCGGACCACCAGCGGTCCGTTCCAGGGCGGCGGTGCGTCCTTCAGCCGGAGTGCGTAGACGTAGGTGTTGTTGCCCCCGAAGAGGCGTGTGGGCGCTTCGGCGTAGTCGAGCCCCTGGAGGCCCAGATGCCCGCGCAGGTGATCGAGGAGCGGGTCATCGATGGCCGGCGCAGGGTCCCCGAGCGTCACGATCCCGAAAGGCGTCCGTGGTCCACGAAGATCGGGGACGACCAGGCGCGCTCCTCGGTCTCGGCGAGGCAATCGTCCTCGAGCGGGCGGCCGAAGCAGGGATCCACCGTGGTGCACGGCCCCTCGGCGCCCGGCTGGCAGCCGAGCGGGTCGGCATCGACGGCGAGACTCGGTTCCTCGATGGCGCGCACGTAGTAGAGCGCGTCGCGGCCCGAGCCCACGAAGCTCTCGTCGGTGAAGGCCACCTGGCAGCCGGCCGGATCGGCGGGGCAGTGCAGAACCTTCCACGGGTCCTCGACGAGGCCGGCGACGTTCTCGTCCGGCCCGCGCTGCGGGCGGATGCGCACCACCTCGATACGGGTGATGAGACGCCGCTGCTCGGACGGGTGGTAGCACTCGTCCTGGCACAGCCGCGACAGACGCTCGGGTGAGAGCGCCGTCTCCGCATCGCTCGGGCAGCCGGGATGCTGCTCGAAGGAGCCCACCGCGCGCACCTGGAAGATGGGGCTCTCGATCAGCGACACCTGGCTCCCCATCGGCACCGGCGTGCCGCTGGGGGCGTTCAGCAGGTCGAACCACAGCAGGATGCGCGGCCCGCTGGTCCCGTAGACCTCCTTGCGCTCGAGGGCCGTGAAGATCGCGCTGCGGTCGCGGCCGCCGGCGTGCACCGCGGCCAGGCCCCCGTTCAGGAAGAACGACGCCTGGCGTTCGGTCTCCCACACGCCGAAGACGGCTTCGTCGGGAACCGAGGAGAGCGCCTCGGACCTCGCGCGCGGTGGACGTCGCGGCGCCGAGTCGAGCGGCGTGCCGACGAAGTTGCCGAAGCGCGTCTCGGTGAACTCGGTGCGGGCCACCTCCTTGTAGCCGGTTCCGGGCCGCGCCGAGTGATTGTCGCTGGCCGCGATGAAGCCGAAGCGGAAGCGGTCGGTGTCGTCGGGGTTGCCGGGCCGCCCCAGAGCCATCATGTACTGCACCGAGCTGCGCGGCCGGTAGTTGAACGAGGGCTGGAAGCAGTCGCGACACTGCCCCGCATCCTGCCAGTCGGCGACGCTCGCGCCCGGCACGACATAGGCACCGCCGTTGCGGTCGGCGTCCACGAAGTCCTGGCGCGCGGTCTCGGCGCGCCCCGCACACTCCGCCTCCGATTCCTCTTCTGCCCGGCAACGCGCTTCGATGATCTGGCCGGCGCGCCAGCAGGAGGGCAGGTAGTTGCCGTTGGGCTCGGGGCAGGAGCGCGAGCCATCCGGGTGGAGGATCACTTCGCGGAAGTCCTGGAACTCTTCCGAGTTGCCGTGGCCCGAGAAGACTTCGACCAGGCGCTGTCGCTGAGGGTCGTGCTGCTGCGGCGTCAGCTGCTTGTCCCACGACGAGCCCAGCGGCGTGTAGAAGCCCCAGGTGGTGCCGTGCGGGATCACCATGGACGCGTGGCCCCAGTCGTCGAGCTTGGCAAAGAGGTCCGTCGGCGTGGGCGCTACCTCGCGGCAGCCATCGGGCAGATCGCGCACCGGCACGCCCTGCGGGCAGTCGCGCACGCCCACCATCTCGTGGAGATAACGGGCGAGCTCGGGCCCGCCGCTGCGGGCCTCGGTCAGCGCGAACACACCCAGCAGGAACGGCGACGGCGCAGCCTCCTCGATCGGCGGTATGCCGGGCGGGACTCCCGCGCTGATCGGTCGGGTCGGGATCTCGCCATCCTCGAGGTCGCGCAGGATCACGTTCTTGTGGCCCCAGTGGTTCTCGGGCCGAGAGCCCACCTGGGTCCATTCCCAGCCCAGGTAGGACACCAGGTCCGGATTGGCCGGGTCGCCCGCCACCGCGTTGCACTGGCGGATCGAGTCCACCGTCTCGGCCCAGCGGCGCGGCGTCAGCGTGATGGCGTGGTCGTTGATCGACCAGAAGTCGAGGGCGGCACAGTGCCGGGCGTAGTCGCAGGCGTCGGCCACCGGGTGCGCGCCGTCGCCGCCGGCCATGGGAAGGCTCATCTGGAAGGCGTCGAAGGAGAAGGTGGTGTGGACGTGCAGGTCGCCGAACAGGATCTGCTTCGGTCGCGCCACGCCCACGTCCGTGGCGGCACTCTGGATCGAGCGCGCCCGCTGGGCCACCACGGTGGGGCTGATCGCCCGCGCCTCGGGCGTGCCCGCGTGGCCCGGCTCGACGAAGACCCCGCGCCCGAGGGCGTGGAGCGCCACCAACGCCAGCACCAACAGCACCGCGAGTACGACCAGCAGACGACGGCCCATGGCATGCCTCCTGGCGAACCTTCTAACACGAACGAGCCATGCTGTGCAGCTGGCGCTTCACCGCCGCCCCCGGAGGACTCTGCGCACTTCGACGCCCGACTCAGGGTTCGACGACCAGCGACCAGTCGCCGCCGCGGGTCCAGGCGACCACATAGTGATGGCCGCCGGGCGCCGGAACGATCTGCCGGCGTCCGATGCCGCGGGCGCGCAGGTGCGGTCGGCGCCCCCGGTCCGGCACGAACGCCACCAGCACGCCTCGCCGCGCCGCGTCGGCGCCGTGGGCCTCGAGCGTGCCGGTGGCCGGATCCGACGTCATCGAAACGATCCGGCCCGGTGCCGCGCGCAGGTACGGGCGCGTGAGCGCATCCACCAGGTCGCGACGCAGGCCGCGGGTCTCGTTGGTGGTGCAATCCACCTCGTAGAGCCCCCACACCTGCGCCACCCGCCCATCGCGGAAGTCCGCCGCCTTGTGCGGATCGCCGCACGCTTCGCGGAAGGTCCACAGCGTGGCGCCGAAGCGGAACTCGTCCTGGAGCGCCTGGTGCAGCGCGAAGTAGTCGTCCTCCGGATCGCTGGCGCGGCGCGGGTCCGAGCCCCACTCGCCCGAGAGCACCGGCGCGCCGCCGAAGTCGGCGGCTTCGTCGCGCGCCTGCTGGAAGAAGTCGCGCGACAGCGGCTGATCGTCGAGGCCGCCCTGGTAGATGTGAGGCGAGTAGACCACCTGGTCGTCGTGGGCGAAGGGCGGCGGCGCGCCGATGCCGAAGCCCGCCCAGGTGATCGACGGCTCGAAGAACACCAGCCGCCGCGGAGCGCCCGCGGCGGCCTCGCCGGCGCGGATCTCCGCCAGCGCCCGTTCGTAGAGCACGGCCAGCGACTCGGTGCCGCCGAAGATCGCATTGGGCTCGTTCATCACGTCGTAGCCGGCGACCGCATCGAGCGGCGCGAAGCGCCCGGCCACGTGGCCCAGCATGCGCGCGTAGCGGGTCTGGATGCCGACGCCGCCGGGCCCCAGGGCGTTCTCGAAGAACGAGAGGAACGAGAACACCACGGCGGGCGTCAGCTCGCGCGCCCCGCCCGCCTGGCAGCGCGACTGGCCCTGCTCGAAGGTGGCCCAGCCGGGCGCGCCGTCCCAGCCGAAGGCGGGCTCACCGCCCGGACACTCTTCGGGCGTGCCGGCCAGCGTGGGACCCCACGCGTCCTGGTGCAGGTCGAGGATCGAGTAGACGCCGCGGCTGGCGAGGAGCTGCACCGCTGCCTCGACCTCGTCGAGGTAGGCCTCGTCGTAGACGCCGGGCGCGGGCTCGACCCGCGACCAGCTGAGCAGCAGCCGCACCGTGTTCCACCCCACAGCGGCGATCAGGTCCGCACCCTCTTCGGTGAGCGGATAGGTGGTGAAGAGGTCCGGCGAGTGGGCCCAGTACTCGGCCAGCGCGTTGACGTTGACGCCGCGCAACAGCACCTCGCGGCCCCAGGCGTCGACGATGCGGCCGCCCGCCACCGGGTCGGGCTCGGCGTGCAGCGCGGGCAGCGCGCGGGCGAGGCCGGCTGTCGGCGGCTCGGCCGCGGCCGGCGCGGTGGCGCAGGCGAGGGCGGCAACAGCGATCCAGAGCCACTTCAGATCGAGCTTCATCCGGTTCCCTCCAGCCGAGAGGTTGTATCATAGAACCTCATGCAACTTGTCATGGTTGTCGGAAGATGAGCGCCAGGTCCCTGGAGCAGACCCTTCTCGAACGTTTCGAGCCCCTGCGGCGGGCGCTGGCCTCGGGGCCGCTGGCTGAGCGCGTCGCCGAGGTGCGCGCGGTGGTGCTGCCGGGCAGCCAGCCGCCGTGGACCGATACGGGCGTCGCGCTCGAGCCCGGCGACGAGATCACGGTGCTCGCCGACGGTCGGATCGTCTTCAGCGAAGAGCTCGACCTGTGGTTCGGACCGCGCGTCTACCTGTGGCGTCGCATCGGTGAGCGAGGTCCCGTGTTTCGCGCGGCGCGCGAGACTGCGACCCACCGCTCCGATCGCGCGGGGACACTCCAGCTCGGCATCTACCCCGGTGCCTGGAGCACGCGAAACGGCGACCACGAAGGGGCCGGGGGCCTGGGCGGCGCGCTGGGCGCGCTGTTGATCCGCTGGCGCGGCGACGGCGCCGAGGGTGTGCGCGCGCTCGCCGCCGCGTTTCCCGAGGACGTGCTGGTGCGCGCCGAGCTCGAACGCCTCGAGCACCCGGCGCAGCGCCCTGCCCACTGGGAGCCGCTCTGGTATCTGGGCGAGACCGATCTCTTCACCGCGGACGAGGTGGACGGTCGCCGTGTGATCCGCGCGCGCCCCGAGAACGAGGCCGCCATCATCAAGCGCGCGGTCGATGGCGAGCTGACGCCCGAAACCCGACTCACCTGGTCGTGGCGCGTGGACGAGCTGCCGTCGAAGGTGGCGGAGAACACGCTCCCCACCCACGACTACATCAGCATCGCCGTCGAGTTCGACAACGGGCAGGACCTCACCTGGTACTGGAGCGCGGCGCTGCCCGAGGAGACCGTGTTCCGCTGCCCGCTGCCGTGGTGGGACCAGCGCGAGACCCACATCGCGATCCGCTCGGGCCAGGCCGGACTCGGACGCTGGTCGACCGAGACGCGCGATCTCTACCGTGACTACGACAAGGCGCTGGGCAAGCCGCCCGAACGCATCGTGGGCGTCTGGCTGATCGCGGTGAGCTTCTTCACCCACGGCCGAGGCGCCGCCGCCTTCGCCGACATCGCCCTCGAGCAGCCGGGCCGACGCATCGCTCTCGACTGAGCCGGCCTACGGGCGCGCCTCCCGTCCTTCTTCCGGGATGTAGATCGATCGCTTCGGCGCGGCGAAGACCTTGCGCACCAGCGGCTCGAAGGCGTCGAGCGGCAGCGTGTCGTACTCGGGATCGAAGCTGTTCTGGTCGTACTTGGCGCAGAACTCGACGCAGTCGCGCGAGTGGGGATGGCTCTTGAAGCGGTCGCGCAGGTTCCGGTCGAGCCCCAGGTGATGGAAGAAGTAGTAGCCCTGGAAGATGGCGTGGTGCTTCACGATCCAGTGGTTCTTCTCGCTGACGAAGGGCTCGAGGATGGTGGCCGCCAGGTCGGCGTGGTTCGCCGTGGCGAGGGTGTCGCCAATGTCGTGGAGCAGGGCACACACCACGTACTCGTCGTCGCGGCCGTCGCGCTGGGCCCGGGTCGCCGTCTGGAGGCTATGGGTGAGCCGCGTCACCGCATAACCCCCGGTATCGCCCTCGAGCAGCTCGAGGTGCTTCAGCAGCCGACCCGGCAGCCCGACGAAAAACTCGAGGCTGTGCCGCCCGATGATCTGGTAGTCCTCACGGGTGGCGTCCTGCATCCGTGTGAAGGTGGTATCGGGTGCACTGCTCATGGGGGTCTCCTCTTTCGGCGAGAATAGCGCTAGCGCCAGCGCTGCGGTCCCGGGTGCCGCATGCCGTAGTAGGGGTGTCGGGCCACCAGCTTCGGGTTGCGGAACAGGAAGACCAGGGCCGCCCCGGCCGCGAAGCCACCCACGTGCGCCCAGAAGGCCACGCCGCCGCCTTCGGCCGGGGCGAAGGCGCCGCCCACCAGCTGGATCAGGAACCAGTAGCCGAGCATGAAAGAGGCCGGCACCACCACCGTGGTGACGTAGAAGCCCAGCACGATCAGTAGCGTGACGTGGACGCGCGGGTAGAGCACGACGTAGGCACCCATCACGCCGCCGATGGCGCCCGACGCGCCCACCATGGGGACGGGCGACGCAGGGCTCGAGATCACCTGCGCGAAGGCCGCCGCAAGTCCGCACAGCAGGTAGAAGACCACGAAGCGCCCGTGGCCCATCGAGTCCTCCACGTTGTTCCCGAAGATCCACAGGAACCACATGTTGCCCAGGATGTGGAACCAGCCACCGTGCAGGAACATCGAGGTGACCGGCGTCAGCCAGTTGGGCTCGGGGTCGACGATGCAGAGCAGCGTCTGCGAGATGGGAAACGAGGTGCCCGGCTGCACCGTCTGGAGCACCTCGCCCGGGATCAGGCCCAGGTTGCAGATCGAGGTGCCGAGGGCCGGGTCGGTACCCAGTCCCTGGACGAACACCCACGCCGCCACGTTGAGGCCGATGATCGACCAGGTGACCAGCGGCGTCAGGAAGTGGGGATTGTCGTCACGGATCGGGAACATGGGGGTGGTTCTGGCGCGCCCGCCGGAGTCAGAAGGCCGGTATCTTGATCGGCCAATTGGAGGCTACGGTGCCGCCGTCCACCTCGAACACCTTGCCGGTCACCCAGCTCGAGGCCGGCGACGCCAGGTAGAGCGCGGCGGCGGCGATGTCCTCGACGGTGCCGAGGCGCGCCATGGGCGTCAGCGCCTCCATCTGCTCGCGCAGATCACCGGCGGCCAGGAACGGCGCCAGGGCGTCGGTCTCGGTGGCGCCCACCGCGATGGCGTTCACCCGCACACGCGGCGCCAGCTCGAAGCCCATCAGCCGGGTCATGTGCGAGAGCGCGGCCTTGGCGGTGCCGTAGGCCACGAAGCCCGACTCCACCATGTGCGACAGCGCCGACGAGATGTTGACGATCGAGCCGGGCTCGTCGTTCTTCAGCATGTGGGGAATGGCGCCGCGGCTCAAGTGCAGCGCCGACGTCACGTTGAAGTGGAAGGCCGCCTCGAAATCCTCGTTCTTGAGCTGGAGCGCCGGCGTGGGGGGCGTGCCGCCCGCATTGTTCACCACCACGTCGATGCGCCCGAGCTCCTCGACCGCAGCGGCGATCACGCGGTCGAGCTGCGCGGTGTCGTTGACGTCGCAGGGCAGTGCGAGGGCGCGTCGGCCCAGGCCGCGGATCTCCTCGGCGGCGTTCTCGATCTGCTCGGGCGTGCGCGCCGCGCACACCACGTCGGCACCGGCCTCGGCGAGACCCACGGCGATGGCGCGTCCAATGCCTCGCCCGGCCCCAGTGACGATGGCCACCTTCCCGTCCAGTCGGAATCGATCGGTCAGCATGGGCGTTGGATAGCCGACGGGTGGAGACGCGGCCAGCACGACGCCCGCGGGATCGCGGTTCAGTCAGCGAGCTCGACGCGATTCCGGCCGGCCGCCTTGGCCGCATAGAGGGCCTCGTCGGCGCGAGCCAGGGTGTGTTCCCAATCGCTGCCGTCTTCGTGGACGGCGACGCCGGCGCTGAAGGTCGTCATCGGATTGCTCGCGGCCCAGCGCTCGCGGAGCCGCCCCGCGGCCGCTGCGGAGTCCGCACCGCGACCGGCGAGGACGACCAGGAACTCCTCGCCGCCCCAGCGGTAGACCTCGTCGCTCTCGCGCAGCGAGTTGCGCAGGATGGTGGAGAGCTGGCGGAGCACCTCGTCGCCCACCGCGTGACCGTGGGTGTCGTTGATGTGCTTGAAGTGATCGAGATCGATCATGACGAGCGCGTCGCCGCCCTTCAGCACCTCGAGACGCATCCGGGCGTCGCGGCGATTGCCGAGGCCGGTGAGTTCGTCGGTGAGGGCCGCATCCACCAGCTTCGCGGTACTGACGACCCGGTCGAGGGCGAACGCGGCCTGGGCGGCGAAGGCGCGCGCCACGTAATGACCGTACTCGTGAAGCGCCTGCTGCGATTGGAGGCTCGCCACGAGTACCACACCGCGGCAGCCCTCGGGGCTGGCCAGTGGCAGGATCAGCAACGAGGCCAGGCCGAGGTGCGCAGCGAGCGACGCTCGCTCGCTCGCCGCTTCGTCGATGACAGTGCGCTCCTGCATGGCGCGCACGAGACCCGGGTGTGCGGATACATCCAGGCGCGGCGGCGCCGCCTCGAAGTGTGTCCCCCAGCGAGCGGTCAGCTCGAGGGTGCGGTCCGGCGCGCGCAGCCAGAGCGAGGCCGCATCGGCCTCGAGTGCGCTGCAGCAGAGTTCGACGATCTCTTCCTCGACCCGACTGCCTTCGCTCGTCGGCTGGCCGAGTCGGGTGGTCGCTTCGACGAGACGTTGCATGTCCTGGACGTTCCGGGCCTCGCTCGCTTCGACCTGGCGCAAGCGGCTGGTCATCCACGCAACCGATTCTCCGGCGATCACGCACAGCGGCACCGTCATCGCCACGCTGAGGAGCTCGGCCGTCGGCTTTGCGTGCCACCAGATCGGCAGGCAGTACGCCGCCGTCAGAACCGGGAGGAGCCTCAACATGGCCCCGCGCGGGAGCGCGAAGCCGATCCAGACCGAGATGATCGTGTAGTGGACGGCGTAGGAGTAGCTTCCCCAGCCGCCCAGGGTATTGGACAGGCTCTTCAGAGCGATCATCAGCATTGCGATCGCGTAGAGATTCCGTTGCGGCCAGCGGTCCCAGGGCGCGAACCAGCAGAAGAGCGCGATGGCTGCCCCGGCTGTCGCGACCAGCGCGAGCGCGCCGTCGCCCATGCGGCCCGGCATGGGCACCGGCTGGAGGAGGGCGCGCACCCCCACCGAGAGCAGGATGAGCGCGGCTCCGTAGCGGGCGACGAGCTTGTGCGAGAGCGATACCGACACACCTACGCAATCGGCGCGCAGGCACCCGGACTTGCGACCCCATCGCGTTGAGAGAGAGCCGCGCTTCGTGTGGTTTTGCACCCGCTTTTCAAGCGGATACGAGCTCCTCCCTTTGGCCGCCGCGGGAGCTTGCCAACGGGATCGGCGGCCGTGATACAAGCGGAATCCACCCCGATGCCCCGCATCCGTCTGATCGCGCTCTACGGCTCGTTGATGACCGGCTTCGACGGTCAGCGCGAAGCCGGTGTCGAGGGTGCCCTGACGCTGCTCGGGCCGTGCACCGTCGAGGGTCAGCTCTTCGACCTGGGCCGCTACCCCGGGCTGTGCCCCCACCCGGGCCAGGTGCAGGGCGAGTTCCACGAAGTCCACGACGAGGGCACGCTGGCGCGCATCGACGCCTTCGAATGCTACGACCCGCTCCAGCCGGCGGGCTCGCTCTTCGTGCGGCGCCTGGTGACGCTCGCGCGGCCCGGACGCGAGGCCTGGCTCTACGTCTACAACCGCCGCGTCGACGCGGCCCAGCGGATTGCGTCCGGAAGCTGGCGGCTGCACCGCGCCGGCGCTGGCTGAAGCCTCCCCGAGGCGCGACTGGTGCCTTCCCGAGCGTTCGGGCACCCTCGTTCGGGGCATCCCTGCCCGAGGAGAGAGCCGTTGAGCGAGGAGGGACCGGTCCGATCTGGGCGTCGCGAGCCGGGCAAGAAGGGCGCCAACCCGCGCCCGAGGCGTCCGCTCGGCGACCCCACCGAGCCGATGGAGGCCGCGCGACAGCGGCCCAGCTTCACGGTCATCTACGTCATGCTGGCGATCCTCGGCGTCGTCACGTTGCACGACCTCTGGGTCGCCTACCAGACCGTCGAGCGCATCCCCTACAGCCACTTCGAGGAGCTGCTCGAGCAGGACCAGATCAAGAGTGTCGTCGTGCGTGGCGACAGCATCGAGGGTGAGCTCAAGACACCCGAGAGCGGCAAGAGCCGCTTCGTCACCCAGCGCGTCGATCCGGCCCTGGCCGAACGGCTCGAGGGCAAGGAGATCGTGTTCTCGAGCGAGCCGGAGAACACGTTCCTCCCCACACTGCTCTCCTGGGTCGTGCCCGTCGTGCTCTTCTTCGGGGTGTGGATGTTCCTGATGCGGCGCATGGCCGGGAAGCTCGGAGGCGGCGCCGGGGGGCTGCTCTCGATCGGGAAGAGCAAGGCCCGGGTCTACGTCGAGAGCGACACCCAGGTGACCTTCGAGGACGTGGCGGGTGTCGACGAGGCCAAGGCCGAGTTGAGCGAGGTCGTCGACTTCCTGAAGGATCCTGCCCGCCATGGCCGGCTGGGGGCGCGCATGCCGAAGGGCATCCTGCTGGTCGGGCCGCCCGGCACCGGCAAGACCCTGCTCGCCCGCGCGATCGCCGGCGAGGCGGGCGTGCCGTTCTTCACGATTTCAGGCTCCGACTTCGTCGAGATGTTCGTGGGTGTGGGTGCGAGTCGCGTGCGCGACATGTTCGAACAGGCCAAGAAGAACGCGCCCTGTATCGTCTTCATCGACGAACTGGATGCGCTCGGCCGTGCGCGTGGCCTGTCGCCTGTCTCGGGCGGCTCGGACGAGAAGGAGCAGACGCTGAACCAGCTGCTCGTCGAGCTCGACGGCTTCGACCCGCGTTCGGGGATCGTGCTGATCGCCGCCACGAACCGACCCGAGATCCTCGACCCGGCGCTCCTGCGCGCCGGTCGCTT
>JBFGIM010000101.1:0-11211 GCA_041577695.1 Myxococcota bacterium | reverse complement strand
GGCCTCGAAGCTGCCGTCGGCCGCCAGCGTTCCCTTCACCTTGATCCGCATGCCCACCGCGAGCACCTGGTCCCAGGACGCGCCGGCTGCGCCGGCAACGGGCGCCGCGAGCCAGATCAGCAATCCGATCGCAATCGCTGCACGCATCGAAGTCCTCAGAAGTTGTAGTCGACCTTGAAGAGCACGAGCTGCGCCCATTCGCCCCGGTCCTCGTCGGCGAAGGCCTTGCCCGCCCGGAAGACGCTGCCCACCAGCTCGAACTCCCAGTGCTCGCCTTCCTCGATGCCCAGCACCAGGTCCCACTCGTGGCCGAGCGCACGGTGCCGCCCCTCGGGCGACGCCTTGAGCTTGCTATTGCGCAGGAAGGGAGCGGCTTCGGCCTGCCAGTAGGCGTGGTAGACCAGCTCCAGCGAGCTCGACTCCAGCAGCGGGACGCCGGCACTCACGGTGAGGATGTGGAGGTTCGAGAGCTCGGGGCGGAACAGCTCGCCGTAGTACTTGAAGCGATCCACACCGCGGAACTTTGCGTTGTTGTCCTGGAGCCCCGTCTGGCGGAACGCGTGATCCGTGCCGGATACGCCGTCGTCGCCCGACCCGTATGCGTAGCCCAGGGTCAGGCGTGGCCAGAAGCTTCGTTCCGGGTCCCACGTCACGCCGCCATCGACTGCCCAGCCGAAGACATCACGTTCGGCGCGACCCTCGACCTCCGAGACGCCGGTATTGCCGATCTCGTTGAAGTCGAGCTCGGTCTCGCGGCCGCGAACCGCGGCGCCGTCGAGCCAGTAGTGGAAGCGGCCGAGCGGGCGGTACTTCCAACGACCGATGGCCCGCGCTCCAACCCATGTGAGGTTTCCATCGAAGGCATCCTCGCGTTCTTCCGGCAGCAGCGACCCCAGCCGGGGGGTTCGCGAGTGATCGCTGCGATGGACGGCGAAGAGCTCCAGCCGACTCTTCTTGCCCCAGTACCAGGTGTAGTGACCGAGCGCGAAGAAGACGTCCTCGAGCTCGGGCGCGACGTCGTCGCGGTTGGCCTGTACCGGACCCAGCTCCCGGGCGACCGCCAGCTCGAGCTCCGAGTTGCCGAACTCGTAGACGAGGCGGGCGGCGTCGAGATCCTCGTCCCACCACCATTCGCGCCCGTCCTTCAGGTTCTGGCGCCCGAGCTGGAACGACAGGCCCGTCTCCGACACGTCGTCCAGGTAGATCCAGGTCTCCCCGCGCTGCGGCTTCCACTCGGACTCGGGCAGGCCGTCTTCTGAATAGGTGTCGTGTTCGTAGCCGAGCTTTCCCTCTGCGAAGAACACCAGGGTCGGGCTCCACTGATAGAGGAACTCGAGCTCCAGCTTGCTCTCCATGTTGAGGTCGTCGTCCTTCTCGCCCGGCGACAGCTTGAAGTCGTCGCGGTAGCGGGTCTCCACCTCGAACTCGCCACCGACGACGAGCGGTCGGCCGAAGAGCTCCACGGACAGCTGGTCGTCCGGACGCTTGTCCCCGGCACGTTCGATCAGCTTCCGCGCTTGGATCGAGCGCTCGCCTGCAGCGGCGGGAACGGCGGCAGCCAGCAGCAACGGCGCCGCCAGCAGCACAGCGGCCACGCGTGATCCGCGGCTCGTCATCTCGAGCCCCCGGCGGCGCGGCCGGCCCGCGCGGGGTCGGCTGCAAGTCCCAGCCGCTCCTCGCACAGCTCGAGCAGCGGCGCCGTGGTGTTGCCGCGACCGTCGAGGTGGGTACTCAACGCGACGTGCCGCGCGAGGGTCAGGGTCTGGTAGGCGGCGACCGCCTCGGCGTGGTAGCTCCCCGCCAGCTCGAGGAAGCGCCCGGTCATCGACTCCTCACACGCGACCAGACCGTCGGGATCGCCCGTGCGCCGCAGGGCCAGCTCGGTCAGATGAGCCAGGAAGTTGCCGATGTCGAGCGCTGGCGAGCCCATGCAGTAGAGGTCGAGGTCGACCAGCGTGATGTCGCCATCCGTCACCACCAGCTGATCGGCGTAGAAGTCGCGGTGCACACCGCAGCGAGCGGAATCGTCGATGCGGGCGGCCAGCTGTTCGCAGGCCTCGAGCAGCCGGCGGATGCGGCGCTCCCAACCGGGGTGGGCCGCACTCACGGCGGGTAGACGCTTGCGCAGCACCCTCATCTCGTCGGCCCTGCCGTGCTCCCGATCGATCGACACACCCTGGGTGTGCAGCTTGTGCGCCGCCTCCACCGCGCGCCGGACGAGGGCGGGACCCTCGGGTGTCCAGAGGTGCTCGGTGAGCGGGCTGCCCGGCACCCGACGCTGAAGGGTCATCCGCAGCGCCGGTGCGACTCCGAGCGGCTCGGGAACCCGGATGGCGTCCTCGGCATCGGGTCCGAAGCGGCCCTGGTAGAGCAGCCGCTGCACGGCGTCCGTGCGAACGTCCGCTCCGCGGGCGCGCATCTTGCCGAGCGCGATCCAGCCGGCCGGCTCGCTCAAGGCGTACTCGACGAGACAGCGTCGTCCGGGCTTGTGGCGCAGCAGCTTTGCCGACGCCACGGTGACTTCCGGCACACCGAGGGCGCGCGATAGGTGCTCCGCGGCCGCCTCGGGATCGAGCGCCTCGCCCAGCATCGGAAGTGCGACATCGACCGCAGCCGGCGCAGCCCGCCCGGGGCGGGCCCCCTGCGCGGGAGCTCCGCGCGAGATCGACTCCACCCGCTCGAGGATGGCCGTGGTGCGCGCGGCCCATTCCGGTACCCGAGCGCGGAACGGCTCGGGGGAGAGAGCGAGCAGTGCGGCCGCCGTGTGTCGGGCGAGGCTCTCGAAGTCGGGCGGTCGAGTCAGGTCGGCGTATCCGGCGAGCAACCCGTCGCGGATCGCATCGATGCTCCCGTTGGGGAGCTCGCCACAGATCGCGTCCCGCTCGAGATGCGCGAGGAAGCAGCCCAGATCCTCTGCCGCAGTGCCCGCCCGGACCTCGTCGAGATCGAGCACCGGCACGGCGTCACCCCCGACCAGCACTTGATCGGCATGGAAGTCGCCGTGGATCGCGCACACGGGCGAGGCGAAGCCAGCCAACGCGCTCGCAAGTCGAGTCGCACTCCTGCTCGCCCGTGCGCCAGCCTCGGGCAGGATCGCCTCGACCGCAGCAGCGACTGCTCGCAGCCGCTCGCCGGAGCTGGGGGTGGCCACCACCTTGCGCGGAGGCGCCTGCCCATGGAGCTCGGCGAGCGCGCGTCCGACCCGCCGGGACTCCGTCGCGGCACCCGCGGCCAGGCGTCGACGCAGGGGCTCTCCGGTGAGCCACGAGAAGGTGAGTACCCGATGCGTGTGGGAGTGATCGATCGCAACCGGAACCCGGAGGACCTCGCGGCTCTCGAGCGAGCGGGCCGCAGCACGCGCCCGGGCGAAGTCGGCGTCGCGGTAGAGGCGCAGTACCGCCCGCGCGCCGCGCGAACCTTCGAGGCGAGCGACCAGTCTTCGCTCGGGCTTGTAGGACAGCACCTCCAGATCGGCCGACCAGAGTGCGGGCTGCGGCGCCGCGGCGCGCCGCAGCAGGCGAGCACGGCTCTCGGGCACGACGACACGACCCAGGCTGCGCAGCCGGGCGTCGTCGGGGAAAGCCCGCACGACGGTCTGGAGGCCGGGAAGCAGCAGCGGCTGGCGCAGCGGCGCATCGTTCGCAGCGACCGACGCCAGCTTGGCCACCTTGGTGGCCACGTCACCCCCGTGGGCCACCGCGTGGATCCGCAGCCGGGCGCCGGGAGTCTCCAGCTCGTAAGCCACCAGGCAGCGCGTGCCCGGCTTGTAGCGCACATAGTTCGCGCTGATCTGCGAGATCGCGAGCGACGGCAGGGCGGCTTGCAGCGCCGCGCCGAAGGCGTCCGCGTCGAGCAGCACGCCGAGCCCGGGCAGCGCCCGGTCGCGCTCGGCCAGCGCGCGATCAGCCGAGCGCGACACGTTCGACCTCGCGCAGCGACGATTGGGCGGACACCATGTCGGCGTAGCGGCCGCCGCTGGCGAGCAGGGCGGAGGGGCTGCCCGACTCGACGATACGTCCGGCTTCGATCAGCACCACCCGGTCGCAGCGGGCGGCTTCGCGAGCCTCGTGGGTGATCGTCAGGCAGGTGCGGCCGCGCACGGCGTCGTCGAGGGCTTCCGCCACCCAACGCGCCTGCTCTCCGTCCAGGCCGGTGAGCGGCTCGTCGAGGATCCACAGCGGAGCGTCGCGCACGGCGGCCCGTGCGATGGCAACGCGTTGGCGCTCGCCACGGGAGAGCGTCGTACCGCCCTCGCCCACCAACGTGTCGTAGCCGTCGGGGAACCGTCGGGCGAACACGTCGACCCGAGCCAGGCGCCCCGCCGCTTCCACCCGCTCGGGATCGAGGACGGGCGTGCCGCAGGCGATGTTCTCGCGGATGGTTCCGGCGAAGAGTGTCGCGTCCTGGAGCACCACGGCCATCTGGGAGCGCAAGGAGTCGAGCGTGAACTCGCGCACGTCGCGGCCGTCCACCCGGATCGCGCCCGCCTGGGGGTCGATCAGTCGGAGCAGCAGCCGCAGCAAGGTCGACTTGCCCGCGCCCGAGGCGCCGAGGATTGCCACCCGCTCGCCGGCCGAGATTTCCAGATCGAGCCCGCACAGGACGTCGCGACCGGGCGCGTAGGCGTAGCGCACCCCGCGCAACGTCAGCGCCCCTCGCAGCGGCGGTGCCGCGACGGCGTCTGTGCGGTCTCGCACGCTCGGCTCCTGCTCGAGCACTTCCAGCACGCGCTCGCCGGCGGCCGTGGCCTTGGCCAGCCTTGCGGCGTACTTGGCCAGGTCGCGCACCGGTCGGAACGCGCGGCGCTGGTAGGTGAGGAACACGACCAGATCGCCCGGGCTCAGCAGGCCGTCCAGCGCGCGAGTGGCGCCCAGCCACAGCACCAGCGCCGTCGAGATGCCGACGCCCACGTCCACACTGCGCTCCAGACCCGCGGCCAGTCGCTTGCCCTTCACGCCTTCGCGGAGGTCGCGATCGTTCGCCGCGGTGAAGGCGCGCGCGAAGTGCTCCTGGAGCGAGAGCGTCTGGACCACCTGCAGGGTTGCGACGGTCTCGGCTGCGGTCGTCGCCAGGTCGCCCTCGCGCTGGCGCTGCACGCGCCCGACGGTCTGGATGTGCTTGCTGCGCCGCAGGGTGAAGAGAGCCACCAGCGGCAGCGGGACCAGCGCGACCAGTGCGAGCAATGGATCGAGCCAGACCATCATCACGAGCATCCCGACCAGCACCAGGCCGCTGGTCGCCAGCGGCAGGAGCGCCGTCACGACCACTTCCTTCAGGATGCCGACGTCGCTCACCATGCGCGTGACCAGGTCGCCGGTCCGCTTGCCCGCATCGAAGGAGAGGCCCAGGGTCTGCACGTGCCGGTAGAGATCGGCGCGCACCCGGGTGAGCACCCGGTTGCCGGCCAGCGCGAAGCCGACGCTGCTCGAGTAGCCAGCGAGCGCCCGCAGCGTCACCAGTACGAGCGTCGCCACCGCGCAGCTGATGAGCAGCTGCTGGGGCGAGAGACCGAACGGCACCGCGCGTGCGTCGTCGAGCGCAGCATCGAAGACGAACTTGAGCGGCCAGGGCTCGAGCAGTCGCAAGACCACCTCGAACACCACGGCGGCGGAGCCGGCCAGGAGCAGCGGGCGCTCGGGTCGGGCGTAGCCGCGGAAGCGCAGCAGGACGCGCCGCAGGCCGGGCAAGGTCGTGCGCAGGTCGGTGGGGCGGGCCATTCAGCACGCCTCCGCAACGGCGGGGACGGTCCGTCCCCGGGCGACCGCCAGATCCATCACCTGCTCGGCAACCGCGCTCCAGGAGTAGCGCTGGGCGACCGTGGCCCGGGCCGCCGAGCCGAGCCGGGCGCGCAGGGCGGGATCCGCCTGGAGAGCAAGGCAGTGTCGGGCCATGGCATCGCCGTCGCCCGGGGCGTGGAGCAGGCCCGTGCGGCCGTCCTCGATCACCTCCGCGACCTGGCCGATGGCGCTCGCCACGATGGCGCACCCGGCGGCCATGTACTCGAAGACCTTGAGCGGAGAGAAGTAGAACGGCTCGAGCGGCGGATACGGCGCCAGGGCGACGTCGACGCTCGCGAGGAGCTCCGGTACGCGCTCGGAGGACACGGCTCCGGTGAAGTCGCTGCGCCCGTCCACGCCCGCGTCGACGAGCGCGCGCTCGAGTCGATCGCGCTCGGGGCCATCGCCCACCACCAGCAGCCGGGCCTCCGGAACCAGTGCGGATACCCGGCTGAACCCGTCCGCCAGCTCGTCGATGCCGTGCCAGGCCCGTAGGCTCCCCACGAAGCCGAGCGTCAGAGGCCCGGCGCGGCCCGCCCGGGCGGCCGGCTCCGGGAAGCGGGCCGGATCGACGGCGTTCGGAGTCACCACGATGGGGGCGCAGCGATCGAAACCGCGTCGTAGATGATCGGCCAGCGGACCCGAGACCGGCAGCAGGTAGCTCGCCGCTCCGAACACCTTCTCGGCCACCCGGAGGGCGCCCGCGCGGTCACGCAGGCCGCGATGCCTCGCGGCCTCTTCGACCAACGGAGCGTTGACCTCGAGCAGACCGGGGATGCCCCGATCGCGGGCGTACTCCATGGCCGCGAAGCTCCACAGCGAGTAGCGCTCGTACACGAAGTCGAGCGGGCCCGCCCCGGCGAGCGCCGTAGCGATGGCGGCATTCGCGTCGCCGACCGCGCTGGCGCCGGGCTCGCCGCGAACCCCGGTAATGGCTCGAACCGGCAGGTCTGCCAGATCGCTCGGCGCCGAGCCTTCCGCGGACGCGGCGAAGAGCGTGAGCTCGACGCCCTCGGCGCGCAGCGCGCGCACCAGCTCGCGCACGTGGATCGAGCAGCCCTTGTGGCCGAAGATCGGGACGCCGGGATCGGCACACACGTAGGCGCCCCGCATCACGACGCGCGCTCCAGAGCTGCGGCCTCCCTTCGGGAGAACAGCTGCAGCAGTGCCTCGACGTTGCGGTCCACGTCGAAGCGGCGTTCGATCAGCTGGCGGGCCGCCGCCGCCAGCCGCACCCGCAGACCCGCGTCCTCCAGAAGCCTCGCCAGCGCATCCGCCAGCCCGGCCGGGTCGCGCTGCGCAACGGCCAGGCCGGTCTCGCCCGCGCGCAGCACCTCGGGGATGCCGGTGACGTCGGTGGAGACGCAGGGCGTGCCGAGAGCCATCGCTTCGAGCAGCACGGTAGGCAGGCCATCGCGGTTGCCATCGCGCCCTCGAACGCAAGGCACGGCGAGCACGGCGGCGTGGCGAAGTCGCTCGAACACCTCCGCCTGGGGGCGCGGCCCGAGCAGCTCGACGCTCTCCGACAGGGACCGCTCCGCGATCCGCGTGCGGAGATCCGCTTCCAGCTCGCCGGCGCCGATGATGTCGCAGCCGAAGCGGACGCCGCGCGAGCGCAGCAACGCACAGGCCTCGATCAGGTCGTCGAACCCCTTCTTCTCGACCAGGCGGCCCACCGCCAGCACGCGCGGCGGGCGCCGGAGCGGCTCGCTGTAGGGAAAGCGCTCGAGCTCGAGCCCGTTGTAGATGCGCGCGAGGCGGATCGCCGGGTCGTCGGCGAGCGCGCGCAGGTGACCTTCGTTGTAGTCGCTCACCGTGACAACGGCATCGGCCGCGCTCATCTTGGCGCCGATGGCGTCGGCGCTCACGTCTTCGTGGAAGATGTCCTTGGCGTGGGCGGTGAAGGAGTGCGAGACGTCGGCGAGGTGAGCGGCCAGTCTCGCCACCGAGGACGCCTCGGTGGCAAAGTGGGCGTGCAGATGCGTGATGCCGGCTTCGTGGGCCGCGAGCGCGATGCGCAGCGCCGGATCGAAGTGGCGCGGCTCGTCGGCCACCGCTTCCGGGAGCCGCTCCCAGAGCCCGGGAATCATCGAACCAGCCCTCGCGAGGGTGCTCCACAGGTCGGCAGCGCGTCTGCCGGGAATCGGGAGGTAACGCACCCGAGCCCGGACCCGGGCGATGGCGTCCTGGAAGTGGCCGTCCTCGGGGTGACGCAGCGAGAAGATCTCGATCTCGACGCCGCGTCGTTCCAGCGCCAGGATCTCGTTGACGATGAACGTCTCCGAGTAGCGCGGATAACGCTTCAGCACGTAGCCGACGCGTTTGGCACCAGTCGCGGAGCGAGCCCTGCCGACGCGGCTGACACCGGTCACGCCACGAGTCCTGCGGACGCGCGCTCACCGTGCACCAGCTGATCCAGCAGTCGAGGCACCCGCTCGAGGCCGTCGAGGTCGACCAGGTCCCAGCGCTGCTTCGCCGGCCCCTCGGACGAGTACCACTTGCCGAGAAGCTCGGCGTGGAGGTGGAGCGGCTCGACGGTATCGATGAGGCCCAGCTGCTGAAGGTGTTGGGCGCGAATGATCTGCTCGCGGCGCGGGTGTACGCGCGGCACGATCAGCGCGCGGCGCTGCGCGCCCAGGATTTCACAGATCGTGTTGTATCCGCCCATGGCGACCACCCAATCCGCCTGCCGGATCCATTGATCCAGCCGATTGGTGAAATCCACCACATGGAGACGCGCCCGCTTGGACGCGGACTGGTGCAGCGACCGGACCGCCGTCTCGGACATGAACGGCCCCGGCACGAGGACGCCGGTGGCGTTCGGCGGGAGCTCGGCGCGAACGAAGCACTCCGCGAGGTGCGCGCCGTCCTGCCCCCCACCCACGACGCACAGCGCCATCGGACCCGCGGCGAGGCCGAGCGCCCGAAGCGATTCCTCTGGCGCGCTTTGCGCCCGGGTGCGGGAGAGGTAACCGGTGTAGCTGATCTGGTGTGCCACCGGTGCGATCACCGGACACTCCGCGGCCGAGTCGTACACACGGGGATCTCCGTAGACCCAGATCGCGTCGTAGTAGCGCTCGATGGCCTCGGTGGTGCGTGCCTCTTGCCAGTCGCGCAGGACCCTCGCGGGTTCGTCGAGGATGTCGCGGAGACCGAGAACGCAGCGCGTGCGACCGGTCTCTCGCAGCGCCTCGAGCGCGGGGCCGAGCTCGCCCTGGGCGCCGCGAGGCGTCTTGTCCACGATCAGCACGTCCGGAGCAAAGACTTCCAGCGCCGAGCGGATCGTGGCGGCGCGCAGCGCCACCAGGCGCTCCAGCGGGAGCTGCAGCCCCCGGCTGGCGTAGCTTCCATCGCTGCCCTTCTGCAGCGACGGCAGGGCCAGACATTCGGTGCGCGCCGGCAGCGCGAAGGCTCCGATCTGGCGGGCCCCGGCGATCATCAGGACCGACAGGTCGGGATCGGACCCGACCAGCGCCTCGGCGATCGCGAGGTTGCGGCGCAGATGCCCCAGCCCCATGGTGTCGTGTGAGTACAGCGCTATGCGCACGCAGGCTCCCGAAGGGACTCGCCTCGAGTTCGTCGACCCGCCGCGGCCATCACCGACGATGCCGACCGTGCGCAACCAACCGGCAACTGTGGGCGTCTGAATCCGAAGGTCGCTCTCGCTCTGGCATTTGTTCGAACACCGTGGGATCGGCGCGCGGGCGCGGGACCTTGAGGGGTTGTCGCCCCCCCACGGAAGGCGCAGCGGCGCCCCCACCCGCGTGCACCACCCCCGAGCCCGCTCGCGAAGGCCTGGAAGACGAAGTGGGCGATCAGCAGGTTCCGGCGCGGATTGCCGAGACCCGTCGCTCTCCGGAAGTAGGGGGCCAGGCGCATGTGGGCTGCTCTCCGCGTGACGACGCGAGCACTCTCGCCGCGAGCGAAACGGGGTATCAGCAATCCGTGTGCCGTGATCGAGCACGAGATTCGGGCCCGGCCGTCCGCCGGCGGAGGCTCTCGGGGACTGGTGGGAACAGAGGTGGACCTAGCGATCCGCCATCGTGGTGTTGCAGATGATCATGCGGTCGAGCGGCCGCAGCCGGCCCAAGCGCTAGTGCCCCGGCGCCGCGCCGGCCAACCCGCGGAAGCGATAGATCTGGTACGGCGCGTAGCGCCGCACGTTGGCCCGGTTGCGCAGGATCACGTGGTGCAGCGCCGAGCAGGTCACGTAGACCCGACCGCCCGGACCGAAGGAGAAGCCGTCGGGCCAGCGCAGGATGGGGTCCTTGAAGAGCGTCCGCAGCTCGCCCTTCGCGGTCAGCACAGCGATGGCCGATTCGTCCGGGTCGCTCAGGTAGATGTTGCCGGCATCGTCGATGGTGATGCCGTCGCTCAGCGTCTTGCGCGCGAAACGCTCGACCCGGTCGGCCAGCGCGTCGGGCGCCAGCCCGGCGTCGTCGAGATCGGCGCGGCGCACACGGTACAGGTAGGTGTTGGTCACCGGCGCGAAGTAGAGCCACTCGCCGGCGCGGTCGAGGGCGATCGAGTCCACGCCCGGCCGCACCGCGAACAGGCCCGCCAGCAGCATGCGCCGCCCCTGGACGACCGGTGTGTAGCCCTCGGGCGTCACCGACTCGTGGTCCTCGAGCAGGCGCCGCACCTCGCGGCTCTCGAGGTCGTAGACCAGCAGCGCCGGGTTCTTGCGCACGATGCTGGCGTCGGCGATGTAGATCCGCTTGCCGTCGGGCGACACCTGGAAGTCGTTCAGGTGCGAGCCCCGGCCGGCCTCGGCGCGGGTGAAATCGCGCCGGTGCACCACTTCGTTGCTGCCCAGGTCGATGGCGATCAGGCGCGGCCGCCCGAAGCCGTGGTCGGCGTTGTCGAGCACCCAGAGCCGGTCCTGCCGATCGATGCGCAGCGAGAGCGGCGACTGGTAGTGCACGCCCGCGGGCAGCCGCTGGGGATACGCGATCGGCTTGCCCCGCACCAGCTCGAGCACGTGTTGCGGCGGCGACGCCTCGGGATGGTAGGTGAAGAAGATGCGCCCGCTCCGCGATACCGCGATGTTTCCGGGCGGCCAATCGAGGTCGGCCACCACCTCGAGCGCGCTGGCGGGCCGTTCCGGGGCGGTCGTCAGGTCGGGGAACTTGTCCCCGCCTCCGTAGAAGAAGCTGATCGCCAGCAGCACCAGCCCGATCGAGAAGATCACGACGTAGAAGAGGCGGTTCACCAATTTTTCGCCCGTAGAGGCTTCCGGCTCAGTTCTCTAGGAAACTCTTCAACAGGCGGCTGCGGCTGGGATGCCGCAGCTTGCGCAGGGCCTTGGCCTCGATCTGGCGGATCCGCTCGCGGGTGACGCCGAACGCCCGTCCGACCTCCTCGAGCGTCCGCGGCTGCTCGCCGCTGAGCCCGAACCGCATCTCGATGACCTGACGCTCGCGCTCCGGCAGCG
>JBFGIM010000100.1:0-11257 GCA_041577695.1 Myxococcota bacterium | reverse complement strand
CACCTGCGCGGCGTGGACGTGGAGCGCGACATCGCGGTGGACGCGTGGTGCGACCTTCGCGAAGTGCGCGACGGCGAGGGATGTCCCGCGTGCGACGCACCGCTGGCGGTGCAGAAGGCCATCGAAGTCGGCCACATCTTCAAGCTGGGCACGCGCTACAGCGAGGCTCTCGGTGCCAGCGTGCTGGACGAGTCGGGCACTTCGGTGCCGATCACGATGGGCTGCTACGGAATCGGGGTCGGTCGCGTGATGGCGTCGATCGTCGAGCGCTGGCACGACGACGCCGGCATCTGCTGGCCGGTCAACGTGGCACCGTACGAAGTGGTCGTCACCGTGCTCAATCCCAAGGACGTCGGCACCGCCGAAACCGGCGAGCGGATCTACGAGGCCTTGATCGGCAGCGGGATCGAGGTGCTGCTCGACGCGCGGGACGATCGGCCGGGAGTCAAGTTCAAGGACGCCGAGCTGGTGGGCATTCCCTACCGGATCACGGTGGGCCCGCGCGGGCTCGCCGAGAAGAAGGTCGAGTTCAAGCGGCGCCGCGACGGCCAGGCTCGCGAACTGCCGGTGGACCGGGCGGCGGAGATCGTCGCGGAGACCGTGTTGGAGGAGCGGCGCTGATGGAGCGGCCGCCGCTGACGCTGCTCTCCGAAGAAGAGGAGATCTTTCGCGCCAGCGTGCGCGACTTCGCCGAGGATCGCCTGCGCCCGCTGGTTGCCGAGATGGACCGGGAGGGCAAGTTCGCCCCCGACGTGGTGCCGTGGCTCTTCGAGATGGGGCTGATGGGGATCGAGGTGCCCGACACGCTGGGGGGAGCCGGTGCGACCTTCTTCATGAGCATCCTCGCCATCGAGGAGCTGGCGCGGGTCGATCCCTCGGTGGCGGTTGTCTGCGACGTCCAGAACACACTGGTGATCAATGCGGTGCGGCGCTGGGGCAGCGACGCCCAGCGCGAGCGCTGGCTCTCGGCACTCGCCGCCGACACCATCGGTGCCTACGCGCTTTCCGAGGCCGGCTCCGGCAGCGACGCCTTCGCGCTCCAATGCCGCGCCGAGCGCGACGGCAGCGACCATCGCGTCAACGGACGCAAGCTGTGGATCACCAACGGCCAGGAGGCGGGGCTGTTCCTTGTCTTCGCCAACGCTGATCCGGGCGCGGGCTACCGGGGCATCACCTGCTTCGTGATCGAGCGCGACCAGCCCGGCTTCTCGGTGGGACGCAAGGAGGACAAGCTCGGCATCCGCGCCTCGAGCACCTGCGAGCTGATCTTCGAGGACGTCCGCGTGCCGAGCGAGAACGTGCTGGGCGAGGTGGGTCGCGGCTACAAGGTGGCGATCGAGACCCTTAACGAGGGGCGCATCGGCATCGGCGCCCAGATGGTGGGCCTGGCCCAGGGCGCGCTCGAGGGAGCGCTCGGCTACGTCCAGCAGCGCGAGCAGTTCGGCCGCAAGATCGGCGAATTCCAGGCCGTGCGTCACCGCCTCGCCCGGGCCGCCACCGAGGTGGAAGCCGCGCGGCTGCTGGTCTACAACGCGGCGCGCCTGAAGGACGCCGGCGCGCCATTCCTGCGCCAGGCGGCGATGGCGAAGTGGATGTCGAGCGAGGTGGCGGAGCGGGTGGCGTCGGAGTGCCTCGAGCTCTACGGCGGGGTCGGCTTCACGAAGGAGTGCCCGGCGGAGAAGTTCCTGCGCGATGCCAAGATCGGGAAGATCTACGAGGGGACGTCCTTCATCCAGCTCGACACCATTGCCAAGTCGCTGCTCGGTGAGGGCGTCTAGCGGAGTTCGGTGAGGGCGGCGGGAAGGGGTTTCGCTCCTTCGCCTGCGCCGCTCGCCGCCTGGCGAAACCCTCGCGATCTGGTGGGCGGCTCCGGAGGCGTCGCTGCGCCCCTTCCCGCCGCCCGCGCACGTGGAGCACCTGACTTCGGGGCGGATGTGGTGATGCTGGTTCATCTGGTCGACTCGCATGTGTACATCTTTCGGGCGTACGTCTCGCTCCCCGAAATGCATGCGCCCGATGGGACGCCGACCCATGCGGCTTACGGGTTTGCCAATACGTTGTTGAGGATGCTGGCCGAGTTCGAGGCGAGTCACTTCGTCTGTGCGTTCGATCACGCCATGACGAGCTTTCGCAACGAGCTCGAGCCGGGATACAAGGCCGGGCGCACCGAGCCGCCCGAGGACCTGGAGCCCCAGTTCGCGCTCTGTGTCGAGGTGGCCGAGGCGCTGGGGTTGCCGGCGATCTCGGCGCCCGGGTTCGAGGCGGACGACGTGGTGGCGACGCTGGCCGAGGGGGTCCTGGCGGGCGGGGCCGACGTGCAGGTGGTGAGCTCGGACAAGGACCTGGCCCAGCTGGTGCGTGAAGATGGGCGGGTGCGGCTGCTCGACTTCGCTCGGGAGCGCCTGCTCGACGCGCCCGCCGTGCGCACGAAGTTCGGTGTCGATCCGGAGCAGATCCCCGACTACCTCGGTCTGGTGGGCGACGCGGTGGACAACCTGCCGGGCGTGCCCGGGGTCGGGTCCAAGTCGGCGGCCGCCGTGCTCGGTGCGTTCCGGCGCATCGAGGACGTGCCGGCGGATGCCGACGCGTGGCCCGAGGTCGCGGTCCGCGGTGTGGCTCGGCTGGCGGCCCGCATCGAGCAGCACCGGGAGCGCGCGCTGCGCACCCGCGATCTCGCCACGGTGCGGCGCGACGTGCCGGAGCTGCCCGACCGAATCGAGGCGTTCGCACGGCGTGGGGTCGACCACCCCCGTGCTCGCGCACTCTGCCAGCGGCTCGGCTGGGGCGCGATCGCCGACCGGATCGCCCGGCTGGATTGAGCGCCAGCCTCGATTCGCGCTTCCACGCGCCCGCGATGCCGCTAGAATGGCCGCGCCGTCGGTGGTTTCCGAGGCCGGCGGCGACCAGGCATCGGGGTGCCCGGGTTTCCGGGCGCCCAACGCGCGAAGGAGGGCTCCATGGAAATCATCGGCACGCTCGAAGGCTGGCAGTTCCTGCTGCGCTGGTTCCACTTCCTGGCCGGCATCACCTGGATCGGGGTGCTCTACTACTTCAACTTCATCCAGACGCCCTTCTTCGGCACCGAGCTCGGCGGCCAGGCCCGCGGCTTCGTGATCCGCGGGCTGGTCCCCAACGCCCTGTGGTGGTTCCGCTGGGGCGCCATGTTCACCTTCCTCACCGGCTGGATGATCGTCTTCACCAAGCTGCACCAGGGAATCGGACTCGACTCGCCCTACATGACCACGATCCTGACGGGTGGCCTGATGGGCACCTTGATGTGGGCGAATGTCTGGTTCGTGATCTGGCCGGCCCAGAAGGTGGTGATTGCTTCGGCCGAGCGGGTGGCGGACGGCGGCGAAGCCATCCCCGAAGCCGCGGCGCGCGGCGCCCGGGCGGGACTGGCCTCGCGGACCAACACCCTGTTCTCGATTCCGATGCTCTTCTTCATGGGCGCGGCGTCTCACCTCCAGAGCTTCAACACCGGCAGCAACGACGCCACCTACTGGATCCTGGCGGGCATCGTGATCCTGGCGGTCGAGATCAACGCGCTGATCGGCCCCGGCCTCGCCACGCAGAAGCCGCTGGGCACCGTGTCCGGCACGATCCACGTCGGGCTCGGCCTGACGCTGCTGCTCTACCTGATCGGGGCGATCGTCAACTAGCGCGCGCTCAGCGGGCGCTCTCGGCCAGGAAGGCGTGCAGGTCGTCGATGCGGTCGGCGAGCTGTGGAAACGCCGGCATCGCGTTCGAGTTCGACTTGGGCTCGTAGCCCGGCGGGTACTCGCGTCGCAGCACCCGCGCCTCGAGCAGCTCGAGCGACGACCCGGCCACGGCCGGACCGACGCTGCCCGCCAGCGCCGGGTTGGGGTTGTGGCACGCGATGCACACCTCGTTGTAGGTGGCGCGACCACGCTGGGCCGCCTCCGAGAGCGGTGTCTCGTCGCCGGAGCAGGCGGCGCCCAGCAGCAGGACCAGGGTCCAGCTCCAGCGCGTTGCGCGGCCGAAGGGCGGGCGGAGGGCGCGCGGGATCGGAGTCACGGGGTCTCCTCGCTTCGGGCGGACGTCGAGGTTAGCGGACCCCGGGCTTCGGTTATCGTAACGCCATGGAGTTCGCTTCTCGCGCCTGGCTCACCCGCGCCAACGGGCTCAGCCTGCTGCGGCTCCTGGGCGCGCCCTGGTTGGTCGCCGCCCTCTGTGCCGGGCGCGCCGAAGTCGCCGCGGTGCTGTTGGTCGGGATCTTCGCCAGCGACTTCGCCGACGGCTGGGTGGCGCGCCGTTACGGCGAGGTCTCTCCGCTCGGCGGCTTCATCGACCACGGCACCGACGCGCTGGTGGCCACCAGCGGACTGGCGGCGCTGGCCCACCTGGGCAGCGTGCCGTGGCCGCTGCCGTTCCTCGTGGCCGCCGCCTTCCTCCAGTACGTGCTGGACAGCCGCACCCTCGCCGGCCGGCCGCTGCGGGCCAGCCGCCTGGGGCGCTGGAACGGAATCGCCTACCTGGTGCTGCTGGCGGTGCCGGTGTTCCGCGACGCTCTGTCGATCGGCTTCCCCGCCGACCCCTGGGTGCGCGCCGCCGGCTGGCTGCTGGTGGCCTCGAGCGCGGTCTCGATGGCGATGCGTTGGCGGGCCTGGCGGGCTCACACCGCCGCTTCCTGAGCACCGAGGATCTCGCGGTTGGCGCGGCGCAGGAAGAGTAGACCGATCGTCGCGTTGAAGAAGATGAAGAAGTTGTGCATCACCAGGCCGAAGGCGGCCGCCTCGGCCGGACGCTCCGGGTAGAGCAGCACCCACATCGAGATCGCCACCGCGCGCATCGGACCCGGCGTCGCGGCGCCGAAGAAGATGAGCGGCAGCACGCCCAGCATCTGGCCGAAGTCCGCCGGCAGGCCGAACAGGCGCAGTGAGAGCGTGTACACCACCACCGCAGCGAGCAGCGCCGGGGACCGCATCAGCACCACGCCCGCGTAGTGCCACGGGTTGCCCAGCCGGAACGCGCGCAGGATGTCGCGGTCGCGGGCCTTCGAGGTGGGCAGGATCGTGCCGCGGAAGTAGAGCACGTGGAGGACGAAGAAGGCGAGTGCCGCGAGCGCGATCCAGGGGATCGATCGGAAGGCCGGGTGCAGTGCCTCGCCCCAGCGCAGGCCGGTTCCGATCAGCGCCCAGGTGAGCAGGTAGTAGAACTCGCAGAACATGATGAAGAGCATGCTCGAGCCGACCTGCCAGCCCGGCACGCCCTCGCGGCGGTGCAGGTAGAGCGCCATGGCGCCCTTGCCGACCTGCTCGTTGAGGATGGAGATGATGTAGCTGCTGGCGCGCACCGGCAGGATGTCTCCGTAGGAGACACGCGCGTTGAACCAGTTGATGACGCGCCACACGACCGCCGAGTCCACCAGGAAGTAGAAGGTGGTGTAGGGAACCATCAAGAGCAGCCATCGGCTCCAGGAGACGCGCGAGAAGACCTCCGCCAGATAGGGCAGGGCGCTGGAGCCCTCGCGAGCCGCGGCCGCGTCGATGCGGCTGTAGAGAAACGCGAAGCAGCCCGCGGTGATCGCCCAGGGGAGATAGCGGCGCATCGCCGAGGACCGGGGTTGCGCGGCCTGGTTCGGGGCTTCGCTCACGGCGTCTCCTCCGGATCGGGGTCGAGCCCCAGGCAGCGACGCAGTGTCGTGTCCAGTGGCGTGAGCGTGAGTCCCAGTGACCGCTGCGCCGGACCGGGGTCCACGCAGTCGTCGTGTTCCAGGACGCCGAGCATGGCACGCGTCAGCGGCGGCTGCGCCATCCAGCGCTCGGCGGCGGCGGCGAAGGCGCGCATCACCCAGAGCGGAATCGGCAGGATCCGCGGTCGGCGGCCGAGCAATGCCGCCGCCCTCAGCACCAGCTCGCGGCGCGACAGCGACTCCGGCCCCGCCAGGTCGAGGTCGCCGCTCACAGCGGGCCGGTCGAGGGTGGCGGTGATGGCGTCGGCCACGTCGTTCACGTCGATCGGCTGCTCGAGCGAGACCCCGCCCCGCACCAGCGGCACGACGCCGGCGCGCGCCCAGCCCTGCAGCACCCGGGTGGCGGGGTCGTCGCCACCCAGCACCATGGGCAGTCGTAGCACCGCGGTGTCGAGCGGACTGTCGTGCAGGATCGCCGCGGCGCGGCCCTTGGACGCGAGGCACTCGTTTTCAGAGTCGGGTCTCGCCCCCACGATGCTGAGGTAGACCGCCCGCCGCAGGCCGCTCCCCTTGGCGGCCGCGACCAGCGTCTGGCAGGTGCGCTCGTGGGCGTCCTCGTAGCGGGCGCCGCCGCCTTCCTTGAGGATGCCGACCAGGTGCACGACCGCCCCGCAGCCGTCGGCCGCGCGGGCCACGCCTCCGGTGTCGCCGTAGTCGACCACGACCAGCTCCGGGGGCTGGGGCAGCGCCCGCACCACGTCCGCCGCACGCTCGGAGCGCACCACCGCACGCAGCGGTCGCTGGGACGCCAGGCGCCGGATCAATCGGGTCCCGACCGCCCCGTTGGCGCCGGTGATCAGCAGGCGTTCGCTGTCGCTCACGACGGAAGCCGTAGCCCAGTCGCCCGGCGACGGCGAGCCGCGTTGACGCGGGTGCGGTCGCAGGCTTCCATGCGGAGACCATGGCGGCAGCGAAGGACGCGTCCGGGTCCCTGGCCGATCGGCTCCGGATCGAAGTCGGCGACATCACCCGACTCCGGGTGGATGGCATCGTCAACCCGGCCCACCGCTCGCTCGAGGGCGGCGGTGGCGTCGACGGCGCCATCCACCGGGCAGCGGGCCCCAAGCTGCGCGAGGAATGTCTCACCATCGGCGAGTGTCCGCCGGGCGAGGCGCGCCTGACGGGCGGTTATGGCCTGCCGGCCCGCTGGGTGATCCACACCGTGGGCCCCGTCTACCGGGACGGGCGCTCGGGCGAGCCGGCGCTGCTGGCGTCCTGCTACACCGAATCGCTGCGCCTGGCGGCCCGCAACGAGCAGCGGAGCCTCGCCTTCCCGGCGATCGGCACGGGTGCTCACGGCTATCCCATCGAGACGGCGGCCGAAGTTGCGGTTCGCGCGGTAGCCGCGTGGCTGGTCGCCAACCCGCTTCCGGAGCGCGTGGTGTTCTGCTGCTTCACCGAGGGCGATGCCGAGGTGTACCGGCAGACCCTGGCCCGGTTCTCGCTGGCGCCGGGCACGGGCTGAACGGGAGCCGGCCCCGGATCAGCCCTCGAAGGCCTGTTCCATCTTGGCGAGGACGCCTTCCTCGAGGCGTGAGATCTTCGAGCCGAGGCCGAGAAAGCCCCCGGCGGCCTCGGCCACCGAGCGGGCGCGGCCGATGACCTCGTGCTCCAGATGCTTCCGCTCTCTCCGCGACAGATCGGTGCACAGCGCGCGTATGTAGTCGCGCCAGGCGTCCATCATCTCCGGGGCGGGACGATCCCGGGTCCAGATCTCGAGCAGCGCGTAGCTGGCGCTGTCCGCGGCGATCCCCGACGAAACGGCGCCGCGCAGGATGGCGTCCTGCTCGGTCTCCTCCATCACGCCGTCGGCCCAGGCGACCTCCACCAGCGGCACCAACGTGAGAGCCGCCAGCGTCTCCGCGCGGATCCCGAGCTCGGCGAGTTTGCCCAGCAGCTCGGCGTCGGTGATCGCGGAGGCGCTGGCGAGCGCCTCGAGCGCCTCGTGCTGCTCCTGCTCGCGCCTGAGCTGCTCGCGGAGCTTCTCGTTCTGCTCGTTGAAGAACTGCTCTTCCAGCGCTCGCCGCCGGTCCTCGAGCATCCGGTTTCTCATGCAATCCGTCCTCGCTCCGGGTTGGCCGATCAGCCTAGCCCATGCCCAGCTCGAGGCGCGCGGCCTCGCTCATCATGCTCGGGTTCCACGGCGGCTCCCAGACCAGGTCCACGTGCACGTCGACCACGCCCGGAACGGCGGCCACCTTGGCCTCGACCTCCGGGGGCAGCGAGCCGGCCACCGGGCACATCGGGGAGGTCAGGGTGAGCTGGATGCCGACGCGGCCGTTCTCGTCGACGTCGATCTTGTAGATCAGACCCAGCTCGTAGATGTCCACCGGGATCTCGGGATCGTAGACGGTCTTGAGCGTCTCGACGATGCTCTGTTCCAGGTCCTCGACCGGCTTTGCCGTTTCTGCCATGGCTCTCACTCCGTGGTGACGACTTCGGCGCGCTGCTCCAGGGCGGCCCGCAGCGCGTGCCAGACCAGCGTCGCGCACTTGACCCGCGACGGGAACTCGCGCACTCCCGCCAGCACCTTCAGCTTGCCCAGATCCTCCGCCTGGGAGGGATCTTCCGCTCCGGTGACGAGCTCGTGGTAGCGCTCGAAGAGCGCCTCGATCTCGCTGACCGTCATCCCCTTCACTGCCTGCGTCATCAGCGACGCGGCCGCCGTCGAGATGGCGCAACCGTCGCCCTCGAAGCCGACGCTCGCCAGCCGCCCGTCGTCGTCGAGCCGGGCGTGCACCGTGACGCGGTCGCCGCACAGCGGGTTCACGCCCTGGGCATGGCGGTTGGCGTCCTCGGGCTCGCCGTAGTTCCGCGGCTTCTTGTAGTGGTCGAGGATCACGCTCTGGTAGAGGTCGCGCAGCTCGTCCATCAGCGGAAGACCTCGATCGCGGTCTGCAGCCCGCGCACCAGCGCATCGATGTCCTCGGGACCGTTGTAGACCCCGAGCGAGGCGCGCACGGTCGCCGCCACGCCGAAGTGCTGCATCACCGGCTGCGCGCAGTGGTGTCCCGCCCGGACCGCCACGCCCTCGCGGTCGAGAATGGTGCCGACGTCGTGTGCGTGGATGCCGTCGATCGTGAACGACAGCACGCCGGCCTTCTCCGGCGCGGTGCCGATCAGCTGCACACCCGGCAGCTCGCCGACCCGCCGCGTGGCGTCCTCGAGCAGCTCGTGCTCGTAGGCGGCGATGCGGTCGAGGCCGATCGACTCGAGGTACTCGACGGCGGCGGTCAGGCCCGCGGTGCCGGCGATGTTGGGGGTGCCCGCCTCGAACTTGGCTGGGATCGGCGCATAGCTGCTCTTCTCGAAGGTGACGGTCTCGATCATCTCGCCGCCGCCCATGTACGGGGGCATCTGCTCCAGCAGCTCGCCCCGGCCCCACAGCGCGCCGATGCCGCTGGGTCCGTAGAGCTTGTGGCCGGAGATGGCGTAGAAGTCGCAACCGAGCGCCTGCACGTCCACCGGCAGCCGCGCGGCGGCCTGGGCGCCGTCGACCAGTACCGGCACGCCGTGGGCGTGGGCGATCTCGACCACCTCGCGCACCGGGTTCAGCGTGCCCAACGCGTTGGAGACGTGCACCAGCGACACCAGCCGCGTCCGCGGGCCGATCAGCGGCTCGACCGCGTCGAGAATCAGCGCGCCGCGGTCGTCGATCGGCGCCACGCGCAGCACGGCGCCGCGCTGCTCGCACAGCAGCTGCCACGGCACGATGTTCGAGTGGTGCTCCATGGCGCTGATCAGGATCTCGTCGCCGGGGCCCACCCGCAGCCGTCCGAAGCTGGCGGCCACCAGGTTGATGGCCTCGGTGGTGCCCCTCAGCAGCACGACCTCGCGGACGTCGGGGGCATTGAGCAGCCGACGCACCGCCTCGCGCCCGGCCTCGAAGGCCCGTGTGGCCCGCTCGGAGAGCTCGTAGACACCGCGTCGGACGTTGGCGTAGTCGCGCTCGTAGAAGCGCGCCACGGTGTCGATCACCGACTGGGGCTTCTGGGAGGTGTTGGCACTGTCCAGGTAGACCAGCGGCTTGCCGTGCACCTGCTGCCGCAGGATCGGGAAGTCCTCCCGCAGCCGTCGCAGATCGCGCGGTGCGGCGCTGCCGATCGCATCGGGTCGAGCGCTCACGGTGCGGCTCCTCCCAACAGCTCCACCACGCGCGTCTCGATTGCGTCGCGCAGCGGTGCGTCGGCGATGGCGTGGGTGATCTGGGACGCAAAGCCGCGGATCAGCAGCGCCGTCGCCGCCGGCGCGGCGAGGCCGCGCGACCGCAGGTAGAACAGCGCGTCGGCGTCGAGCTGGCCGATGGTCGAGCCGTGACTGCAGCGCACGTCGTCGGCGTGGATCTCGAGCTCGGGCTTGGAATCGATCTCGGCGCGCTCCGAGAGCAACAGGTTCTCGTTGCGCTGCCGCGCGTCGCTCTTCTGGGCATCGGGCCGGACCACCACGCGGCCGCGGAAGACCGCCCGCGAGGCACCCGCCAGCACGCCCTTGTACAGCTCGCGACTGCTGCCGTGGGGCTGGCGGTGGTCGATCTCGGTCTGGTGGTCCACGTGCTGTCCGTCGGTGGTGAGGTACAGCCCATCCAGGGTGGCATCGGCTCCCTCCGCCTCCAGGGTGGCCACCACGTCGTGGCGCGCCAGCCGGGCGCCCAGCGAGATCGAACGGTTGACGTAGCGGGCGCTGCGCTCGACCTGCCCGTGGACACAGCCGATGTGGCTGGCCTCCGGCGCGTCGAGCTGCAGCCGGAGATGGTCGACGCCCGCGTTCTCCTCCACGCGCACCTGGGTGAGCGGCAAGGTGAGATACGCCCCGGACGAGAGTGCGGCGTGGACCTCGACCAGATCGAGCTGCGAACCGCGCTCGGCCTGGACCCAGAGCCGGGGGTGGAGCGAGGTGGCCTCGGCGTCGGTGAGGAAGAGCACCAGGACCGGCGGCTCGACGCGCACGTCCGCCGGGACCTTCACGAAGGCCCCGTCGCTCCAGAGCCCGGCCGTGAGCGCCGCGAACGGGTGATCCTGGAAGGCGCCGAGTCCGGGCCAGCGTTGCGCGAGGGCTTCGGAGTCCTCGGCCAGCAGCTGCTGGAGTCCGGCCACGGTGACGTCCGGCGGAAGCGGTGCCAGGTCGCACAGGGCCGGCGCCAGCCGCCCGTTGAGGAAGGTGATCCGGGGCCGGCCGGCGAGCGGCAGCCCGAGCGCCTCGAGCGCGTCGGAGCTCGCCGAGAGCGCGGCTGCCGGGCCGTGCTGGAGCTTCGCCAACGACTCGGTCCGCGTGTACTTCCACGCTTCCCACTTGCGTCCGGGAAAGCCCAGCTCCCCGAAGCGCGTCATCGCCGCCTTGCGGTCGGCCTGGAGCCAGGCCGGCTCGCCGGCGCCGTCGGCTTCGCGACGGGCGGAGCGCTCCAGCCAGTGCTGAACGTTCGCGTCGGTATTCATGGCGTGGTGTGGGCGTCCGGCGCTTCGCCCCCGGGCACCGCCCAGGCGTAGCCCTTGGCCTCCAGCTCTAGCGCCAGCTCGCGCCCGCCGCTGTGGACGATGCGTCCCT
>JBFGIM010000099.1:0-11355 GCA_041577695.1 Myxococcota bacterium | reverse complement strand
TCAAGACGAGCTGCATGGCGAGGTTGTCGACGATCTTGTCGTCGAAAGCGATCTCGGGAAACTCGGCCGCGACCTGACGGGCGCTCTCCAGGAAGAGCCCATCGGTCAGCTTCATGATGTTCGCCTTGTGGACCGCCGTCACCTTGCGACGCTCGAGCCGCTCGGCCATGGAGAAGGCGTAGCCCGCGATCCGCAGGCAGGCGCGCTCGGTCACCACCTTGAGGCTCTCCACCACCCCGGGCGCCACGCGGTGCTCGAGGCCGGAGTAGAGGCCCTCGGTGTTCTCGCGCACCACCACCAGGTCGACGCCCTCGTAGCGGCTCGGCACGCCCGGCAGCGAGCGCACCGGGCGCACGCAGGCGTAGAGGTCGAGCGCCTGGCGGAGCGTCACGTTGGCGCTCCGGAAGCCCTCGCCGATGGGCGTGGTGATGGGGCCCTTGAGCGCCACCTGGTGGCGCCGGATGCACTGGAGCACGGGCTCCGGCACGGGGGTGCCGTACTTGGCCACCACCTCGGCCCCGGCCTCGACCCGTTCCCAGGTGATCCGAGCGCCGGCCGCCTCCATCAGGCGGACCGCGGCCTCGGTGACCTCGGGTCCGATTCCGTCCCCGGGGATCAGGGTTACAGGGGTGGGACTGTCTGCGGGACGACTCGACACGCTGTGGGAAACCTCCTACCTTCCGCCGCCTTACGGGCCTCCGGGGCTCCCCCCGGCCGGCCTCGCCTGTGACCTCTACGGAATCTCCGACGATATCCTAGAGCTGGAGTCTCAACGGTGGCGATCGAACTGCTCTGCCGCAAGATCGGCATGACCCGGATCTTCAGCGATTCGGGCCAATCCATCCCGGTAACCGTACTCGAGGCCGGCGACAACGTCGTCGTCCAGAAGAAGACGACCGAGAAGGACGGCTACGACGCGCTCCAGCTCGGCTTCGGCGAGCGCAAGCGCAAGAACACCTCGAAGGGCCTCGCCGGCCACTACGACAAGGCCGGTGTCGCGCTCAAGCGCCACCTGCGCGAGTCGCGGATCGGCGGTGAGGAGGCCGCGTCCTACGAGGTGGGCCAGGAGGTGTCGGTGGACGTCTTCGCGCCCGGCCAGCGGGTGGACGTGATCGGCACCAGCAAGGGCCGCGGCACCGCCGGTGTGGTCAAGCGGCACGGGTTCTCGATCAAGAAGAAGACCCACGGCACCCACGAGGGCTTCCGAAACCCCGGCTCGATCGGCGCCGGCGCCTATCCCGGCAAGGTGATCAGGGGCATGAAGATGGCCGGTCGCCTGGGCGCCTCGCGGGTGACCACCCGCAACCTCGAAGTCGTGCGTGTGGATCCCGAGCAGAAGCTGCTCATCGTCCGGGGCGCGGTGCCCGGCGCGGGTGACGGCCTCGTCCGGGTTCGCGCCGCCGTGGCCCCGCGCTAGGACTGCGCACTCCGCGCAAAGATCACCTCCACCAGCGCGCCAAGCGCGAGGGACTCCGCTCGCGCGCGGCCTACAAGCTGGAGGAGCTCCAGCGCGCGCACCGGGTGCTGCGTCCGGGTCAGCGCGTCGTGGATCTGGGCTGCTGGCCGGGCGGGTGGCTCCAGGTGGCGGCCAAGGCCGTCGGCGCCAAGGGCCGCGTGGTCGGCGTCGACCTGGTCCAGATCGAGCCGCTGCCCTTTGCGAACGTGATCGCATTCTCCGGGGATCTCTCGGAACCCACTGTTTCCAAAACGATTCTCGAGCAACTCCAGGGACCCGCCGACGTCCTGCTCTGCGATGCGGCGCCCAAGCGGACCGGCGTGCGGTCCGCCGATCGCGCCCGCGAAGAGGCACTGCTCGAAGCGGTGGAGGCGCGCGTGCCCGAGCTGCTGCGCGCCGGCGGCACCCTGGTGATGAAGCTGATCGAGTCGCCCGAGGCCCACACCGTGGCCCGGCGCATCGGGAGTCGCTTCGGGAGCGTGCGCATCCTCGGGCTGCAGGCCACCCGCAAGGGCAGCTCCGAGAAGTACCTGCTCGCCACCGACTTCGAGACCTAGGAGACGCCCGCTTTCGCTACGAAGTCCTCACTGCGCCCAGAAGCCCGCGGTGCGATCGATCAGCCAGTAGGTGGCGACGATGCCGATGCCATAGGCTGCGGGTGTGGCGGCGCGCGCCGCCAGCTCCCAGGTGTCGGCTGCGCCGCCGCGCACCAACCGGCTCGTTGCCTGAGCGAGCAGCAACACGGCTGCGACGAAGAGCAGCTGTCCCGCTTCGACTCCCAGGTTGAACAGGGCGAGTGCCAGTGGGATGGCGTGGTCCGGCAGGCCCACCTCGCGCAGCGCGCCCGCGAAGCCGAGTCCGTGCAGCAGTCCGAAGCCGAGGGCCACCAGCCAGGGACGCGCCGCGGTGAGGCTCGGCGCCCCGCGTCGGGCGCGCACGATCTCAGACGCGACGAAGACGATGCTGAGCGCGATCGCGGCTTCGATCGGCGCCGGCGCCACCCGCACCCAGCCGAGTGTCGCAGCCGCCAGGGTCAGGCTGTGTGCTGCGGTGAACGCGGTGACCGTTGCGACCAGCCGCTTGATGCCCCCGACCAGGAAGAGCAACGCCAGCACGAAGAGCAGGTGGTCGATGCCCAGCAGGATGTGCTCGAGGCCGAGCGCGAAATAGGTTCGCGCCACCTCGGCGCCACCGGTGGCGCGGGCGACGGTGAACCGCGGCCGGTCCGAGGTGAGGCGAACGGTCTGCGTGCGCCCGTCGGCGTTCTCGATGCGCACCAGCACATCGGTGCGGGTGGCCGCCAGGCCGTCGATGGTGATCTCGTCGCCGACCAGTCCGCCCGCGCAGCTGGCGCGCCAGCGCTCGACGAAGGCCGCACCGGTTGCGCGGGCCACGTGTCGGGCTTCGCTGCAGGTGTCGGGCAGTCGGACGTCGAGAGCGAGGCGTCGCTCGCCGCGGGCGGGCACCTTCCACAACACGTCGAAGGTGTCGGTTCCGACCTCGCGGATCTCGAGGAAGCCCGGCCGCACCTCATGGGCGCCGGCAGCCGACGCGACCAGGGCCAACGCGAGAACGCCGAGCAGCCCGGCGCCTCTCATGGCTCGGAAACCGCAGGCGACGGCATGCGGACCTCGACGCGGTAGCGCGAGCGGAGCACCCGGTAGAAACGCTCGTTGGCCAGGCGCCGCTGCTCCGCGCTCCACTCGCGCGCCACGGCGTCGCGAACCTCCGCGAGCGGCGGCATCCGCTGGGGCGCCCGCGCGTCGACCCGCACCAGGTGCAGGCCGAAGCTCGAGGCCACGGGACCGGCCCATTCGTGCTGGGGGAGCGCCGAGATGTCGGCTGCGAAGTCCTCGCCGAAGGTATCGTCGATCTCGCGGGGACTCGCGTCCTGCAGGCGCGCCGGAAGCAGGGTCGGATCTCCACGGCTCCCGGCCCCCGCAGCGCGCATCTCTTCCAGGAGCTCCATCGCCCGCCGGCGCACGTCGCCGTCGGAGCGGTCGGGGTCCAGGAAGACCTGCTGGAAGCTCGTCCGCGGCGGGATGCGAAAGCTGTCGGCGTTCGCTTCCAGGTAGTCCTGGAGATCTGCGTCCGAGGGTTCGGCGGGAGCGAAGAGGTCCTCGTTCAGGAACTCCATCTTCTGTTGCAGGCGCCGGCGCACCACCAGGTCGTCGCGATCGAGCCCCAGGGCCAGGGCCTCGCGGTAGAGGATCTCCTCCCGGACGTAGTCGTCGATCAGACCGCTGAGCTCGGACTCGGTCGGCGGGCGCAGCCACAGCCGCCGGAAGGTCGACGCCAGGCTGGCGACCCGCGCCTCCGATACGACGACGAGCTCCGGCGCGGAGTCGCTCGGCGCGGCAATCCATCCGTAGAGCAGGAAGAGGAGCCCGCCGCCCAGCAGGAAGTGGACCAGCGGCTCTCGAAGCAGACGCATCGGCGGCAGGGTGACCTAGCCGCCGGGTGTGTACCAGATGGGCGAGGTGTAGGCGCGCTCCCGGGTCGTCATGGGCACCTCTTCCGGCATCCGGATGCCGAAGCGCACGGCGTCGTGGGCGGTCCAGCGCGGTGTCGGGATCTCGAGCACCCGCAGGTAGTAGAAGGCACGCTGCGCCGGATCGAAGTCCGGGTCGCGCCACACGCCGGCGAGCTGCGGCGCACCGATCGTGTCGGTCCAGGTGGCGGTGGCCACGTCCACCGTGTTGCCCACCGGCGGCAGCTTCCCATGCGCGTCGGGCTTGCGGTCGCCCGACCAGACCACGTCCACCACCTTCTCGTGGAGCGCGCCGTCTGCGCCCATCCACCCCTTGACCAGCTGGATGCGATCGAGGTTGCCGCTCCGGGCGTCCTTGAGCGCGGCCACCAGGAAGGTGGGCGCCGTGCCGGTCGGGGCCGGCGCCAGGTCGCCGCCCATCGGTACGCCCCTGGCGTAGCCCACCCGCGCCGGATCGGGCCCGCTGGCGTCGCTGCGGGTGAAGTCGTAGCCGCCGAAGAAGCGCACGGTGATGCGCGAGCCGGTGGTGGCGTAGGCCTCGCGCCGGGCCAGGGCGTCCCACAAGGCCTCGCGCGTATTCGCGCTGGCCCAGATGCCGGTGTAGCCGCTCGCCGCCATGCGCCAGCCGCGGGCCCGCGCCACCACGCGCCGGCTCCAGCGCGCGGGGGAGGGTTCGACCCGGGTGTGCTTGCCGAAGAAGTTGTCTTCGTCCGCCGTGGCCAGGCCGGTGTGCGAGTCGGTGCCGCCGACGAAGCCGAGCTTGAAGGGATTGATCCCGATCTCGTGCTCGAGGGCGAGCCCCTTCAGGGCCGCCGCGCGCGCGTACTCGTGCTTCAGCATCCCCGGCGCCTTGGGCGCGCCCGTCATGTTGCCGACGTCCCAGGTCTCGTAGTCGGCGAACTCGTCGCGGGGCGACAGCTCGGGATGGGTCTCGCCGTCGCCCTTGATCTGGGTGATCTCGTACAGGCGTTCGAAGCGCGCGCGAGCCTCGGCCCAGGATCGGTTCGGCGCATCGCCCGCGAAGGTGGTGGGCGCGAACATGCGCCCGTTCGAGAGGTTCCCGTTGTGGGGGATGGCCATGACGCGCCCGCCGGTCTTCTTCTCCCAGGTGGACATCCAGGCCCACAGGTCCTCGGGATTCTCGCTGTCGAAGGCCGTCAGCGGGGCCATCTGGTCGGCGCGCTCCGCGCCGTCGCGGAAGATCACGTTGCGGTGGAGGTTGTCGCCGCCGCCCGCGTTGCTGGTCCACTCGAATCCGAGCAGCGTGGTGAAGCGCCCGGGCTCGTTGAAGGCCTCCGCGATTGCGGTGCTCCTGCGCCAGACCGTGATGGGGCGCTGCGGGTCGCGCAGCACCGCTGGAAGCTGGTCGCCGAAATAGGCCGCCGCCAGCTCGCGTTTGACCGCCTGCCCGCGCCCGGCCTTCAGCAGGTCGTGCCAGCGCGCGAGTAGCGGCACCTTCATCCACTCGGGGTTGCCCTCACGGATCTCGAAGATCGTTCCGAGGCTCTCCGAGTGATCGGTCAGCGCGACCCAGTCGAGCGGTCGCGCCAGACGAGCGGTGCGTCCGAGGGAGGAAACCACCTCTTCGCCCCGCGCGAAGCGCAGCGTGGACTCGGGACCCAGGGTGGCGCCCCAGGACGCGGCGTCCGCCGACCAACCGCTGTGCACGTGGGGATCGCCCCAGTAGACCCGCGTCGGGTGGACGACGGGCGACGCGGGCTCGGGGGTTCCGGACGGGTACCCGCCCGCCGCCGCGGCCGGCGCACTGGCGAGAAGACAGGCGCAGGCCACCAGCGCGCGTCCGAAGCTGCCGGCGTTCGCCAACTAGAGCTCCGCTTCGAGGTCCGCCCCGCGCACCGCGGTGATCCGGGCCGTCACGAAGCTTCCGGCCTCGGCGCCCCCGCGCAGCAGGATCTGCCCGTCGATCTCGGGCGCCTGGGCCGAGCTGCGCCCGACGGCGCGGTCTGGGCCCCCCTGGTCCACCAGCACGCGCACCTCCCGGCCCAGCTCCTTCTCGAGCCGTTCGCGCTGCAGCGTGCTCAGGATTCCGATCAGTGCACGGTGGCGCTCGATGGCGACTTCGCGCGGCACCTTGTTCGGCAGCTCGAACCCCGCGGTGCCCTCCTCGTCCGAGTAGCGGAACACGCCCACCCGGTCGAAGCGGACGTCGCGCACGAATTCGCAGAGCTGCTCGAAGTCGGCGTCGGTCTCGCCCGGGAAGCCCACGATCAACGTGGTGCGCAGGGTGAGGCCGTCGATGCCCGCGCGCAGGCGCTCCACCAGCTTGCGCTGGCGCGCCTCGGTGGTGCCGCGCCGCATCGCCTTCAAGATGGGATCGCTGGCGTGCTGGAGCGGTACGTCCACGTAGGGCAGCAGCCGCCGTCCGCCGCCCAGCACCTCGATCAACGCATCGGTCACCGCGCTCGGGTAGAGGTAGAGCACGCGGAGCCACTCGGGGCCCTTCTCGGCGCGATCGAGCTGCTGCAGCAGCCCGGCCAGGTCGGGCCGTCCGTCCAGGTCCTTGCCCCAGGAGGTGGAATCCTGCGCCACCAGGTTGATCTCGTGTACGCCGCCGGCGGCGAGCTGGCTCGTCTCCGCCAGCAACGACTCGGCTGTGCGGCTCTGGAAGCGACCGCGGATGCCGGGGATGGCGCAGAAGGCGCAGATGCGGTCGCAGCCCTCGGCGATCTTGATGTAGGCGCTGTGGGTGGGGCCGAGCAGGATGCGCGGTGTCGTGTCGTCATAGAGATGGGTGCGCCCCGCCTCCACGTAGATGCCGCGCTCTTCCCCGGCCAGCGCGCGGTCGACGATCTCGGCGATGCGCGGGAAGTCACCGGTGCCGACGAAGGCGTCCACCTCGGGCAGCTCCCGAGCCAGCTCGGCGCCGTAGCGCTGGGGCAGGCAGCCCGCGACCAGCAGTGCCCGGAGCCGGCCGTCGTCGCGCAGCTCGGCCAGCTCGAGGATGGCCTCCACCGACTCCTCCCGGGCGGGCCCGATGAAGGAGCAGGTGTTGACGACGGCGACGTCGGCGTCGTCCAGCTGTTCGGCCAGCGCGAAGCCGCGGGTGGCCAGGGCCCCCAACATCACCTCGGTGTCGAGCTGGTTCTTGGCGCAGCCCAGCGAGCGGAAGTACACGCGGGCGCGAGGGCTCTGCATGGCCGCACGGTAGCAGCGGCGCCCGGCGGGGGTACATTTCGAGGTCCCTCGAGAAGGCGGCCCTCCCCCGATGTCCCAACGACCCTTTCGCATCCTCGGAATCCAGCAGATCGCCGTCGGCGCAACCGACAAGGCGGCCCTGCGCCACTTCTGGGTCGACCTGCTGGGGCTGACGCCCCGCGGAAGCTTCCGAAGCGAAAAGGAAAACGTCGACGAGGACATCGCCGTGGCGGGCCGCGGCCCGTGGCAGGTCGAAGTCGACCTGATGCAGCCGATCGATCCCGACGGGCGCCCCAGGGTGCACGAGCCGGCGTTGAACCACGTGGGTCTGTGGGTCGACGATCTGGCAGAGGCCGTGAAATGGCTCGAAGCCGAGGGCGTCCGCTTCACGCCCGGCGGCATTCGCAAGGGTGCGGCCGGACACGACGTGTGCTTCATCCACCCCAAGGGGAACGCAGCGTCGCCCTACGGTGGCCAGGGCGTGTTGATCGAGCTGGTCCAGGCGCCGCCCGAGGTTCTCGCCGCCGATCGAGAGGCTTGATCGACGAGCCTCTCTCGCGAATCCGGATCGCGATCTGGAGCGTCCAACTCCATATGAACGCGCTTCTCGTGAAGTGGAGCCGGGCCCGGGGGGGATTCTCGCTGACTTCCCGAACCAGGCAGGCTAGGATGGACCGGTTCAGAACCCCTGCAGCGTCCGGGCTCCCCGCCGGCACTGCCCTTTCGCCTCCCTCGCGCGGGTGCGCCTCCGGCCCGCGCCGCTCACCAAAGGAGATCGACGCGATGATGCGTTGGCGCCCGCTCTTTGCGCTGGCCCTGCTGGCCGGCCTGCTTCTGCCCCCCACGGCTCTTGCACAGGACGATGCGAGCGTGGGCGGACCGGCCTTCAAGCAAGGTGACGTCATCACCCTGGACAAGATCGACCAGATCAAGCCCTACCTGCCGCCGGAGTTCTGGGCCAACCGCGACTTCTTCTTCTACGAGGGAATGAAGCTCGAGATCGGTCCCTTCCAGCGCGACTACGCCCCGGCCGCGGCCTACCAGGCCGCCAGCGCGAAGTTCGCCGGGCAGGCGAAGATCGGCCCCGACGAGAGCCTGGCGAACTACACCGCCGGCCAGCCCTTCGAAGCCGCCAAGATCGACTGCAAGGGCGATCCGAAGGCGGGCGTCAAGCACATGTGGAACTTCGACTACCAGTGGGAGGGTGATGGCACCCAGACCAAGTACTTCTACTCCTACTGGGACCGCGGTGAGGAACTGCCGCTCTACTACGAGGGCACCTCGAAGACGGTGCAGCTCTCCCACCGGGTGGAGCCGCAGTACCTCGACAAGCAGGGCGGCGACCTGTTCCGCGGCGAGAAGCGCAAGAGCGCCTTCGGCATCGAGGTGGATGCGCCCTTCGACGCCCGCGGCATCCTGGTGCTGACCTACCGCTACAAGGACTCGGACAAGCCCCAGGTCGATGGCAAGAACGACGACACCTGGGTGTACGTGCCGACCCTGCGCCGCGTGCGCCGCATCTCGACCGCGCAGCGGACCGACGCCGTTTCGGGCACCGACTTCACCTTCGACGATCTGCGCTCGTTCGCGGGCATCGTCACCCAGTACACCTGGCAGTGCCTGGGTGAGATGGACGTCCTGGCGCCGGTCAACTCCAAGGTGAAGGCCTACCCGTACGTCAAGGACCACAACTTCGGCCCCTACGGCCTGTCCTATGCCGACGATCGCTGGGAGATCCGCAAGGCGGTGAAGGTGCGGATGAAGCCGAAGAACTCGGATCATCCCTACCACCACAAGGACATCTACTTCGACAAGCAGACCTACACGCCGCTCTACTCCTTCGCCTACGACCAGAAGGAGGAGCTGTGGAAGATCATCTGGCACAATCACCGCTGGTCCGAGGATGGCTTCGAGGAGTACGTGGGCTGGGAGGGCGTCGAGAAGCCCAATGACCTGCGCGTGGTCTCGGACACGATCGTCAACACCCAGACCGGAACCGGCAACCGGATCGAGTTCTGGGACAACTACGGAACGCCCTTCAAGAGCAAGGGCAAGATCCGCCGCTACATCGACGTGGGCCGCCTGACCAAGGGGCGCTAGCCGACACGTTCGTTCCCGCGGCAAAGAGGCCGGAACCCCGGGTTCCGGCCTCTTTCTCGTGCACCCCCCGGCGCGCCCCGGAGGCATCCATGTCCGACATCGAACCCTTCCGCATCGACGTCCCCGAGTCCGTCCTCGACGACCTGCGCGAGCGCCTGTCGCGCACCCGCTTCCCCGATCCGATCGAGGGCAGTGGCTGGGCCTATGGCACCGACGCTGACTACCTGCGCGAGCTGTGCACCTACTGGCGCGAGAAGTTCGACTGGCGCGCCCAGGAGCGGTTGCTGAACGGCTTCGATCAGTTCACGACGTCGATCTTCGACCACCGCGTCCACTTCCTGCACGCGCGTTCCAGGCACGAGAACGCCTTCCCGCTGATCCTGACCCACGGCTGGCCCGGATCCGTCTTCCTGTTCCACAAGATCATCGCTCCACTCACGGACCCCACCGCCCACGGCGGTCGCGCCGAGGACGCCTTCCACGTGGTTTGCCCCTCGATCCCCGGCTACGGCTGGTCCGAGGCACCGCGCGAGCCCGGCTGGGACGTTCGCCGCATGGCCGAGGTGAATGCAGCCCTGATGGCTCGGCTGGGATACGAGCGCTATGGCGCCCAGGGGGGCGACTGGGGCTCGATGATCGCGTCCCAGAACGCGCTGATCGATGCCGAGCACTGCGCGGGCCTGCACCTCAACATGGTGGTGGCAACCCCGCCCGAGGGTGTCGCGAACCCGGCCGAGGACCTCACGCCCCGCGAGCTGGCGTCCCTGGCGGCCTCGATGCGCTTCCAGCAGAACGAGACCGGCTACTCGTCGATCCAGGGCTCGAAGCCCCAGACCCTTGGCGTGGGGCTGAACGACTCCCCGGCCGGTCTCGCGGCCTGGATCGTCGAGAAGTTCCGTACCTGGGGGGACTGCGGCGGCGACCCGAACAAGCGCTTCACGCCCGAGGCCGGCGGTGACGTCGAGACCCGCTTCACCAAGGACGAGCTGCTCACCAACGTGACCCTCTACTGGGTGACCCAGAGCATCACCTCCTCCACCCGGCTCTATTGCGAAACCATGCGCTCGGGACGCTGGGCGCCGCTGGAGGCGCAGGTGGAGGTGCCGACCGGATGCGCTCTCTTTCCCGGGGAGATCTTCCGCGCGCCGCGCGCGTGGGCGGAGCGGTTCTACAACGTGGTCCACTGGACCGAGTTCGAGCGGGGTGGCCACTTCCCCGCCCTCGAGGAGCCCGAGCTTCTCGTCGGAGACGTCCGCGAGTTCTTCGCCGAGGTGCGCTGAGCGTTCGTCATCGGAAGCGCGGCTTGCTGGCAAGAATGAAACATGTTCTAATTACGTCCGATGAGCACCCGTAGCCGCACTCCCGACGCCGGCAGCGCCGGAGGCCTTGCCGAAGCCCCGGCTCCGGTGGCGCGCGTGGCCACCAACCAGCTGCGGCGCATGCGCCGCATCGTCGATGCTGCGGTGGAGCTGGCCGAGAAGGGCGGCTTCGAGGCGGTGCGGCTACGCGACGTGGCCGAGCGCTCCGAGGTGGCACTGGGGACGCTCTACAAGTACTTCCGCAGCAAGGAAGACATCCTGCTGTTCGCGCTGAACGAGGAGATCGAGCGGCTCGAGGCCTCGCTCGCCTCGCGCGCGATCCCCGGCGACGACCCGACCGCTCGGCTCACCGAGTTCTTCCGGCGCGCCACCCGCGCCCTCGCCCGGCGTCCCCAGTTCGCCCGGGCGCTGATCCGTTCGATGGCCACCGGCGACAAGGATACGGCGGTCAAGATCGCCGGTGTGCAGCTGCGCGTGGCCCGGATGATCTCGGCGGCCATGCGCGGCGAGGTGCCCGACCTCGGCTCGCCCCTCGATCCCGGCAAGATCGATTCGCGCGAGCACGTCATCGCCTTCGTCATGAACAACGTCTGGTTCTCGGCCCTGGTGGGCTGGTCCTCGGGACTCAACACGGAGCGCGGCGTGATCGAGCACGTGCGCCTGGCGGCCGACCTGATCCTCGGCGATTCCCGCTCCTGAACGCGTGACGGCGACGCTGGAGAAGAGCAACATGGCGACTCCCGTAACCCAGATCGATGGCGTGCTCGTGGCGCCCCACGTGCTCGCCTATCCGTACGAGCGTTCGGTGGGTCCGGTGCTGGGGCGCTTCTTCG
>JBFGIM010000098.1:0-11459 GCA_041577695.1 Myxococcota bacterium | reverse complement strand
CAAGACTCCACCCGCGACAACGGCAGCAGCGACGCGCTCTCCGAAGATGCCGAGGGCGACAATCCGTCCCACCAGGTGCAGCTGCGCTCGCGCCTCGACCTGCCCAACAACTTCGAGCTCGACGGCGCCGTCTATTGGGTGGGCGCGGCGCCGAACCAGGGCGCCGGGTCCTACTGGCGCGGCGACCTGCGGCTCGGCTGGAAGCCGCGGCCGGGCCTGGAGCTGAGCCTCGCCGGACAGAACCTCTTCGACCACGGCCACCAGGAGTTCAACGATCTGTTCTCGGCGGGCAGCTCGGTGCCGCGGACCTTCTACGGCATGGTCACCTGGAGACGCTGACGGGAGCTCGTGTCGTTGTCGACTCACGCTGACGGACGATCGGGATCGGGCCGGCGCGGGCGCTTCGCGCTGGCGCTGCTGCTGCTGTGCGCGTGGATCCCGTCGGCCGGGGCCGAAGACGCCGCGCAAGAGTACGAGCTGAAGGCGGCCTTCCTGCTCAACTTCGCGCGCCTGGTGGAATGGCCCGACTCCGCCTTCGAGAGCCCCGCTGCGCCGATCCGGATCGCCGTCTTCGGCGACGACCCGTTCCGGGGCGCGCTCGATCGGGTCCTCGAGGGCCAAAAAGTGGCCGATCGCCCGCTCGAGTCGATCCGCGTCCACGCTGCCGACGAGGCTCGGCGCTGCCACGTGGTCTTCGTGCCGCGCAGCGAAACGGAGCGCTTCGGTGCGCTGCGCAAGGCCTTGGGCGGGGCCCAGGTGCTGCTGGTCGGCGAAACGAAGAACCTGGCCGAGCGCGGGGCCGCCATCAATTTCTACCGGGAGGGCGGCCGGCTGCGCTTCGAGATCAACCGCTCCGTGGCCGAGCGCGCCCAGCTCAAGGTGAGCTCGCGGCTGCTGCGCCTGGCCCGTATCGTCGACGAGGGCTGAGGAGTTGGCGCGCACCCGGAGCTGGAGCCTCTCACGACGCCTGGCGGTGACGACCTTCGTCACCAGCGGCGTGGCAGTGGCGCTGGCCTGCGTGGTCTTCATCGCCTATGACGCGGTGTCGCTGCGCAATTCACTGGTGCGCGACGTCGGGACGCTCGCAGCCGTGATCGGCACCAACACCGCCGACGCGCTTCGCTTCGCCGACCCCGAGGCTGCCGAGATGATCCTCGGCTCGCTGGCGGCGGCCTCCGAGGTGCGGGGGGCGGTCGTCTACGACGTCCGGGGCCGCGTGTTCGCGGCCTATCGGGCCGGCGATGCCGAGCCGCTGGAGGGCGCCGGCCCGGCGCCGGGCCGCCACGTCTTCGGCCGCCACGCACTGGAGCTGACCGCGCCGCTGGTGCTGGACGGCGAACGACTGGGCAGCATCCGCGTGAGCTGGGACACCAGTGCCCTGACCCAACGCTTCTCGAGCTACGTGCTGATCGTGGCGCTGCTGCTGGCGGTGGTCTACGGCGTCTCCCATGCCATCGCGCGCATGCTGCGCGGTCGCGTGGCCGAGCCGCTGGCCGAGATGGCGGCGGGCGCCCAGGCGATCGCTCGCGGGCGCCTCGACACGCGGGTGCAGGCCGGCCGCGACGACGAGATCGGCGACGTTGCGCGCTCGTTCAACACCATGGCGGCCAGCCTCGAAGAGCTGGTGGCCCAGGTGCGCGACAGCGGGGTGGCGGTGACCGAGCTGAGCGAGGCGCTGTCCACCAGCGCCCTGGGCATGTCTGCCGACGTGCGCCGCCAGGAGAGCGCCATCGAGGCCGCCTCCGGCTCGATCGCGCACGTCACCGACGCGATCCGCGAGACCCACACCAACCTCGATCAGGTGGGCGACCGCGCCCGCGAGACGGCCTCGTCGATCTTCGAGATGGACGCGTCGATCAACCAGGTGGCGAGCCACATGGACGAGCTTTCGGGTTCGATCGACGGTGCGTCGTCCGGGGCCGTGCAGCTGGCGGCCAGCGTCGAGGAGATCGCCGCCGCCATGGACGTGCTCGAGGGCTCGAGCGAGGAGACCGCGAGCCTGCTGCGGCAGCTCGCCGCTGCGGTGCACCAGGTGGAGGGCAACGCCAAGGAGTGCGGCGAGCTCTCGACCGAGGCCAGCCGCGAGGCGACCCGGGGCACCCAGGCCGTCGAGGAGACCGTCGCTGCCATGCAGGCGATCCGCGCCAGCTTCGAGCGCATCGAGAGCAGCGTCGGCGGCCTGGCCCAGAAGTCCGACGCCATCGGCGAGGTGCTGGGCGTGATCCAGTCGATCGTCGAGCGCACCAACCTGCTGGCGCTGAACGCGGCCATCATCGCGTCCCAGGCGGGTGAGCAGGGCCGCGCCTTCGCCGTGGTGGCGGGCGAGGTTCGCGGCCTGGCCGAGCACACCGCGCGTTCCACCCAGGAGATCGCCGTCCTGATCGAGTCGGTGCAGAGCGAGACCGCCGCCGCCGTGGACGCGGTGGCGGGCGGCTCGGAGACGGTGGCCCGCGGCGTGTCGCGCTCGCGGGTGGCCGGCGAGGTGCTCGGCAGCATCCTGGAGCACAGCGAGGGGACCGCCCTACGCGTTCGCGAGATCGTCGAGGCCACCGGCCGCCAGGCCATGGACCTGGGCGAGGTCGAAGTCGCCATGGGGCGCGTGCGCGAGCGGGTCGAGCAGACCCACCGCAACACCCGCGAGCAGACCAAGCTCGCCGTCACCATCCGCAAGGTGGTGGACCGGGTGCGACAGCTCGGCCACGACGTGAAGCTCTCGACCGCGGAGCAGAGCCGGCAGAGCGAGGTGATCACCCGCGCCGTCCACGACGTGGATACCGGCGTGGCCGCCGTGGTGCGCCGCTCCGAGGCCCAGGCCCGCGAGAGCCAGACCATCCACGAGGCCCTCGACGTGTTCCGCGAGGTGGCCGCCGAGAGCGCGCGCCGCGCCAATGCCTTCGAGCAGATGGTCAGCGGCCTCGCTCAACGCTCCGAGCGCCTGCGGCGTGCGATGGACCAGCTCAAGGCCGAGTAGGGTCTCGCCACCGGTGCGCGCGCTCCGCATCACTCTCCGGCGTCGAAGGCGCCGACCCAGTGGCGGATCGACCAGCACTCCTGCCGATCCACCTCGCAGGCAATCACGTCGAAGCGCAACCGTCGCGCTCGCGGCCGGTGTGCCGAGATCCACGCGGCCGCGCCGCGCACCAGGCGCGCGCGCTTGCGCCCATCGACCGCTTCTTCCGGGCGGCCCGCCGCGTGGCTGCGGCGGGTCTTCACCTCGACGAAGGCCAGGGTCCGGCCGCGCGCGGCGATGAGGTCGATCTCGACGCCGTCGCAGCGTTCGTTGCGCGCCAGGATGCGGTAGCCGCGGGCGCGCAGGTAGTCGGCGGCGCGCGTCTCGCCCTGGCGCCCGAGGGCAGCGCGCGGATCCCCGGTCATGGCGGACTCCGCGGGACCGGGGTGGGGCGCGGCGCGAAGCTACCCCATCCTCCGGGGCCATGGGCACCCTGTACCTGGTGGCCACGCCGATCGGCAATCTGGAGGACGTCACGCTGCGCGCACTGCGCGTGCTGGGTGAGGCGGACCTGCTCTTTGCCGAGGACACGCGGCGTACCCGCACGCTGCTCGAACGTCACGCCGTGGACGCGCGGCCGCGTTCGCTCCACGCCCACAACGAGGCGTCGCGGGTGGGCGAGGCGCTCGAGGCGCTGGCGGCGAACCGCAGCGTGGCGCTGGTCTCCGACGCCGGGACGCCACTGGTCTCGGATCCGGGCAGCCGGCTGGTGGCTGCGGCGCTCGCGGCGGGGCACCGGGTCGAGCCGATTCCGGGCGCCTCGGCCGTGCTGGCCGCCCTCACCGTGAGCGGCTTCGAGGCGGTGCCCTTCGCCTTCCTGGGCTTCCTGCCGCGCCGGGCCGGCGCCCGGCGCGCGCTGCTCGAGAGCTGGCGTGGGCGCTCCGAGACCTTGCTCTGCTTCGAATCGCCGCGCCGCGTAGGCGCGACGCTGGCGGTGCTGGCCGAGGAGCTCGGCGACCGTCGCGCCTGCGTCGCGCGCGAGCTGACCAAGCGCCACGAGGAGATCGCGCGCGGCACGCTGACGGAGCTGGCCGAGCGCTTCTCCGAGGGTGCGCGCGGCGAGGTGACGATCGTCGTCGAAGGGGCAGCGCTGGACGCGACGTGGGAGCAGGACCAGCTGGACGCTCGAATCCGGGATCTGCTCGCCGAGGGTCGAGGCGCCCGCGAGATTGCCGCCGAGCTGGCGCATGCGGCCGGCGTGCCCAGGCGCGAAGTCTACGCAAGGGCCGTGGCCCTCCGAGAAGAAAGCGCCTGACGGGCCGCGCGATATTCCCCACTGCCGGGGCAAATCACCTCGCCTCCGGTGCTCACGGTCATCTCAGAGCCCGAGGCTTGGCACCCGGGTTGCAGATCCATGGAGAAGAAGCGGTAGAGAGCGCCGGCGATCTGGAAGTAGATCTGGAAGCAGTGATGGAACATCCTTCGCGGGAACGGTCTTCGATTCTTGTTGTTCTGGCAGTGGCGGCATCGTTGCTCGTTGGTGTGGAGGCCTTCGCGGTTGACCTGATGCCCGGTGACGTTCTCGTCTCCGGCACTACCGCGGGACCGTCTGGGATATTTCGAGTCGATTCGGTGCCCGAACTCGTGCTCGAAAGATTCTACGCAGCGTACGCATTCGATTCCGACGGAAGTCTGATCGCCAACGACGCCGGGTTCGACATCCTACGCGTCGATCTCTCTACGGGGAACGAGACCCCGATTCCCATGGCCGCGATACCCCTTCTCGCGGGCGCAGCAGATCTGGTCGTGGCTGACGGAATCGCCTACGGCGTCGACGACAGTGCCTCGATCGAAGGTGTCGTACGGGTCGACCTCACGACCGGAGCGCAGGAAATCGTGGCGTCGAAGGGGTCCCTGATCAACCCGCAGGGCTGTGCGGTGGGACCGGACGGAATGATCTATGTGGCCGACCCCGGGCGTTTCGGCTTCTTCGAGGGCAAAGTGGTTCGGATCGACCCAGACACGTACGACCCTCTCGACAACGCGTTCAACCAGGACGTCATCGTCGCGAACCGGACCGGGCCGACGGACATTGCTTTCGAGGCGAGCGGCACTCTCCTGGTCACGGACTCCTCCGTGATCGTGCGCTTCGACACGGACGGCAGCGCCCTCGGTCAGGTAGGGGGGAGCTTCCTTCCCATGATCCTGCACGACATCGAGATCGATTCCGAAGGAAACGCAGTCGTCGCCGGCTCCGACCTCTTCCAACCAAGCAACGCGCTGGTGAGTCGCGTGAGCCCCGGCGGCATCACCACGGTTCTCACGACGCAGCTGATCGCTCCCCGAAACCTCGCCATCGTACCGGCACCCGAGCCGGATGCGGCACTCCTTGCGATCGGGTGTGTGGGAAGCCTGCTGGTATGCCAACGCGCGAAGAAGCGCATCGCGAGCTGACACCTCAGGCGCCGAGAAGCTCCAGCAAGCCCGCTTCGTCGAGGACGGGAATCTCGAGCTTCTCGGCCCGGGCCAGCTTGCTGCCGGGCTCGGCGCCGGCGACGACGTAGTGCGTCTTCTTCGACACCGAGCTGGTAACACGCCCGCCGGCGGCCTCGATGCGTTCCTTGGCCTCCTCGCGGGTCATTCCGTCGAGGGTGCCGGTCAGCACCAGGGTCTTGCCGGCCAGGGGTCCGCTCACCGCTGCCGTGGGCTCGCTGCGCGGCCAGCGCAGGCCCTGCTGGCGCAGCCGCTCCACCTCGGCGCGATTGCGCCGATCGGCGAAGAAGGAGACCACGCTCTCGGCGATGGTGGGCCCCACGCCCTCGACCCGCTCCAGCACCTCCTTCGGGGCGGCCATCAACGCGTCCAGGTCGCCGCCGAAGTGGCGCGCCAGCAGCTCCGCCACGCCCTCGCCCACGTGGCGGATGCCCAGTGCGATGAGGAAGCGCGAGAAGCGGGTGTCCTTGCTCCGCTCGAGCGCCTCGATCAGGTTGGTGGCCGACTTCTCGCCCATGCGCTCGAGCCCGAGCAGCGCATCGCGGTCCAGGGCGAACAGGTCCGAGATGCGAGCGATCCGACCGGCCTCGACCAGCTGGTCGATCAGCTTCTCGCCCAGGCCCTCGATGTCGAGCGCCCCGCGGCGCGCGATGTGGAACAGGTTGTTCTTGAGCTGGGCCGGGCAGTCGAGATTCGGGCAGCGCGTCACGGCCTCGCCCTCGAGGCGAACGACCTCGGAGCCACACACGGGACAGGCGGCGGGCATCTTCCAGCGCCGCGTGCCCTTGGGGCGCTTGCTCTCGACGACCTTCACCACCTGGGGGATGACGTCGCCGGCGCGCTGCACCACCACGGTGTCACGCACCCGAACGTCCTTGCGCTCGACCTCGTCCTGGTTGTGGAGCGACGCGTTCGACACCGTGACGCCCCCCACGAAGACCGGCTCCAGCTTGGCCACCGGCGTCAGCGCGCCGGTGCGGCCCACGTTCACCTCGATGGCCTCGACGACGGTGGTGGCCTGCTGCGGCGGGAACTTCACCGCGATGGCCCAGCGCGGCGAGCGGGGCAGGTTGCCGACCTTCTCCTGGAGCGCCAGCGAGTTCACCTTGAAGACGGTGCCGTCCACCTCGATCGGAAAATCCTCGCGCGCCGCGAGCATGCGCTGGTGATAGGCGAGCGCGGCGGCCGGGTCCGGACAACGCGCGCACTGCTCGGTGACCCCGAAGCCCCAGGAACGCAACGTCTCGAGCACCTGCCACTGGCTTTGCACGCCTTGGGGCTTACCCTCAGCAAGTGCATAGGCGCGAAACTCGAGTGAGCGCAGGCGTGCGCGGTCGATGTTGTGCAGCTGGCGAAGAGCGCCGGCCGCGGCGTTGCGCGGATTGACGAAGGGATCGAGCCCGGCTTCGCGCCGCAGCCGGTTGAGTCGCTCGAAGGCCTTGTGCGGCAGGACCACTTCGCCCCGCACCGAGACGCGTTGGGGCGGCGTGTCGCAGTGAAGTGTCAGGGGGATCGTGGGGCACTGACGCAGGTTGGCGGTGACGTCCTCGCCCTTGCGGCCGTCGCCGCGGGTCGAGCCGACCTCCAATCGACCTGCTCGATAGATCAGTTCGACGCCGGCCCCATCCAGCTTCGGCTCCCCAACGTATTCCAGGGGAGCGTCCTGCTCGGCCAGGCGCTGGACCCGCTCGAGAAAGGCGAGGAACTCGCCTTCGTTCATGGCGTTGTCGAGCGAGAGCATCGGGACCCGATGCTCGACGGTGGGGAAGGCGCCGGTGGGGGGAGAGGCCCCCAATCGTTGGGTCGGGGAATCCGGGCGGAGAAGTTCGGGGTGGGCGGCTTCGAGCTCCTGGAGCTCGCGGAGCAGGGCGTCCCACTCGGCGTCCGACACCTCGGGCTCGTCGCGCAGGTAGTAGAGCTCGTTGTGGCGCTCGATCTCGCGGATGAGCTCGTCCACGCGGCGGGCGGGGTCGGTCGGAATGGCCGGTCTCCAGCAGCTCAGGGGGCTCCAGCGGCCAGAAAGTCCCCGTCCAGGGATCCGAGGCAAGGGTCCGAGCCTAAAGGTCCGGCTGAAACGGGGCGATTAAACCAGTGGCCCGCCGAAGCGGAGAAGAAGATACCACGCTGCCCGGGGAGGTCCGAGGGAGGCGCCACGGCTTGGAGCGCAGTGCCGACGAGCCCCGGGACGAGGAGCTACGCCCGCTGCTCGAGGCAGCTGGAGACGGGCTGGCGGTGGTCCGCGCTGGAATCGTGAGCTGGGCGAACGCCTCGCTCGCGCGGCTGGCGGGGTTCGTGCACTCCCGCGATCTGGTGGGACGGCCCGCTTCGAGCCTGTTCGCCGAGGAGCCGTCCCGGAGGACGCCGGAAGCGACGAGCGGGCTGGCCCGCATCGCGCGCCGCCGGGGGGCGCCGCTTTCCGTACGCGTGGCCTTTGTCGAGCTCGAGGCTCCGGGGTGCCACGGGCTGGTGATTCGCGACGCGAGCGCGGAGCAGACGCTGGAGGAGGAGCTGCTGCGGCTGGGCCGGGAGCTGGCGGCGGCCAATCGCCGCACCGTGGCCCTGCGCGAGCGGCTCGAGCGAGAGGGAGCACAGCGCGAAGAGATGCTGACGGTGGTGAGCCACGAGCTGCGGACGCCGGTGACGGTGATCTCCGGATACAACCGGCTGTTGCTGTCGGGTGAGATCGGTGAGCTGAACGAGCGCCAGGAGCACTTCCTGCGCGAGGCGCAGAAGAGCTGCCAGCGGCTCAACACCTTCATCGGCAACCTGCTGGAGGCCGCGCGCAAGGCGTCGGTGGTCGGCCCGCTGGAGGTGACCCGGGCGCCGCTCGAGCCCACTGTCCGCGCCGCCCTCGGGCAGCTGACGCCTCTCTTGAGCGAGCGCGAGCTGGCCGCCGAGGTGCGCGTCGATCCCGCGACACCGGCGCCCCGCTTCGATCCGCCCCGCATCGAGCAGGTGCTGATCAACCTGCTGGGCAATGCGGTCAAGTACGCGCCGCCCGGCACCCGGGTCGAGATCTCGGTGCGCGCCGGCGTCTTCGACGGACGGCCCTGCGCCGAAGTCTCGGTCTCCGACGAGGGGCCCGGTGTGAGCCCGCGCGACCGCGAGCGCATCTTCGAGCCCTACGTGCGCACCGGCGAGGCCGCCGAGGAGGGTGGTCTCGGCCTGGGCCTGGCGCTCTGCAAGCGCATCGTCGAGGCCCATGGCGGCGCCATCCACGTCGAGCCGCGCCCCACCGGCGGCAGCCGCTTCGTGTTCTTCCTGCCGGCCCCGGAGGCCGCGTAGTGGCGGCGGCGACGAAGGACCGCAGACAGCCCCGCCGCATCCTGGTGGTGGACGACGCCGAGGGCATCCGCAGCTATCTGGCCAGCCTGCTCGAGCTGCGCGGCTACGAGGTCGACACGGCCGAGGACGGACGGCGTGCCCTGTCGCTGCTCGAGGCCGGCGCCAATCCCGACGCCGTGCTGATGGACGTGATGATGCCCGGGCTCGACGGAATCGAGACGCTGCGCCGCATTCGGGAGTCGTATCCGGAGCTGCCGGTCGTGATCCTGTCGGTGGTCGGCATCGCCAGCACCATCGTCGAGGCCATGGAGCTCGGCGCGGTGAACTACCTGAACAAGCCCTTCGAAGAGGACGAGCTCGAGAATACGCTGCGCGGCGTGTTCGAGAACCTCGACCTGGCCGAGGAGCGCGCGCGCCTGCTGCACCAGCTCGAGACGGGCGGTGCCGAGTTCGTCTGGCAGGGCCCCGCCATGGGCGCGGTGCGCGAGCTGATCGAGCAGATCGCCAGCACCGACGTCACGGTGCTGATCCAGGGCGAGAGCGGCGTCGGCAAGGAGGTGGTGGCGCGAACGGTCCACCAGGCCTCCAGCCGCTCGGAGTGCCCCTTCGTCAAGGTGAACTGCGCGGCGCTGCCCGAGGACCTGCTCGAGAGCGAGCTCTTCGGCTACGAGAAGGGCGCCTTCACCGGCGCCGTGTCGCGCAAGCCGGGCAAGTTCGAGATGGCCGATACCGGAACCATCTTCCTCGACGAGATCGGCGAGATGAGCCCGGGTCTCCAGGCGAAGCTGCTCCAGGTGCTCCAGGATGCCAGCTTCACCCACCTGGGTGGGAACAAGGAGATCAGCGTCGACGTCCGCGTGGTGTGCGCCACCAACCGTCCGCTCGAGCAGATGGTGGCCGAGGGCGGCTTCCGCGAAGATCTCTACTATCGGCTCAACGTGGTGAACATCGGGATCCCGCCCCTGCGCGACCGCCGCGAGGAAGTGCAGCCGCTGGTGGATCTGTTCATGGAACGCTACGCGCTCAAGTACGGCCGCCCACTGCGGCGACCCAGCGCCGCCCTGATGCGCGCCTTCGAACGCTACGAGTTCCCGGGCAACATCCGCGAGCTCGAGAACATGGTGAAGCGGGTCGTGGTGCTCGGCAGCGAGGACTCGATCCTGGAAGAGGTGCTCGCCGGCGGCCGCGGCAGCGGCGCGGACTCGCGCTTCACGGATCTGGTCGACGAGATGGCGGCGACGGCGGGGCAGGTGCCCCTCAAGGAGGTCGGTCGGCGCGCGGCGCAACAAGCCGAACGCGAGACGATCGACCGCATGCTCCACCGCACCCACTGGAACCGCAAACAGGCCGCGCGCCTGCTCGGCGTCAGCTACAAGACGCTCCTCCAGAAGATCCGCGACTGCGGCCTCGAAGAGCACTGAGCTCCGCCCCCCCCTTTCTCCTCACAACCAGTCTGTGCCATCGCCGGTTGGTAGCGGGCGCTCCCTCGGTGGAGGCCGGGTCCGGGCAGGGGCCGGGCTCCATGGCTCGCTGCGGGGCTTGGGTGGCCGCTCTGGAACATCGAGCCGCCGGCCCAGTGCTTCGCAGGGCCGGCTTCGCATCCGCCGGTCGCCGTGCCGAGGCTGCGCTCTACTTCCGCCCGACCCCCGCCCGGACCCGGCTCGCCGCGCGTTCGCTCCAGCTCGCGGCGATCGCGGAGGGGCGGGGCCGCGGAGCGGAAGTCAAGCGCAGCAGGCTACGCCGTCGCCGGGAGCGCGCCGGCCCTGAGGGGCGGTAGCCCCGTTGGGCCGGTCCCCGACCACGCTACTCAGCGGTCTCGGCGCCAGTGCGAGCCATGGAGCGCAGCGGCCCCGCCCCTCCGCGAGACGTGCAGGGGCATGTGCTGCGCGCCTTGGGGTTGGGTGGGGTTCAGGCGCGGTCGAGCTGGACGTCGATGACGAGGCGGTTGGCCTCGCGGTCGAGGGCGGCGCGCAGGGCGTCGAGGTCGGTGCGCTTGGGGGCCTCGGCGGTGACGGTCATCTCGTAGTGGGGCGAGCCGCCGGGGCCCGGTTGGCTGCGGGTGCTCAGCTCCAGGATGTTGATGCCGTGTTCGGCCAGCACCCGGGACAGGCTGGCCACGATCCCGGCCTTGTCCTCGCCGGCCGCCCGGACGCGCAGCAGCACGTGTTCGGCGGGGAGGGCCGCGCGCGGGCCGCCGTCGAGGGCCCGCAGCAGGATGGTGAGCCCGTGGTCGCGCTCCAGGCGCTTGGCGCCGTGGGCCAGGGCGTCGCCGCAGCCGTCGCTGTTCGACGATGCCAGCAGGATCACGGCGAAGTCGGTGCCGAGGATCGTCATGCGCGAATCCTCGAGGTTGGCGTCGCAGTCGTAGATCAGCTGGGAGAGGTCGGCGACGAGGCCCGGCCGGTCCTGGCCGATGGCGGAGAGGATGAACCAGCGCGTCATGGCGGGGGGCCCTCCAGTGCTCGCGACGTCGGGCGCGGCAAATGCGAAGCTAGCAGCCCGTGGTTTCGGGGGCGCGCAGCGCCAGCGGAGACGCGGGGCTCGCTTCGCCGACGGCCCACTCGAGCTCGATCCCCAGCGAGGGTGCCCGCAGCACGGCCCGCGCCGCCTCGAGGCCGAGCGAGGCGTCCTCGGGCGGGGCGCTGCCGTCGAGCTGGAGCCACCAGCCGCCGACCCAGGGGAGCGGCGCCTCGGCCCGAGCCACCAGCACCGGCATCGGTCGCGACTCGTT
>JBFGIM010000097.1:0-11502 GCA_041577695.1 Myxococcota bacterium | reverse complement strand
CGTCCGGCGTGGTCCTGACCGGCGGGTGCTCGGCGCTGGCGGGCATGCCGGACCTGGCCGAGGAGATCTTCGAGAGCCCGGTGCGGCTGGGCTCCCCGACCCACGTGGGCGGCCTCCAGGACGTGGTCCGCAGTCCCATGTACGCGACCGGCGTCGGGCTGGTCCTGTACGGCGCCCACCAGGGCCGCGGACGACAGCAGAGCCGCTTCCGGATCCGTGACGACTCCATCTTCCGACGGGTGCGCCAGCGGATGCGCGACTGGTTCTACGGCGATCTGGACTGAACCTGACAGCGCCGCAATTCGGGGCATCAAGCTGCTGATTTTTTGAGGGTTTCATGTAGACTGGCCGGCAACACAAGCGCCGAGCCGAGGGGGGTGAGCGATGGCGCCTAAGAGGAACCGGGGATCCCGAGGATCCCGCCGGGACGACCGCCTTTCCGAGTCCAATTCCACCGACCAGGTCGATCTGCTCGAGATCGGGCCCGAGGACGTCGAGGACGATCTCCTCGAGTTCGAGGACGCGTCGCACAACCAGGCCGTCATCAAGGTGATCGGCGTGGGGGGGGGCGGGGGCAACGCCCTCAACACCATGGTCGAGCGCGGCCTCGGCGGCGTGCACTTCGTGGCCGCCAACACCGACGCCCAGGCCCTCCAGCACAGTCGCGCTCCGGTTCGGCTGCAGCTGGGATCGGAGGTGACCCGCGGACTCGGCTGCGGCGCCAACCCGGACAAGGGCCGCGATTCGGCCCTGGAGGCCCGCGATCGACTCCGCGAGCTGCTGATCGGCTCGGACATGGTCTTCGTGACGGCTGGTCTGGGCGGCGGCACCGGCACCGGCGCGGCCCCGGTGATTGCGGAGGTGGCCCGCGAGGTCGGGGCCCTCACCGTGGCAGTGGTGACCAAGCCCTTCATGTTCGAGGGGCGGGTGCGACAGCGCCACTCGGACCGCGGCATGGATGAGCTGCACCGCGTGGTCGACACCCTGATCACGATCCCGAACCAGCGCCTTCTCGCCCTGGCCGGCAAGCAGACCGCGATGAAGGACGCCTTCAACCTGGCCGACGAGGTGCTGCACGGCGCCGTCAAGGGCATCTCGGACCTCATCACGGTCCACGGCCTGATCAACCTCGACTTCGCCGACGTCCGCACCATCATGAACGAGATGGGCATGGCCCTGATGGGCAGCGGTGTGGCCCGGGGCGAAGCGCGCGCGGTGGAGGCGGCCCGCACCGCCATCTCGAGCCCGCTACTCGAGGACCTTTCGATCGAGGGCGCGCGGGGCGTGCTCATCAACGTGACCGGTGGCCTCGACATGACCCTCTTCGAGGTGAACGAGGCCGCATCGCTGGTCCACGAAGCCTCCCACGAGGACGCCAACATCATCTTCGGTGCCGTCGTGGACGAGACCATGAAGGACGGCGAGGTGCGGGTGACCGTGATCGCCACCGGCCTCGACGACGGGCATCTGGGCCGGGGGCGCGACCGCGACCGCCGCGATTCCACCGACCTGGCGCGGGTGATGCCGTTGCGGCGCGAGCCGCACGATCCGGTGTTGCCGCTGGCGGAGCTGGAGCACGAGCCGGCACCCGAGACGGCGGACCCGCCGCGGGCCACGGCCGAGCCCCCGCCCCGCGGCGCACGGACCGACGACGGCTTCGTGTCGCCCTTCGAAGACGAGCTGGACGTGCCCACCTTCCTGCGCCGCCGCGGCGAGAGCGACGAGGACGACCGGGAGCTGCCGGCCTTCCTGCGCCGTTCGGCCGACTGACGCGCGGAGCCGTGGTCGAGCCGCGGGATCCCATCCGGCTGGAGCAGCGCGACGATGGCGTCGCGCTGCTCACCTTCGACGATCCCGAGCGTCGCAACGCGATGACCGAGGCCATGGGCACCGCCCTCTCGACCGCTGTCGAGCGACTGGCGGCGAATCCCGACCTGCGCGCCGTGGTCCTGACCGGGGCCGGCCAGGCCTTCTCCGCCGGAGGCGACCTGGGCATGATCGAGGCCAAGGCCGAGGCCGGGCGGGCCGCGCCGGGCGATCCCACCCGCTCCCAGCAGCGCACTGCCATGCACGACTTCTACCGGCTCTTCCTGGCGGTGCGGCAGCTGCCCTGCCCCACCCTCGCAGCCCTCAACGGCGCCGCCATCGGCGCCGGAATGGCCGTCGCCCTGGCCTGCGACCTGCGCATCGCGGCCCGGCAGGCCAAGCTCGGGCTCAACTTCACCCGGCTGGGCATCCACCCGGGCATGGGATCGTCCTGGACGCTGCCGCGGCTGGTCGGCCCCGCCCACGCTGCCGATCTGCTATTCACCGGCCGCCTCGTGACCGGCGAAGAGGCCGAGCGCCTCGGCATGGTGAACCGCGCCGTCGAGCGCGAAGCCGTCTTGAGCGAGGCACTCGCCTGGGCCGAGCAGATCGCGTCGTCCGCACCGCTGGCCGTGCGCGGCACCAAGCGGGCGCTCGAGCACTCGCGCAATGCTTCGCTGGAGGATCAGCTGGCCTTCGAAGCCCAGGAGCAGGCGCTCTGCTACGAGAGCGCCGACCTGGCCGAGGGCCTGGCGGCAGCGCGCGCGAGGCGCGCACCGCGTTTCGAGGGGATCTGAGGTCGCAGCCGCTCAAGTCGGGCGATGCGCGACACGAAGAAGGAAGGGATCTCGGGAGGGGGCATGACCCGCGCCATCCGCAGTCGCCAGCTCTGGCTCACCGTCGGCTACGTCTCGGTGTTGCTGCTGCTGGCCCGCACCTACGCCTGAGACCCCCGCTCAGGGAAGCGCCTCCACGGGCGCCTGGATCTCACCCGCATTGAAGAAGTAGGCGATCTCCACCCGCGCCGTCTCGGGGGCGTCGGAGCCGTGAACCGCGTTGCGCTCGATGTCGGTGCCGAAGCGCGCGCGGATGGTGCCCGCGGCGGCCTTCTTCGAGTCGGTGGCACCCATCAGCTCGCGGTTCTTCGCGATGGCGCCCTCCCCCTCGAGCACGCTCACCACCACCGGGCCCGACGTCATGAACTTCACCAGGTCATCGAAAAAGGGGCGCTCCTTGTGGACGGCGTAGAAGCCGCGCGCCAGCTCGGGCGTCAGCCGCGTCTTCTTGAGCGCCACGATCTCGAGGCCCGCGTCGAGGAAGGCCTGCAGGATGTGCCCGGTGGCGCGCTTCTCGACCGCGTCGGGCTTGATGATGGACAGGGTTCGCTCGCGCGGCATCCGGTTCCTCCGCCCGGAGGGCCTCTGGGGCGCTTCGGGGCGGGGAAGCTAGCGGCTCGCCGCCCTCACGCCACGCGCAGCACGATCTTGCCGAAGTGCTCGCTGGCCTTCACGGCGCGGTGCGCTTCGGCGGCCTGCTCGAGCGGCAGTACGCGGTCTACGACGGGGCGGATCCGGCTGGCGGCGAGGTCGGCGCCGAAGCGTTCCTGGAAGCCGAGGACGATGGCCGCCTTCTCCTCGACCGGTCGGGCGCGCAGGGTGGAGCCGATCACCTGGAGTCGCCGCACCAGCAGGCTGGCGAGATTGAGCTCGGCCTTGGCGCCCCCCATCAGGCCGATCAGCACCAGGCGGCCGCCGAGCGCCAGCGACTCGAGGTTGGGCGCCAGATAGGGAGCTCCGATCGAATCGAGCACCACGTCCACGCCGCGCCCGCCGGTGTGCTCGCGCACCACTTCGGCGAAGGACTCCTCGCGGTACTGGATCGCCCGCACCGCGCCGAGCGCCTCGCACCGGGCGCACTTGTCCTCGCTGCCGGCGGTGACGTACGCCTGGGCACCGGCCGCCGCCACCAGCTGGATCGAGGCGGTCCCCACCCCGCTGCCGCCGCCGTGGATCAGGGCGGCTCCCCCTGCCTCCAGCCGGCCGAGCACGAACAGGTTCAGGTAGGCGGTCAGGAAGACCTCGGGCACCGCTGCCGCCTCCTCCAGCGAGAGGCAATCGGGGACGGGCAGCAGCGATCCGGCATGGACCACCGCCTCCTCGGCGTAGCCACCGCCCGGGAGCAGGGCCATCACCCGGTCGCCCGCCTTCCAGCCGCTGACGTCGGAGGAGAGCTCGGCGATCTCCCCGGCGCACTCCAGGCCCAGCAGCGGCGACGCACCCGGGGGCGGCGGGTAGAGGCCCTGGCGCTGCATCAGGTCGGCCCGGTTCACAGCGGTGGCGGCCACGCGGATGCGCACGGTGCCCGGCTCGAGGGCCGGCGCCGGCGCTTCACCGAGCCTCAGGACCTGCTCGTCGCCGGGTTGGTCGAAGAGGATCGCCCGCATGGCCGGCTACCGTAGCCTACGGCTTCGCTGCTACCGTTCGGAGCGCTCGATCCCCGCCTGTTCCCCCAGGGGGTCGAGATTCCGCGGAACCCGGGGGATACGCCGGGGCACTCACAAAACAGTGGAGACGACGCGGACTTTCGCAGAAGACGCGGGGCCCAGCGACGAGCGCTTGCTCGATCGCGTGTGCCAGCGGGACAGCGCGGCCCTGCGGCTGCTGTTCCAGCGCTACTACACGCGGGTGTTCGCGTTCTCGCGTCGGCGACTGCGAGATCCACAGCTGGCCGAGGAGGTGACGGCAGACGTGTTCTTCGAGGTGTGGCGCAGCGCCAACGCGTTCGAAGGAGCCTCACGTCCCGCCACCTGGATCTTCGGCATCGCTCGCTTCAAGTGCTCGGCGGCCCATCGGGACCGCTCTCGCCTGAAGCGGTCATCGGTCGTCCCCGCGAACGTGGAAGTGCTCCACGGGTACGCGGATCAGGCGGACTTCGGAGTCCGCATGGAGGCGCGCGACGAACTGCGCCAGGTGCAGCAGGCCCTGGAGTGGCTCCCCGAGGAGCAGCGCCGCGTGATGGAGCTGGCCGTGATCGACGGACTCCCCTACGAGGAGATCTCCCAGCGCCTCCGCATTCCCGAAGGCACGGTGAAGACGCGCGTCGCGCGGGCGCGAGCCCGGCTGCGCGGCGGCGTCCGCAGCTTGAGCAACGGGGGGGAAGCATGAAGATCGGAACCGAGGCGACCGGGCACTGCCCGGAAGCGATCGTCGACTGGATCGCATTCTATCCGGATTCCCTGAACGAAGTGCAGCGGGGCGCCGTGGAGGCGCACGCGGCCAGCTGCACCGAGTGCCGCAACGAGATCGACATCCTGGCCGGTCACGTGCGGCCGAGCGACGTTCCCGACGCCGACGAGCTGTTCTCCCAGGTGCTGGCGCGCATGGAGTCCGAGCAGGTCGTCACGCGGCAGACCGACGGCGGCCTGGAGCTGGCGCCGGCCGCGCCGAGCGCCGGCCATCGCGCTCCGCGCCGCACGAAGCGCCCTCGTCCGCTCTGGAAGCGTCCGGTGGTTCTGGCGGCCAGCATCGCGATGATGCTGATGGGCGCAGGCCTCGGCAGCTTCGCGGCGGAGTTCCTGCGCGGAAACCTGGCGGGCTTCGTCGAATCCGTGTATCTCCCCGCCGTCGATACGGAGACGGCAGTGCCGGTCGAGTCGAAGCCCACACTCGACGTGGTCTTCCGCAGCGATGCTTCGATCGAGCGCATCAACGGGGCCCTGCGCGCAATCGGAGGCGAGATCGAGTCCGGACCGAGTCAGGTCGGACGCTACCGGCTGCGCCTCCCGGTGGGTGCGGACCTGGATGCCGCGGCATCCCTGCTGCGAGCGGAGGGCACAGGTGTCGCATCGTTCGCCCAGTCCGCGGTGCAATGAGCGCCGGATCCCCTCCGGCCCGATCCTGACGCGCGCGATCCTGCTGGCGGCGGCGTTGCTGCTGCTGCCGGCGACTTCCCCCGCGGAGCCTCCCTGCGGTTCCTTCGAACCCGGCCCGAGCGCCGAACCGGGCCCGCTGGGCGAAGCCGGCGTGGTGGCCTCGGCGCTGGAGCCCGCCGTCAACGGCGGCATCGTACCGCTGCCCACCCGGTCCGGACTCGTGGACGAGGAGGATGCCGAGCCGCGCGCCGAGGCCCTGATCGCCTTCCCCAAGCACCCGAACGGTGAGCAACCGAAGCTGCGCGCCGATCAGCTCGCGCCCGGCGCCCGCGTCGTCGAGTCCTTCTTCAGCCCGGTGATCTGCTCCACGGTGGCCCGCGTCGTCGGCCCGTTGGAGCTCGACTACAGCGAGCTGGTGCGAGGACTGCCCGAGACCACCCTTGTGGTGCCCAACCCGGTGTACGTCACGGCGGTGGACGAGGTGCGGGCCGCCGGCGACCCGTATCGTTCGTTCCAGTACGGCCTCGACCTGGCCGGCGTGGAGCACGCCCGCGCGCTCACCAACGGCCGCGGCGTGCGGCTGGCGCTGCTGGATTCCGCGCCCCAGAGCAACCACCGCGACCTGGGCGTGATCCGCACCCTCGACCTGCTCGACGGCCGCGAGCCGCCGGCGCCGGCGCTCCACGGCTCGCTGATGGCCGGCGTCGTCGGCGCCATCGAGGGCAACGGCTTCGGCATCGCCGGTGTCGCTCCCGGCGTCGAGATCCTGGCGATCCCGGTCTGCCGCGGCGACGCCTACGGCACCGCCGACGCCTGCGACCTGTTCGACTTGCTGGTCGGTGTGGACCTGGCCTGGGAGAACGGAGCCCACATCGTGAACCTCTCGCTGGTGGGTCCCCCCAACCCGCTGCTCTCCCACGCGATGGACCGGCTCGAGGCACTCGGGATCCTGGTGGTGGCGGCGGCCGGCAACGAAGGCACCACCGATCCGCGCTTCCCGGCGGCCTATGCGTCGGTGATCGGCGTCGGCGCCGTCGATCGCGACGGCAAGCCCTACGCGCGCGGCAACCAGGGCGTGTCGGTGGACGTGCTGGCGCCCGGCGTGGAGATCCTCTCCACGGTGCCCGGTGACCGCTTCGCCTTCGGGGACGGCACCAGCCTGGCAGCCGCTCACGTGAGCGGGCTGCTCGCCCTGGCGCTGTCCACCGGGGGCGACCTCACCGGCGTACGGCGCGCGTTCTTCGCAGCGGCGCGTGCGCGCGCCCCCCAGCCCCACGACGGGCCGCTGCCGATGCCGGCAGCGTGCGATGTGCTGGCCGAGCTGGGACGCCCCTGCCTCAGCACTTCCGGTGGGCTCTGAGGCCGGCTCCGACTAGGCGCTCGGCGGTCCGGTCGGGACGTCGCGGAACGGCTTGTCCTTGTCGACCCGGATCTCGGGCGGCAGCGACAGCACGCGCTCGGCGATGATGTTGCGCAGGATCTCGTCGGTACCGCCGGCGATCCGGATGCCCGGCGCGCCGAGATAGGCGTCCTGCCACACGGCGTCCTGGGGCACCACGTCCGAGTCGAGCACCGCGCCCATGCTGCCCTGCAGCTCCATCGCGAAGGACGCGATCTCCTGGCTCAGCGGAGCGCCCACGGCCTTGCCGATCGAGCCCTCGGGACCGGGCGTCGCACCCCGCGACAGCGCGCTGAGCGTGCGATAGCCGGTGTACTGCAACCCCTTCGAGGTCACGTAGAACTGGGCCAGCCTCTGGCGCACCGACGCGTCCTCGATGGCCGGCCGGCCGTTGCGGCGCACTTCGCGCGCCAGGTTGAACAGGTCGCGCATGCGGCCGGCTCCGCTGCCGGCGCCGATGGCGACGCGCTCGTTCATCAGGGTGGTGATGGCCACGCGCCAGCCGTCGCCCTCCTTGCCCAGCCGGTTCGCGTCGGGCACGCGCACGTCGGTGAAGAACACCTCGTTGAAGCCCGAGGCGCCGTTGATCTGCTTGATGGGGCGCACCTCGATGCCGGGTGAGCGCATGTCCACGATGAAGTAGGTGAGACCCGCGTGCTTCACGGCGTTCGGGTCGGTGCGCGTGACGATCATGCCCCAGTCCGAGTACTGGGCACCGGTGCTCCAGATCTTCTGGCCATTCAGCACCCATTCGTCGCCGTCGCGCACTGCGCTGGTGCGCAGCGCCGCCAGGTCGCTGCCGGCGTCGGGCTCGCTGAAGAGCTGGCACCAGACCTCCTGACCCCGGGCCATGTCGCGGATGTAGCGTTCGGTCTGCTCCGGCGTGCCGTGGGCCATGATCGTGGGCCCGAGCATGCCGTGACCGATGGTGTAGATGTTCGGAGGCGTATCGAACTTCGCCTCCTCCTGGTTCCAGATCACCTGCTCCATCCGACCCAGTCCCTGGCCGCCGAACTCCTTCGGCCAGGTGAGCACCGCCCAGCCCTCGTCGAACTTCTTGGCCTGCCAGGCCTTGGCGGCGGCGATGGTGGCGTCGTCCTCGCGTTCGCCCAGCATGTTCGGCGCGACCCTGTCGGGATCGATCGGCTCGACCTGTTGGGAGAGCCAGGCGTGGGCCTTGGCGCGGAACTCGGCTTCCTGCGGGGTGTCATCGAAGTTCATCGTCGATTCCTTCTGCTCGATCGCGGTTTCGCGGAGGCGCACCGCTCAGGCGGCGTGCCGCGCCTCGATGCGCTTGATCAGCTTCTCGCGCCACTCACTCGGCGTGCCGAGCGCGGCGGAGAGCAGCTTGGCCCTTCGGTAGAACAGGTGGCAGTCGTACTCCCAGGTGAAGCCGACCCCGCCGTGGATCTGGATCATCTCCTCGCCGGCCAGCTCGAAGGCATCGCTGGCCGCGGAGCGGAACGCACAGGCCGCCAGCGGCAGCTCGTCGTTCCCCTCGCTCAGCGCCCAGACACCGTAGTAGCCGTTCGAACGCGCCAGCTCGATGGCAGCGTACCAGTCGGCGAAGCGGTGCTTGATGGCCTGGAAGGAGGCCACCGGGCGCCCGAAGGCGTAGCGACCCATGGCCTGGTCGCGGGTCAGCTCGAGGGCGCGCTGGGCACCGCCGAGCTGCTCGAAGCCCATCATCACCGCCGCCCGGTCGAGCAGGTCCTCGATCAGCTGCGCGCCCTTCGACGCGTCGCCGAGCAGCTCCGCCGGCGCCCCGTCGAAACGGATGCGCGCCTGGGAGCGGCTGGGGTCGAAGGAGCGCAGCGCGGTGCGCGTCACGCCCTTGCCTCCGAGGTCCACCAGCGCCAACACGGGGCCCGCGTCGCCGCGCGCCGCCACCAGCGCCAGGCCCGCCACGTCGCCGTCGAGTACCGGCAGCTTCTCGCCGTGGAGCTGACCGTTCGAGAAACGCGTCTCCAGCCCATCGAGCGCCACCTCGCCCGGCCCTTCGGCCAATGCGAAGGTCCCGATCAGGTCGCCCGCGGCGAGCCGCGGCAGGTGTTGCTGCTGCTGCTCGTCGCTGCCGGCCAACAGCAGGCCTTCGGTCGCGAGGTACACCGAAGATGCGAACGGAATCGGCGCCAACGAGCGGCCGATCTCCTCGGCGATCAGCGCCAGCTCCAGATGGGTCATGCCGGCTCCGCCGTGGCTCTCGGGAACGGCGGCGCCCAGCCAGCCCATCTCGGCGACGCCCTTCCAGAGCTCGGCGTCGTAGGCGACCTGGGGCGATTCAAGGACCTTGCGGCAGACGTCCAGTCCGGCGTGCTCGGCGAGGAACTCGCGGGCGGTCTGCTGGACGAATTTCTGGTCCTCGGAGAATTCCAGATTCATCGAGGGTCTCCTTTGACACAGATGTCAATCGGCGGGGCATTATAGGGGATCACGCGCTCGCCGCCGCCCGTCGCGACACCCCCCCGGCGAGCATTGGCGGCCCCTCGGCAGCCGGATCAGCTGGGGTATGGTGGGCCGCCAGGAGGGTGCTGTGGCGAGCTTCTCCCGCGACGAGATCGAGGCGGCCTTTGCCCACTACTGCGAGCTGCGAGAGCGCGCCTCGGCCTCGGGGGACTGGTCGATCTGGGCGGGCCAGTTCACCGCCGACGCGCGCTATCGCGAGCACGCCTACGGCGACTTCGCGGGCCGCGCCGCCATCGAGCGCTGGATCGTCGGCGTGATGGCCCCCTTCCCGCACATGACCTTCCCCAACGACTGGTCGGTGGTCGATCCCGACAAGGGATGGGTCGTGTTCCAGTGCCAGAATCGCCTCGAACACCCCACGGATCCCAACGGAGAGCCCTTCCAGTTCCCCACCTGGTCCCTGCTGCACTACGCCGGCGACCTGCAATGGTCCTACGAAGAGGACGTGTACAACCCCAAGCACGCCTCCGACACGATCCGCGCCTGGCTCGAGGCCGGCGGGAAGCTCCGCGTGCCGGAGCAGGTCCCGATGACGCACCGCTGAGGAACCCGGTGCCCGACACCGCGACGGGAAAGGGCGTGCTCGCGGCGCTGGCGCGAGCGTGCACGCCGCAGCGGGCGCGCGGCTATCCCCGCTTGATGGCGGGCGTGGCGCTGGTGCTGGGCGTCGTCAACTTTGCGGGCGGTGAGGGGTGGCTCGACCGGGCCGGGCACGTAATCGGCCCCGACTTCCTGGCGTTCTACACCGGCGCCCAGCTCGCGCGCGCGGGGCGCGCCGACGCCTTCTACGATTTCGACACCCAGCTCGAGATCCAGCAGCGTGCGCTGGCGCCCCAGTCGGTCGACGAACTCAACCCATTCATCAGCCCGCCCCACGCCGCGCTGCTCTACCTGCCCTTCGGACTGGGCGACTATGGCGTCGGCCTCGCGGCATGGTGGACGGTGCAGGGGCTGGCGCTGGTGCTGGCGGCAGCATGGCTGGCGCGCGCACTTCCCCGGCTGCGGAAGCGCGGCGTCGCCTGGACCTGCCTCGCCACACTCCTCTTCTTTCCGACCTGGTCGTGGATCTTCTACGGCCAGGCCACGGCGTGGATCGGAGTGATCTACGCGGGCACCTTCGTGCTGCTGCGCCAGGGCCGCGACTTCTGGGCGGGTCTGTTGTTGGGCTGCCTCGCGTTCAAGCCGCAGCTCGCGCTGCTGGCGGCACTGGTTCTGGTGACGAAGGGCCGTTGGGCGGCGTTGGCCGGCGGCGCCGTGTCGGCCGCCGGCTGGGTGGGTCTGGGCGCCCTGCTGTGGCCCGAGGCGACCCGCGCCTACCTGGCGCTGGCGCCACGACTCACCGAGCTGCTGCGCTTCGAGGGCTATCCCACCTGGGGCATCCACAGCTGGTTCGGATTCGCGGCGCTGCTGCTGGACGGCGTGTCGCGCCCTGCCGCCAATGCCCTGGCGGCGTTGCTGGCCGGCGCCACGGTCGTGGCCGCGCTGCTCTGGTGGCGACGAACGCCCTGGGAGCCGGGTGCGCGTCGCTGGGATCTCGGCTGGGCGGCGACCTGGGCGCTGGGCCTCTTGGTGAGCCCCCACCTCTTCGTCTACGACCTCACGCTGCTGCTGGTGCCGGCCGCGATCCTCTGGCAGCACGAAGCCGGCCGCTCGGACCGGGTGCTCGACGGTGGCCGCATGCTGGCCTGGACCGCGCTGGTATGGGGCGTCTGCTTCCTCGGTAGCTATCTGACCCAGGCCCAGCTCGCCGTCTCCGGCCGACTGGGCCTGCCGCTGGCGGTACAGCTCTCGACGCCGGTGATCGTGGCGGCGGCCTGGACGCTGCTGCGCGCCGCGGGCGGCCCGCAGGCCGCCCGCGAAGACCTTCGGCTCAGTTGAGCTCCTTGCGCGAGTAGCCCAGCAGGTTGCGCGCGATGATCAGCCGCTGGATCTCGCCCGTACCCTCGTAGATGTCGGTGAT
>JBFGIM010000096.1:0-11520 GCA_041577695.1 Myxococcota bacterium | reverse complement strand
GGCGAGCGCGCCCCAGCCGCCCACCGAGTGGACCAGCGTCGAGCCCGCGAAGTCGTGGAAGCCGGCGGCGCTGAGCCAGCCGCCGCCCCACTGCCAGGAGCCCGCGATCGTGTAGACCACCGCGACGAAGATCGTCGCGAAGATCATGAACGAGGGCAGCTTGATGCGCTCGGCCACCGCGCCCGACACGATCGTCGCGGCGGTCGCCGCGAACATCGCCTGGAACAGGAAGTCGGTCCAGTAGGTGTAACCACCGCTGGCGTAGGCCGGTGTGTTGGCCGCCGCGTCGTAGCCCGCGCCCAGACCCAGGCCTGCGAACCCGAGGAATCCGTTGAAGTCTCCCGGGTACATCAGATTGAAGCCGCACAGCGCGTAGGTCAGGATGCCGATCGAGATGATGAACGTGTTCTTGAACAGGATGTTGGTGGTGTTCTTGGCTCGCGTCAGACCCGACTCGAGCGTCGCGAAGCCGAGATGCATGATGAACACCAGGCCCGCGCAGAGCATCATCCAGACGTTGTTGGCGGTGAATTGGCCCACCGTCACACCGTCGTCGGCGAACGCCAGGCTCGGCAAGATGACTCCGGCTGCCAAGAGCAGCACGGCAAGCAATCGTTTCACGGCTCCAGTCCTCCGATTCGGGATGAGCGGGACCACACGCTCGGCAGCGAGAAGAGACGGGGATCTCCCGTCCGCATGTCGCCGTTCCATCTGGGCTGGTTGCAAGGCAAGGCCCGTGCCAAATCGGTAGGAGCCCGCTCGTGCCCCTGCGTGCCGGATCTGGGCTCGATACGGCACGATCGCGCGTCGATCGACACAGAAACTCGTGCAGTGCGCTGCCCAAACGACTCCCAGGTCTGCTCAACTCGTGGGCACTGGCACGTTGTGGTAGCCCCAGCCGGCCGTGGGCGCGGAAGAGCCGCGGAGCGCAGCGATCGGAGGTCCTAGTCGCCGGAGTTCCGGCAGAAACCCCAGGTGGGGACGATCCCGAGCTTCTCCATCTTCGTGTAGAGCGTGCGGCGACCGATACCCAGCGAGCGCGCCGCGGCGGAGCGGTTTCCGCGGTTCTCGCGCAGCGCTTGCGCGATGCGCCAGGATTCGGCCAACGCCACCCAGTCGCGAAGCGGGAGCGAGGATCCGTGTCGGCCCCGGGCTCGGCGTTCCAGATCCTCGAGTCGCAGCTCGTCCACGGCGTCGTCGAGCGGCGCCAGCGTCTCCGTGTGCAGGGCCATCGCACGAGGGGATCGCAAGAGCCGTGCCGAGCGGAAGGGCTCAGAAACGGCGTTCGAGCCGGTTCTGCGCGGCAGCCTGCCCGGGAATGAGCGACGCTGCCCAGTGAATGCACAACGGCGGATCTCATGGCCGCCGTACGCCTGCACCCGGTCCGGATCAGCGGCTAGCGGGAACCGTGCAGCAGCTCGCTGTGGAGGATGGGGGCCGGACCGATCAGACCTTCGGCGGACTTGGCGACGAAGTCGTCGTATTCGTAGCGCTCGAGCTTCACTTCCGAAGGCGGCTCGAAGAACGAATCCGGCAGCGGCAGATCGCGGGCCCAGTCCACGTAGTCGGTGCGCACGCTCAGGCCGGAGCCGCGGTCGAAGGCCTCGATCCGCAGCGGCAGCTCGAGCGCGTCGGCGGTGATCCACGCCTCGCGGCGACCCTGGTTGTCGGTGATGCGGTAGACCCGGCACGGGCGCCCGGCCAGGTTGCCTTCGCGGATCGCCTCGGCCCCCTGCTCCTGGAGGATGACGCCTTCCAAGCCGAAGGGCCGAGAGCGCTTGCGCTCGTCGAGGATGGCGCGCTTGTTGCGGCGCACAGCAATGCCGCTGTTCCGCACCGTGTCGATCACGTAATAGAACTCACCGTTCACCAGGGTGGTGAGCGGAAAGCCTCCGACCACCGTCACGGCGCGCAGCTTGGCACCCTTCGACCAGAAGTGCTCCACCCGCAGCGGCGTGTCGCCGCCGGTGAGCCGCTGGGCGTACCAGGTGTCGGCATCGGCGAGGGCGACGCCGGCAGCCATCGCGAGGCAGAGCCCGAGTCCGGAACCGATCCAGCGCCGCATCCGACCACTCATCACATCGCTCCTCCGAGATCCAGGGGACGGCCTTCCATCCAGTCGGGCACGGGCCGCCCCAGCAGCGCCAACACGGTAGGCGCGACGTCGATCGCCCGCACGGCGCCCAGGCGCGCACCCGGCGCCACGCCGCGCCCCAGCGCGGCGAACAGGGCGCCCATCTCGGGAGCCGCCGGGTCGTAGCCGTGCGACCCTCGCAGCGTCAGCGGATCGCGGCCGGCGCGCGCTTCGATGCCCGGGAAGCCGCGGTGACGCACGATGGCGGTTCCCACCGGCGCCATCACGAAGACGTCGCCGAAGCGCGGGTGATTCAGGGGCCAGCCGGCGGCGCGCTCTCCGCGCCGCCAGGCGTGGAGCCCCAGCGAGCGCGCAACCTCGAGGGCCGGCTCCAGCGGATCGCCCGACCGGCGCATGCGCACCAGCGCACAGCCTCCGCCGCCGGCGACGCGGGCCGCCACGCCCGCCCGCTGGAGGGCCCGAGCCAGGTCCACGGTCCGCTCGACCCGCGCCATGCCGTGGTCCGAGACCAGCAGCAGGGTGGTCGTCGCCCAATGTCCGCCGGCGCCCAACGCATCGACGAGCCGGGCGAGGGCTGCGGACTGCTTCTCGAGCGACTCCGTCACGGACCGGTCACCGGGGCCGAAGCGGTGGGCGCTGGCGTCGCCACCGCGGAACCACGCCGTGACGAAGCGGGGCCTCACGGCCGGGTCTTCCAACGCGAGCCAGGCGAGAATCTGCTCCACCTTGGCCGACTCGGAGGCGCGCTCGGCGAACGGTCGCCAGTGGAGCGGGCCGCGCCCGCTGCGCCAGGCGCCCTCGGATCCCACCCAGTGGTAGGAGGCGCTCACCACGCCGACGGCGGCCAGCTGCGACCAGAGCGGCTCCACCTCGAGCCAGGTCGGATCGCTCTCGTAGCTGTAGGTGCCGCGCTCGGGATCGCGGAAGCGGTTGTTGACGATGCCGTGGCGATCGGGGCCGACGCCGGTCACGAAGGTCACGTGATTGGGGAAGGTGTTGCTGGGCAGCACGGGCTCGAGGCGCTCGCTCCAGGCACCCTCCCGCGCCACGCGCTCGAAGAAGGGGAGCGACTCGACCGCCGACGGCGGGGTGCCGTCCAGCGAGATCAGGAGGACGGTGGCGTCGCGTGCGGCGTCGCTGGAATGTGAAGGTGCGCCTGCACAGGCGGACAGCCACAGCAGAAACAGGAAGAGCGCGAGCCGCCGCATGGGTTGCAGCTTGACCGACCGGCGGCTCCACCGCACGGAGTCACCGATCGGTGTGGTAGCATCGGTCGTGGAGAGCACTTCATGCAACACCTGCGCTCCTTCCTGGTCCTGCTCGTATTCCTGCTGACCGCGTGCTCCGTGGAGACCGACCGCCGGGTCTACGTGGCGGGCGACATCGGCAAGACCTGGTTCCTGAACGAGGCCCCCGAGACCGCCTATCTCGAGGGGTGCAGCGCCTACGTCTTCGAACGCCTCGTAGGCGAGCGCTGGCACTTCGCCGGACCGCCCCACGTATGCGTCTGGGAGGGCCTGCCCCAACCGGTGGCGCCGGGCGAGGCCGCCGCCTTCGAGCTGGTGGCGCCCAAGGACGCCGGGACCTACCGGCTGCTCTACACCGTGGGCTACCGCTGCCAGGAGGACGTCCCCCTCTCGCGCGAGACCTGCCGGCAGGTGGTGGAGCCGCGCACCCTCCCGTTCCAGGTCGTCACGCTGTGCCCCATCGACAGGTGCGGACCCTACCCGGCGCTCCCGAACATCCTGTGCTCGGACGGTGTCTCGGTGGCCGGGCCCACGGATCGCTGTCTGCACGATGCCGACCGCGACCTGTGTCGCTGGGAGATCCTCGAGTGCCCATTGGAAGTTCCGACGCTCGAGTGAGCTAGCCGCGCGCCTCGAGTCGCGCGGGGAGCCTCTGCCACAGACCGCCGAAGTCGCCGTTGCTCATCGCCACCAGCACGTCGCCAGCAGCGCACGTGGCGGCGAGGGCGTCGACCACCCCGTCCGCATCGGCACACACCTGCGCTTCGACGCCGCGGTCGGCCAGCACGGCCGCCACGCGATCCGCGTCGAAGAACGCCTGCACCTCACCGGTGGCGCTGTAGATCGGCGCCGGCTCGACACGCGGCAATACCACGCGGTCGGCCAGCGCCAGCGCCTCGACGTAGGCAGCCTCGAAGAGCGCCCGGCGGCTGGTGTTCGAGCGCGGCTCGAAGGCCGCTACCAGCCTGCGACCGGCGTAACGCGCCCGCAGCGCGGCCAGCGTCTCGCGCACCGCGGTGGGGTGGTGGGCGAAATCGTCGATCAGCGTGATGCCGGCCACCTCGCCGCGCAGCTCCTGGCGGCGCCGCACCCCCCGGAAACGAGCCAGCGCCGGCGCGGCCTCTTCGATGGGCACCCCCAGCGCGACGCCGACCGCCAGCGCGCCGAGGGCGTTCTCCACGTTGTGCCGGCCATGGAGCGCGATCTCGGCCGTCGCCACCGGGCGTCCCCGGTACAGCACCCGGAAACGCGTGCTCTCGGCGCCGACTTCGAGATCACTCGCGCACCAGGTGGCGTCGGCGACGTCCACCCCGTATCCGGCCACCGGGCACGGCGCCGAGGCGACCACGTCGCGCACGTTCGGGTGGCCCCAGGCCGCCACCAGCTCGCCCCGCGCGGGCAGGCCCGCCACCAGCTCGCGGAATGCCGCCTTCACGTGGTCGAGGTCGCGGTAGATGTCAGCGTGGTCGAACTCGACCGACGTCACCAGCAGGGTCTGCGGGTGGTAGTGGAGAAACTTGGGGGTCTTGTCGAAGAAGGCGGTGTCGTATTCGTCGCCTTCGACCACGAAGTGGGGACCGCCACCCTCCCGGAACGGCCCGTCGAAGTTCGCGGCCACCCCTCCCACCAGCAGGGAGGGATCGCGCCCGGTCTCCACCAGCAGTGTGCCGAGGATGCTGGTGGTGGTGGTCTTTCCGTGGGTCCCCGTCACCACCACCGAATGGCGGCCGGCGATGGCCAGCTCGTAGAGCGCGTCGGAGAAGGATCGATACGGCAGCCCCGCGTCGATCGCCGCGCGGGCCTCGGGATTGTCCGGACGAACCGCGTTGCCGATCACCACCAGGTCGGGCCGCGGCTCCAGCACGTTCTTCGGCTCGAAGCCCAGAGCGACCGGAATCCCCCAGCGCTCGAGCGAGGTGCTCATGGGCGGGTAGAGCGCATGGTCCGACCCCGTGACACGCAGACCGCGCGCGCTCAGCAGGCCGGCCAGCGCGCCCATGCCGGTGCCACCGATGGCGATCAGGTGCACGTGCTCCAGGCTCTCCGGAAGCGGCGCCTTCATGCCTGCTCACGCGCGCGTCGCACCAGCTGACCGTAGATCGCGGCGCCGGTCGCATCGCTCTCCGGATGCCATTCCACGCCGAGGAAATGGGCGTCGCCGTCGGATTCGAGCGCCTCGATCACCCCGTCGGGCGCGCGGGCCGCCACCCGCAGCCCCGGCGCCACCGCGTCCACCCCCTGGTGGTGGGACGACGACACCTGGGCCTCGGCGCCGATCAGGTCGCGCAGCGCCGATCCCTCGGGCAACGCCACGCCGTGCTGGCAGACGCGTCCGAAGCCGCCGTGGTCGACGGCGTCGCCGAAGGGCTCGGCCAGATCGGTGTGCAGTGTTCCGCCGAGGTGCAGATTCACCAGCTGCATGCCGTAGCAGACGCCCAGCAGCGGGCGGCGCCGGTCGAGCGCGGCGTCGAGCAGCTCGCGCTCCCAGGCGGTGCGCTCGGGCACCTCCGCGCGCTCCCCTTCCGCACGCGGCCCGTCGAAGCGCGCCGGCAGATCGTCGCCACCCGAGATCACCAGGCCCTGGCACAAGTGCACCGCGGCCTCGGGCTCGGCGTCGGGACTCAGCAGCACCGGCGTACCTCCAGCGGCCGCCACCGCCCTGGCGTAGCTGCGGTTCAGGTACAGGTAGTCGAAGCCGGCGCGCCAGCGCCGGCCCGGATCCAGGGCCACCGTGATGCCGATGGCGGGCGCCCGCGCGCTCATTCCGCCTGGAACGCCTCGAGGATCAGATCGTGCACCTCGGGGCGCAGCCGGAACGGACTCCGCTTCGCCACCAGGTGGACGCGGTTGGTCAACATCACCACGACCGCCTCGCGCTCGAGGTCGATCCAGAGCGAGGTGCCGGTGAAGCCGAGGTGTCCCACCGAGTTGGACGAGAAGTGCGTGCCCGAGGTCGAGGCGCCCGGCGTCGGCGTGTCCCAGCCCAGGGCCCAGCTGGTCTCGACCGCGCTCTCGCGGGTGAAGAAGCGTTGCAGCCACTCGCGCGGCAACGCCTCGCTGCGCCCGTGCCACACGTCGAGCAGGGTCTGCGCGAAGCGCATCACGTCGTCGGCCGTGGAGAAGAGTCCCGCGTGGCCCGCGACGCCGCCCATGGCCCACGCGTTCGGATCGTGCACCTCGCCCCACAGGATGCGCCCGCGCCAGGGGCAGTTCTCGGTGGCGGCGATGCCACGGCGCTCCGCCTCGTCGAGGGGCGGCACGTCGTCGCCGATCCGGATGAAGCGCGTCGCCGCCATGCCGAGCGGTCCGAAGATGCGTTCGGCGCAGAACTCGTCGAGCGGACGTTGCGCCACCGCCTCGACCACGGCGCCCAATACGATGTAGTCGAGGTCGCCGTACACGGCTGCCTCGCCGGGCTCGTGCACCGGCGCGGCCCGGAAGATGCGCTCGAGGATCAGCTCCTTGGCCTGGGGCGTGCCGAGCAGGTGTTCTGCCTTCCTCCGCTCGCGCTCGAGCAGCGCCTCGTGATACGGACGCCACGGTCGCAGGCCCGAGGTGTGACTCAGCAGGTGGCGCAGGGTGATGCCTTCCTTGCCGCGCTCGGCGAAGGTGGGCACGTACTTGGCGGCGGGCTGGTCGATGTCGAGGGCGCCCTCGGCGGCCAGCAGCATCACCGCGGTGGCCGTCGCCAGGGGCTTGGTGAGCGATGCCAGATCGAAGACGGTGTCGCGGGCCATGGGCAGGCGCTCGGGACGGACCGCCGCGTGGCCGCGTACCGACAGGTGTTCGAGCACCTCGCCTTCGCGGGGCATGCGCGCCAGCACCACGGCGCCGGGAATCTCGGCGGCCGCGATCGCCTTGTCGAGTGCGCGGTCCACCCGCGCCAGCTTGCGTTGGATCAGGCTGTGCTTCATCTCAGCGCCGGACGACCCCCCGTTCGAGAATGTGCAACTCTCCGCGCCCAGCGTCGAGCGCGGCCCGGACGCCGAGCGGCCACGGCAGGTTCGGGCTCGCGTGGCCGAAGCAAAGCCCCTTGACCCACGGCAGGCCGCTGGCGTCGAGCCATTCGTCGAGCACCTCGTCCACCGTCACCCCTCCCGCCGGCTCGACGCATTCGGAGAAGGCGCCCAGACCCACGCCCACCGCGCGCTCCAGAACGCCGGCATCGCGCAGCTGCTGGAGCATGCGATCGACGCGGTAGGGGCGCTCGCCGCGATCCTCCAGCAGCAGGATGGCGCCGCGTGCGTCGACCTCCCACGGGGTTCCCAGCGATGCGACCACCAGGGAGAGCGAGCCGCCGGTGAGACGGCCCTCCACGCGGCGCCCGCGGCCCGCGCCGCCACGGCGCACGGCGGGGATCGCCTCGTTTCCCGTCAGCATCTCCACGAGCGCGCCGAGCTCCTCCGGCTCGGGGCCCGCACTGCGCTCGAGCATGGGACCGTGGAAGCCGATCAGCCCCGCGTGGCGGCGCTGCCACAGCAGCAGCGTGGTGATGTCGCTGTAACCGACCAGCGGCTTGCGGGCTTCGCGGAACAGCGCCGCATCCAGGCGGCCGACGATGCGTGGACTTCCGTAGCCACCGCGGGCGCAGACCAGCGCCTCGACCTGGGGATCGCGTGCGAGGCTGGTCAGCTCGTCGGCGCGTCGGGCGTCGTCGCCGGCCAGGTAGCGATGGCGGGCCAGCAGGTCGTCGCGCCGCTTCACCCGGAAGCCCGCGGCGCGCCAGGCCGCCTCCCCCGCGGCGAGCGCCGCCGCATCCACCGCCCCCGCCGGCGCCACCACGGCCACCGTTCCCCCGGGCGTGAGCGCTCGCGGCTTGCGGAGGCGCGGCATTCAGAAGACGTCGTCGTCGTCGAAGCTGCCGGCAGGCGGGGCAAAGCCCGGGCTCTCGGGCGGCGCGCCGGCGGCGGCGAAGCCGTTGGGGACCGAGCGGTCGAGGAAGCGGGCATAGCGCGACTGGAAGGTGAGCTCGATGGTGCCGGTGGGCCCGTTGCGCTGCTTGGCCACGATCAGCTCGGCGAGACCGCGGTTGCTCTCTTCGTCGCGGTTGTAGAACTCGTCGCGGTAGATGAACGCGATGACGTCCGCGTCCTGCTCGATGGCACCCGACTCGCGCAGGTCCGACAGCATCGGCCGCTTGTCGGTGCGGCTCTCGGGACCGCGGTTCAGCTGCGAGAGCGCCACCACCGGGATGTCGAGCTCCTTGGCCAATGCCTTGAGGCCGCGGCTGATCTCCGAGATCTCCTGCTCGCGGCTGTCGGGTCGGCTGTCGCTGTGGGCCAGCTGCAGGTAGTCGACCAGCACCAGGTCGAGTCCGCGCTCGGCCTTCATGCGGCGGCACTTGGCCTTGATCTCGAGCACCGTCACGGCGGCGCTGTCGTCGATCCACAGGCCGGCGTGGTTGAGGCGGTTGGCCCCTTCGGTGAGCGCCTGGTAGTCGGGCTTCGAGATGTAGCCGCTGCGGAACTTCGAGGCGTCCACCTCGGCCTCGCCCGCCAGCATCCGCAGCACCAGGGCCTGGGAGGTCATCTCGAGCGAGAAGACCGCCACGTTCTTGTGGCTGAGCACCGCCGCGTTGCGCGCGATGTTCAGCGCCAGGGCGGTCTTGCCCATGCTCGGGCGGGCGGCGAGGATGATCAGCTCACCGCGCTGGAGGCCGCCCGTCTTCTCGTCGAACTCGCGGAAGCCGGTCGGCACGCCGGTCAGCTCGCCGCCGCGGCCCATCAGGGCCTCGACGTAGTCGAAGGTGCTCTGGATCTCGTCCTGGAGACTGCGGAAGGTCTCCTTCGACTTGTCCTGGCTGATTTCGAAGACCTTGGACTCGGCCAGGTCGAGCAGCCGGTCGGCCTTGTCGCTCTCGTCGTAGCCGATCTCGACGATCTCGGTGGCCACCGCGATCAGGCTGCGCTTGACGGCCTTGTCGTGGACGATGCGCGCGTGGTGCACCACGTTGGCGGCGGTCGCCTCGTAGTCCGCGATCTCCGCCAGCGCGACCGGCCCGCCGACCTCGTCGAGCTGCTTCCGGGTGTTCAGATAGTTCGAGAGCGTGTGGAGATCGACCGGCTCGTTGGCGTCCTTGAGCGCCACCATCGCCGCGTAGAGGACGCGGTGAGAAGGGTGGTAGAAGTCGGCGGCGCCCACCTCGGTGAAGACGGTGTGCAGCGCGTCGTTGTCGAGCAGCAGCCCCGACAGCACCGCCTTCTCGGCTTCCAGGTCATGGGGCGGAACACGCGAAGCGGCCTCGCCGGCTCTCCGTCGCGGCCCAGGTGCGTTGCTGGCCACAGCGCTTCCTTCGTGTCGAACATGGGAGGAACCCGGGGTTCGCCCCCAGTCTACACGAAGCGCGCTCAGACTGCGGCGTTGACCTTCACCTTGATGGTCGCTTCGACGTCGCTGTGCAGCCGGACCGCGACCTCGTACTCTCCGAGCTGCTTGATGGCCTCGGCGAGGACGATCTTGCGGCGGTCCACTTCGAACCCGCGTTCTGCCAGACGCTCGGCGATCTGCGCGGAGGTGACCGAGCCGAAGAGCTTGCCCTCTTCGCCCGCCTGCGCGGTGAACTCCAGCTCGACACCGTGGAGCTTCTTGCGCTCGGCCTGCAGGCCCTTGAGTGCGCGCGCCACCTTCTCGGCCACCACGCGCCGGTGGTGTTCCAGCTCGCGCACCTTCGCGTCGGTGGCGATCAACGCCTTGCCCTGGGGGATCAGGTAGTTCCGCGCGTAGCCCGGCTTGACCGTCACCACCTCGCCTGCGTCGCCGAGGCTCGGCACGTCCTCCTGGAGGATCAGCTTCACGTGGCTCATGGGTCGTTCCTCCCGGGGACTAGACCGTGGAGTCCGAGTAGGGAAGCATCGCCAGCTGGCGCGAGCGCTGGATCGCCACCGTCACCGCGCGCTGGTGCTTGGCACAGGTCCCGGACACCCGGCGGGGCACCAGCTTCCCGGTCTCGCCGACGAAGAAGCGCAGCAGGCGGGCATCCTTGTAGTCGATCACGGTCTCGGGCTCGGCGCAGAAGCGGCACCCGCGGCGCCGCTCGAAACCAACCCGCTTGCGCGACTTCCGCGCCTTCTTGCGGGCCTTGGCGCGAAGGCGCTGCTTGAGTCCCCGTTGGGACGGCGGGACGCCGGAAGAAGGGCTCCGTTCGCTCACGACCTACTCCTCCTTCTCGGGCGCGCTCGCGCCGCCCTCTTCGGTCTCGACGGCTTCTTCGGTCGCCGCCTCGGCGCTCTCGGGCGACTCCTCGTCGGAGGCCGCGGCGGCCTCTGCGGCGGCCGCTTCGGCACGCTGCCGCGCCTCCTCCTCGGCCTCGAGCCGCGACGCCTCGCGGGCGGCGCGCTCCTCGGCCTCCCGGGCGGCGCGCTCGGCGGCGCGCTCCTTGCGGATCCGCTCGGCCTCGTCGCCGCGCGCCTTGCGGGCCTCGGCGTCGGTGACCTTCTCGGCCTTCTGGACCGTCAGGTAGCGCAGCACCGACTCCTCCAGCTTGAGCGAGCGCTCCAGCTCGGTGACGGCCTTGCCGTCGCCCAGGAAGAAGAGGGAGAGGTAGTGCCCCTTCTGGAAGTTCTGGATCTCGTAGGCGAGCTTGCGCTTGCCGATGTCCTCGACCTCGAGCGCCGTTCCGCCCGAGCGCGAGACGATCTCGCCGAGCTTCTCGATCAGGGCCTCACGGGCCTCCTCCGAGATCTCCGGCTGGATGACGAATGTGGTGTCGTATTCCCGCATGCAGCTCCTCCTCGTGGGCGGAAGCTTTGCTTCCGGGCCCCCGTCGGTTGCGGCCGCCGTTCGGGTTGCGGCGGGCGCTGCGGGGACCGAGGTGGTCGATCGAGCCGGACCCTCCTGGGGCCGGCGATCGGATCGGTTTAGCAGACCTCCGCGTCGAGAAGCAAACCGTGCACCCGGGGGTCCGCGGTCAGCTCCGGGTGGAAGCTGGCGGCCCAGAGCTGCCCCTGGCGCAGCAAGACCGGGGCGCCGTCCACCCGCGCCAGCACCTGGACGGCGGGTCCCGGATCCTCGAAGCGGGGCGCGCGGATGAAGACGCAGCGCAGGCCCTCCAGGCCGGCGGCCGCGCCCTCGTCCACCGTGGCGGCGAAGGAATCCACCTGGGTGCCGTAGGCGTTGCGTACCGCCACCGCGTCGAGCAGGCCCAGCGTCGGAACGGGATGGTTCTCGACCGCGCGCGCG
>JBFGIM010000095.1:0-11594 GCA_041577695.1 Myxococcota bacterium | reverse complement strand
GATCTCGGCCGGGCCAAGCGCATCACGATCGACAAGGACAACACCACGAGCAGCGACGGCGCCGGCGCCAAGAAGGACATCGAGGGGCGCTGCAGCGAGATCCGCAACCAGGTCGAGGAGACCACCTCCGACTACGACCGCGAGAAGCTCCAGGAGCGCCTCGCCAAGCTGGTCGGCGGTGTGGCGGTGATCAAGGTCGGTGCCGCCACCGAGACCGAGATGAAGGAGAAGAAGGCGCGCGTCGAGGACGCGCTCCACGCCACCCGCGCGGCCGTCGAGGAAGGCATCGTCCCGGGCGGAGGCGTCGCGCTGCTGCGCAGCCAGAGTTCGCTGGACGGCGTCGAGTCGGGTCTCGACGAGGAGCAGAAGGCCGGCCTGAGCATCATCCGGCGCGCCATCGAGGAGCCGCTGCGCCTGATCGCGCAGAACGCGGGCATCGAAGGCTCGCTGGTGGTGGATCGGGTCAAGAACGCCAAGGGCGCCCAGGGCTTCAACGCGGCGACCGAGGAGTACGAGGACCTGATCAAGGCTGGCGTGATCGATCCGACCAAGGTCGTGCGCACGGCGCTGCAGAACGCGGCGTCGGTGGCCTCGCTGCTGCTCACCACCGAGGCGATGATCGCCGAGAAGCCGGAGGAGAAGAAGGCCGGCGGCGGTGGTGGCGGCATGCCCGACATGGGCGGAATGGGGGGCATGGGCGGCATGATGTAGCCGTCCGTGGTCTCCGAGACCTCGAGGGCCCCGGTGCGCAGGCACCGGGGCCTTTCTCGTCGCGGCCGTTATGCTCCGCGCTCCGAATGCCCGGGAGTACCCCCATGCATCGACCCACCTCGACCCTGCCTCCCTTCCTGGTCTTCGTCGCGCTGACCCTGGCCGGGGCCGCCTGCTCGACTCTGCCGATCGCACCGCCCACTCCGGTCACCGATCCCAGCTCGCTGCGTTCGACCACCTCGGGTGCCGTGGTCGGCTTCGTCGGGGCGTACGACAGCCACGTGTGGCTGGGTATTCCCTTCGCGCGGCCGCCGCTGGGCGAGCTGCGCTGGCGGGCACCCGAACCCCCGCAGTCCTGGGAGGGAACCCGGGAGGCGCTGGCCTTCGGCCCGCACTGTCCGCAGCTCGCCAGTCCGCTGGGCGGCGTGATGGAGCTGCCGGAAGGCACCTTCACCGGGCAGGAGGACTGCCTCTACTTGAACGTGTACGCGCCGCACTTCGAGCCGCAGGCGGTGCCCCGGGGCGACGAGCGACTCCCGGTGATGGTCTGGATCCACGGCGGCGGCAACGTGGTGGGACGAGCCAACTTCTTCGACGGGGGCCACCTCGCCGCCGACCAGGACGTCGTGGTCGTGACGGTCAACTACCGATTGGGGCCGCTCGGTTGGCTGCGCCACGAGTCGCTGCGCGGCCAGGACCGCAGTGATCTCGATCGCTCGGGCAACTTCGGCACGCTCGATCACATCCGTGCCCTCGCCTGGGTGCGCGATCACATCGACGCCTTCGGCGGCGACCCCGGCAACGTCACCATCTTCGGCGAGTCGGCTGGCGGCCGGAACGTGATGGCGCTGCTGCTGGCCCCGGCGGCGCGCGGCCTGTTCCATCGCGCCATCGCGCAGAGCGGCGCGGTCCCGAATACGGCGCCGGCCGAGGCCGAGAACTTCGTGGACGCGCCCGTGCCCGGACACCGCAACAGCTCGAACGAGATGCTGCTGCGCCTGCTCGTCGACGCCGGCGAGGCGCCGGATCGCGAGACGGCGCGTGCGAAGCTGGGCGGACTCGACGCCGCCGCGATCGAACACTTCTGGTACGCGCGTACGCCCGAAGCACTGGTGGGCGCCGTCCAGTTCGAGGGGCGCGACGGGCGCTGGCCGCAGGTCTACATGGAGGGCACCGTGCTGCCCGAGGGCGACGGGCTGGCGCACCTCGCGCGCGCGGACGGACACGCGCGCGTTCCGATCCTGCTCGGCACCAACCGCGACGAGAACAAGCTCTTCCTGTTCGGGCGTCGCGACCTGGTGCGCCAGTGGTTCGGGGTCGTACCCCGGGTTCGCAACGCGGCCCTCTACCTCGCGACTGCCGACGCGCTGTCGGCGCTCTGGAAGGCCACCGGCGCGGACGGGCCCGCGGCGGCCCTGCGCACCAATCAGGAGGCGGTCTTCGTCTACCGGTTCGACTGGGACGAGGAGCCGTCGCGGCTGGGATTCGACGTCTCGCGCTATATCGGCGCCTCCCACGGCTTCGAGATTCCCTTCGTGTTCGGCCACTGGGACCTGGGACCCGCAGCCAGCTACCTCTTCACCGACGAGAACGAGGAGGGCCGCCTGGCGCTCTCCGCACAGATGCGGGGCTATTGGGCCGAGTTCGCCCGTCGTGGTGCGCCCGGTCGGGGCGGCGCCGACTTCCCCGCGTGGACCGCCTGGGATCCGGCTCCCGACGGTCACAAGTTCATGATCCTCGACACCGCAGCCGATGGAGGCGCGCGCCTCGGCTCGGAGCCGATCACCGAGGCCTCGGTGGTGGCGCAGGTCGAGCGCGACGGCCGCCTGCGCAGCCAGGCCGATCGCTGCTTCGTGCTCCGCGAAATGGTGCACTTCGGGCGCAACTTCACCGAGAGCGACTATCGGGAGGCCGGACGCGAGGGCTGCGCAGCCTTCCCGCTCGCCGACTACCCCTGATCCAGGGCTGCCAGGGGCCTCAAGCCACTCCAGCGGCCGGCCGAACCGCCATGTGGGGGAATTCCCATATGGCGACGAAGGACGCGCCGCGGCGGCAGCTGGTGCTGAAGCGACGCTTCGAGGCGATGGGCCTCGAGTGCGAGGTGCTGGCCGGCGGCCAGACGGTGAGGGTGACGCTCCCGCTGGGCGACGAGCCCTTCGCGACGCCGGAGGGGCCGCGCAAGATCCCGGCGGTTCGCTTCGTGACGGTGGGGCACGACCGCATCAAGTGCGTCGCGCCCCGGGCGATGTTCTACCTGCCCTTCGTGCGGATCGTGGAGTGCGCCTCGGCTGCCGACCTGGAGGCGCGGATCCGCGCCAGCTGGTCCGGCCGCTGGCAGGCCCTGTGCCGCGCGCGCAGCTGGCTGGAGGGTCTGGGGATCGAGCCGCACTCGCCGGCCGCGACCCCCCAGTGGACCTTTCCGCTCGGTCTCGAGGACGAGACGGCGTGCGGCTCGGTGGTGGAGGTCGGGCGGGTCGTCCTTCCCAGCAGCGGCCCCTTGTCCGGCGTGGCGCTCGCCTCGCCCGAGGAGCGGGTGTTCGCCACCGACGCCCACCTCACCGCCGGCGCCGAGCTCCAGCTCGCCGTGACGCTGCGCCTCGAGAGCCTGGCGCGCGGCGCGCGGCGCCGCTCGGGACCGCGGGCCCCGCTGCGGCTCGAACCGAAGCCGGTGCCGAAGACGCCTCGCCCCACCCCGCTGCTGCTGGTGGGGCCGCACCTGGCGCGGGACGCAGGCTTCCACGAGTCGCTGCGACTGCGGGGATTCGAGGTCTGCGGTGTCAACTCGATCGACGCCGCAGTGGATGCGTTCCGCAAGCGCTCCTTCGACCTGGTACTCGCCGAGACGCGCCTCGACCGCGCCGACGGCGTCGAGCTGATCCCGGCCCTGCGCGAGCTACCCGGGATCGGCACGATTCCCGTGGCGCTCATCGACGACAGCCCGCGCGAGAGTCGGCGGGCCCAGGCAAAGGAGGCGGGCGCGAGCGCCTACATGGCCGGCAATTTCCACGCGGCGCGGCTCGCTCCAGCGCTGGCCCGCCTGGCGGCTGCGCCGCGCGGGCGCCGCTTCTTGCGCTACCCGCAGGCACTCGCAGTCTCCGGGCCCGGCTGCATGGAGTCGGCCGTGACTGCCAGCATCGGTCGGGGGGGACTCTTCCTGAGAACCCACGACCGCCCCACCGACGGGCTGTTCTCGATCCACATCCCGGAGACCGGCCGAACCCTCCCGGTCGAATCGGAGGTGCTCTACGAGCTGGCCAGCGTCGGCACGGGGCCGCTCGGCGTCGGGCTGCGATTCTGCGCCTTTGGCGGCAAGGACGAAGCCGCGCTGATCGAGTACCTGGCGAGCCTGAAGACACACGGTCGGGCGGAGCCGCCGTCGGGAAGCGCTCGCTAGAGCCCTCCTCTCAGAACCCGCTGCTGTCCAGCTTGGCCCGCGCCTTCGCGATGTCGTGGTCCATGACGGTCTTGCGCTTGTCGGCCACGGCCGCTGCCTGAGCCTCGCGAGCCAGGCGCGCCACGTAGTCCTCGGCTGCCGCCACGGCCTTCTCGATGGCCGGCCCGGACACCCGGAGGCCGCCTCCGTGCTTGGCGAGCAGGCGCTTGATCACTGCGTTGGGAAGATCCCCCATCGAAACCTCCAGTGCTTTTGGGGCAATCGTAGGAGGGTCCGCGCGTCGGTGTCAACGGGCAATCGGCGGTCCCGGCCGTTCCTGCCCGCGGCTAGCGAACCCCCGAGGCTGCCTTCTCGGCGGCGCGGACCACCTCGCGCAGGGGCTGGCCGGCGCGGCGGGCCGCGCGCTTGCAGTCATCGTACTCGGGTGAGTCGGTGATCCGGCCCTCGGCATCGCGAGCGCGCTTGACCCGGATCCGGCCGAACGGCGTATCGACGCGGAAGCTCTCGCGCTCCAGCACCAGCCGCTCCGACTCGCGCACCCGAACGCCCAGGGTGCTGGTCTCGGCGAAGAGCACGCGCGCCAGCTCCTGGGCCGACCCCGGCGGCGCCAGCACCTGGATCGCGAAGCCGGGCCGGTTCTTCTTCATCTGCACGTGCTGGAGCGCCACGTCGAGCGCGCCGGCTTCGAAGAGCCGCTCCATGGCGTAGTCGAAGTGTTCGGGGTTCATGTCGTCGAGGTTCGCCTCGAGCGAGACCACCCGGTCGCGGCTCCAACCCGCTCCGCGCCCCAGCACCGCGCGCAGCACGTTGGGCAACGGACCGGGCCGGTCGTTGCCGGCGCCCAGACCCACGGCCTCCACCGTCATGGCGGGCAGCTGGCAGAAGTCGTCCACGACGGTGCGCGCGATCGCCGCCCCGGTGGGCGTGACGGTCTCCCAGGCCACCGAGGCCGGCGCCACCGGGATGTCGCGCAGCAGCTCCAGGGTGGCCGGAGCGGGCAGCGGCAGGCGGCCGTGATCGGTCTCGACGCTGCCGTGTCCGATCGCGAGCGGCGTACAGGTGACGCGCTCCACGCCAAGCTGTTGCAGCGCGAGGGCCGCACCGCAGATGTCGACGATGGCGTCGACCGCGCCCACCTCGTGGAAGTGCACCTCGTCGACCGAGGTGCCGTGTACCTTCGCCTCGGCCTGCGCCAGTGCCGCGAAGATCGACAGCGCGCGGGTACGGACGTCGGCGTCGAGGCGTGCGCGCTCGAGCGTGCGCCGGATTTCGCTCCAGTGGCGCCCGTGCCCATGCCGGTGCTTCGAACGGGAACCGCTGGCGGTGCGCGGAACCTCCACCCGCAGGTAGCGCGCTGCCAGCGCGCCGCGCTTCACCCGGCTGACGCGCAGCCGGAACGGAACCCCGAGGCCGGCGAGACCTTCCTCGAAGGGCCGGCGCGGCAGTCCCAGGTCGAGCAGTGCGGCCAGGAACATGTTGCCGGCGATGCCCGAAAACGCGTCGAGATGGAGCCTCGCTCCGGCGCCGGCGCGCGCCCGACGCCTAGAGCCGGTTGATGAGCGTCGCGACATGCGCGGCCCCGAAGCCGTTGTCGATGTTCACCACCGAGACATTGGAAGCGCAGCTGGTCAGCATGCCCAGCAGGGCTGTGACGCCTCCCAACGACGCCCCGTATCCCACACTGGTGGGCACGGCGATCACGGGCTTGTCGACCAGACCGCCCACCACCGACGGGAGGGCGCCCTCCATGCCCGCCACCACGATCACCACGCGGGCGGCGCGGAGCTGCGGGCTCGACGCCAGCAGCCGGTGCAGGCCCGACACCCCGACGTCCTGGAGCAGCTCGACCTTGTTGCCGTAACGGCGCGCCACACCCGCGGCCTCGGCGGCCACCGGAAGATCCGAAGTCCCGGCGGTGACGACCAGGACGGTGCCCTTGCCCAGCACTGGCACCTCGCGACGCCCGCACCACACCAGACGGGCGGGTGCATCGTACTCGGCTTCGGGAAGCGCCCGAAGCACCTCGGCAGCCGCAGCGGCCTCGACCCGGGTCACCAGGACGTCGAGTCCCGCTGCGCGCTGGGCGCGCACCACCTCTGCGATCTGAGCCGGTGTCTTGCCCGGCCCGTAGACCACCTCGGGTAGGCCCTGGCGCAGCGCGCGGTGGGTATCGACGCGCGCGTGGTCGGTATCGACGAAGGGAAGCTGGGCCAGCGCCTCCAACGCCTGGTCGGCGTCGAGCTCGCCCCGACCTACCTGCTCCAGGAGTGCGCGCAGCCGTTCTCGATCCACCTTGCCTCCGCGGGAGCGCCAGCATAGCCGCGCCGGCGGAGGGGGGCTCCACGGCGACGGACGCGGGTCAGGGCTGGGGCAGCCACACCAGTCGGCCGCAGACCTCGCCGTCGCCATCGACCAGGTCGGTCTCGATGCGCAGCGGCGCGCCGAGCTCCACGTGACCGACCACGGGCCCCTGCACGCGGGGCACCGACGGGAGCGTCCTGCCGCCGGTGAGCTCCCCGACGGCGCCCAGGGCGTGGGACGCCAGCACGTTGCCGACCTCGCAGAGCGCCGAGCGCCCGATCTCGCTGTCGCCCTCCTCGCCGAGCAGCGCCGCGAGCAGCGCGCGCCGGGCAGCGGGAGGGAAGTGCACCTGCAGCCGGCCGCCGGGAGCACCGTGGACGTCGAAGGCGATGGCTCCTCGGTCGTCGGCCCCCTGTGCGGCGTGGCCCAGTCGCGGCAGCGACATGCGGATGGTGCGACCGATCATCCGCGCCAGCGCGTCGGCGGCGTGGCCGGCGCCCACGTTGGCCAGCTCCTGCAGGCGGTCGAGCTCGAGATCGTCCATGCCCGCTCCGCGCCGCATCAGCGCAGCTGGTTCAGGTCGATCAGGAACACCGGGCGCCCGTCGCCCAGCACCGTCAGACCGGCCAGTGACCGCAACCCCGCCAGCAGGCCCGGCACCGGTTTCACGTAGATGTCCTGCTGGCCGGCCAGGCCGTCGATGCGCAGCCCGACGCGATCGCCCCGCACCTCGGCGATCAGAAGCGGCACGGCGGCCGCGTTCGTCTTGCAAGGGCTCCAGCCGAGCTTCTCGGCGAGGTCCATCACGCAGACCGGCTCGTCGGAAACCAGGGCGAAGGATTCGCCACCGCTCCGCTCGATGGAGTCGGCCGGCACCTCCACCACCCGCTCGATCTTCGCGATCGGCAGTGCGACCACCTGCTCGCCCAGCACCACCAGCAGCGCGCGCTGCACGGCGGCGGCGATCGGCACGCGGAGCAGCGTCGCGGTCCCGACGCCGCGGGTGGAGCGCAGGTCGACGTCGCCACCGAGCGACTCGATCGCCGAGCGCACGGCGTCCATGCCGACGCCGCGACCCGAGATGTCCGACACTTCGGTGGCGGTCGAGAGACCCGAGCGGAACACCATCCTCGCCAGCTCCGGCGCCGGCCAGTCCTCGGCCAGCTCGTGCTGGATCCAACCGGCGGCGACGGCGCGGGCGCGGATCGCGTCGAGGTCGAGGCCCGCACCGTCGTCGGCCACCTCGATACAGATGAAGTCCTTGTCGCGCGCCGCCGTGACCTCGAGGCGACCCGTCTCTCCCTTGCCGGCGGCAACCCGCGTCTGGGGCATCTCGATGCCGTGGTCGACGGCATTGCGCACCAGGTGGACCAACGGGTCGTAGAGTCGGTCGAGGATCGAGCGGTCCAGCTCCAGCTCGGCGCCCCGCAGCTCGACCTCGACCCGCTTGCCACTCCGCTCGGCGACCTCGCGCGCCACGCGCGGCAGGTTCTCCATCACGCGCAGCAGCGGCGTGGTCCGAAGCGCCAGGGCGCGCCGCTTCAGCTCGCCCACGACGCGGTCCATGTGGTCGAGGTCGTCGTCCAGCGGAGCCGCGCTTCGGCCCGATTCCCGGGCGGTGCGCAGCTGGCTGGTGGAGAGGATCACCTCGCCCACCGAGGACAGGAAGCGATCCAGGGTATCGTTGGTGACGCGCACCGAGGGCGGCGGCGGCGGAACCGCCGAGCGCACCTCGGCGCTCTCCTTCAGCGCCGCCGGTCCGCCCGGCCTCCTGCTTTTTTTGGCGGCGGTGCTCCGCGGCAGGCCTCCAGGTCGGCGATCAACTCGGGGTCTTCGACCGGGACGGCCTCCCCCGCGCGGACCGCTTCGACCATGCGCTCGAGGCTCTCGAGGCCGCGAAAGAGCAGCGGAAGACCTTCGGGATCGTCGATGCCTCCCCGTTCGCGGTACGTGCCGAGCCGATCCTCCAGCAGGTGCGACAGACCGCTCACCGCCTCGTAGCCGAGCGAGGCGCCCATGCCCTTGAGGGAGTGGGTCATGCGGAAGACCTGCTCGAGCGCCTCGGCATCGCGCGGGTCCTTCTCCAGCACGATCAGGGCCCGGCCGATCTCGGCCAGGTGCTCGGTCGCCTCCTCGAGGAAGAGGTGCCGGTACTTGACCGGATCCAACTACTCCTCCTTCTCGGAGATCTTGCGCAGGGTCTCCAACACGACCTCGGGCTTGAAGGGTTTCACCACGTAGTCCTGCGCGCCGGCCTCCAGCGCCTCCATCACCAGCGCCTCCTGACCCAGCGCGCTCACCATCGCCACCCGCGCGGTCGGGTCGAGGGCCATGATGTCGCGCACCGCCTCGATGCCGGAGCGCTTGGGCATCACCACGTCCATGGTGACGAGGTCGGGCTGCAGACGCTGGAACTCCTCCACTGCCTCGCGGCCGTCGCCAGCCTCGCCCACCACCTCGAAGCCCTCGGGCTCGATGATGTCCCGGATCAGCTGGCGCATGAAGCGCGCGTCGTCTGCCACCAGCACTCGACAAGCCATATCGTCTCCCTTCCTGTCCGTCCCGCGGCCCCGACGTCAGCCGACAGCGCAGGCCTGTTGCTCGATCTGCTGCTCCGCGCGCTCGAGCACGCGACGGGCATCCAGAATCGAGATCACCCGATCCCGGAACGGGATGCGGGCCACGATCATGTCCGACGCCGACGCGTCGGGAATCATCAGATCCGCCAGGCCGAGCACCCGGTCCACGGGAATGCCCAGCCGCGCGGCCTCGCCGCCAGCCCCGGCCAGCACCAGCACGTGCTCGGCTTCGCGCTCGGCGTCGGCGTCCTGAAAGAGCGCCGTGCGTGCGACCCACGGCAATGCGTCGCCCTGGTGGTTCATCACCCCTGCGGTGCCGACCGGGAGGGTGGGGATGCCGCAGACGCGGCCGCGCTCGACGACCTCGAGCACGTCGGCGATCGGCAGGCCGTAGGCGCTGGGTCCGACCTCGAAGAGGGCGACCCGGGTCGCGACCCCGCTGGCTTCGGCGGCGCTCACGCGTCGTCCTCGCGCTTCCGACGGCGGTCGGTCTGGAAGCGGCCCAGCACGCCGCGCATCTGCTCGGCCAGTTCGGTCAGCGCCTGGGCTGAGGCGACGGTTTCGTTCATGGCGACGATCTGGTGTTGCGCCGATTCGGCCACCTCGGAGGCCGCGCGCGCGTTGGCGGCGGCGACCCGGGTAATCTCCTCCATCGAATGCACCACGCGGTCGGCATCGCGGGCCTGGGCGTCGGCCTGCTGGAAGATCTCCTCGGAGCGCGAGGCGGCCTCGCCGACCGCTCCCTGGATCTGCCCCAGCGAGTCGGCGATGGTGTTGACGTCGTCGCGACCCTCGCCGATCACCATGCTCGATTGGCGCATCTCGTCGGCCACGTGCGCGGTCTGCGACTGGATCTCGTTGACGAGCCCCGAGATCTCCTCGGCGCTCCGACCGGCACTCTCGGCCAGCTTGCGGATCTCGTCGGCCACCACCGAGAAGCCGCGACCCGCCTCGCCGGCGCGGGCCGCCTCGATCGAGGCGTTGAGCGAGAGCAGGTTGGTTCGTTGGGCGACGCTGTGGATCATCTCGGTGATCTGGTGCACGTGCTGCGTCTTGGCCTCGAGCTGGAAGACCATGCTGCCGGACTCCTCGACCCGCTCGAACACGGTGCGCAGCTTGTCGAGGGCGAGACGCGTGATGTCGACGCCCGAGTTCGCCTTCTGGTTCGCCTCGGCGGCGAAGCCGAAGGCCTCGCGGGCGCGGGCGGCGTTCAGCTCGATCGCCTGGGCGATCTCGTGGATCAGCCCCATCGCCCCCTCCAGCAGCTCCTGCTCCTGGGCCACGGCCTTGGCCACACCCTCCACGGTCGAGGAGATCTCGGCGTTGCCGGCGCTGGTGTCGCGGGTCGAACGGGAGAGGTCCTGGGCGGCGGCCGAGACCCGACCCGACGTCTGCTGCACGTGCTCCACCAGCTCGCGCAGGCTGTGGAGCATGCCCTGGATGCTGCGGGCGAGGTCGTCGGTCTCGTCGGGCATGCGACCCGGCGTCACGTCGAGGCGCACGGTGAGGTCGCCGCAGCTGATGCGCTCGGTGGCCGCCCGCAGCAGCTGGAACTTGTGGCCGATCTCGCGCGACATGAAGAAGCCGAGCAGTCCGCCCACGCCGAGCGCCACGAAGGCCGTAGCCCAGGGCGCGATGGCGATATCGGTCCGCTCCACCATCCAGGGGAAGGCGAGGACCACGCCGGCAACGCCCAGCGAGCGCAGCACGAGCTTGTGCGAAAGTGCTACCCGCACGCCGGTCGTATCGGTTCCGCAGCGTCGCTGCTTGAAGAATCCCGCCCGGGCCAGCGATCGGGACGCGCGGGAACCTGCTCAGAAGTGGGACCACCCCTCGGACCCGGGGGGGGCGCCTCGCAGTCCCCGTCGTCCCACGATGCGGCCGATCTCGGTCACCGCCACCCCCAGCCGGCGGGCCAGCCGGGGGGCCGTGGGGGCCGTGGGGCGGACCGTGAAGAGCAGCTCGTAGTCCTCGCCCCCGGCCAGAGCCAGCCGCAACGGGTCGAGGGCGAGCCGACGGCACGCCGGGCCCAGGGCCCGCGCCCGGGGCACCCGGGCGACCTCCAGGTCGGCGCCCACGCCGCTGGCCCGCAGCAGGTGGCGCAGGTCGGCCAGCAGGCCGTCGGAGACGTCGATGCAGGCGCCGACTCCGCTCAGGCGGGCGAGTGCCTGGCCGGCCGCGAGGCGGGGTGCGGGTGCGCGCCGAATCTCCCTCCCTTCGCGCCGCGCCCGGACCCGGGCCAGCGCGCTGGCGCCGAGGGCACCGGTCACCAGCAGGCGATCGCCGGGTCGCGCCGTGTCTCGCAGCAGGGCCCGCCCGCGCGGCACGGCTCCCAACGCGGTCAGGGTGAGGCCGATGCGGGGGGCGCGGCTGACGTTGCCCCCGACCCTGGGACATGCGTGGCGGCGGGCGGCGGCGGCCGCGCCGCGCATCAACGCCATCACCCGGTCCAGGGACGCGGTGGCGGGGGCCTCGAGCGCCACGGTCAGCGCCAGGGGTCGCGCACCGCTGGCGGCGAGGTCGGAGAGGGCAGCGGTGACCGCGTGTCGTCCCGCGACGCCGGGCGACTCCTGAGTGACGTCGAAGTGGACGCCCTCGAGGCGGGCGTC
>JBFGIM010000094.1:0-11657 GCA_041577695.1 Myxococcota bacterium | reverse complement strand
GGACGCCGCAGCGGCGGCCAGCGGCACGGCGCCGAGGGCGTAGGCGTCCGCCACGATCGGCGCCGTGGAGCGCTCCCGGAAGTGCGGCTGGGGCGGAACCTCGGCTCGACTCACGTCAGTTCTTGGATCGATCGACCAGGCGCTTCTCCTGGAGCCACGGCATCAAACCCCGCAGCCTGGCGCCGACCGCCTCCATCGGGTGCTCCTCGCCCTCGCGGCGCAGTGCCTTGAAGGCCGGGTTGCCCGCACGGTTCTCGAGGATGAACTCCTTCGGGAACGTCCCGGTCTGGATCTCGCGCAGTACTTCGCGCATGCGCTGGCGTACTCCGTCGTCGATGATTCGCGGTCCGCGGGTCAGGTCGCCGTACTCGGCGGTATTCGACACCGAGTAGCGCATGTTGGCGATGCCGCCCTCGTAGATCAGGTCGACGATCAGCTTCACCTCGTGGATCGTCTCGAAGTAGGCCATCTCCGGAGCGTAGCCGGCCTCGACCAGGGTCTCGTAGCCGGCCTGCATCAGCGCCGTCAGTCCACCGCACAGCACCGCCTGCTCGCCGAAGAGGTCGGTCTCGGTCTCCTCGCGGAAGGTGGTCTCGATGATGCCCGCGCGCCCGCCGCCAATCGCCTTGGCGTACGCGAGGCCGGTCTGCAGCGCGTCGCCGTTGGGATCGGCCGCCACCGCCACCAGGCACGGCACGCCCTTCCCTTCCTGGTAGTGGCCGCGCACCGTGTGGCCGGGCCCCTTGGGCGCCACCATGAAGACGCCCACGCCATCGGGCGGGGCGATCTGGCCGAAGTGGATGTTGAAGCCGTGGGCCACGGCCAGGTGGTTGCCCGGCTGGAGGTTCGGGCGGATCTGCTCGGCGTAGATCTGCGCGGCGGTCTCGTCGGGCACCACCATCATCACCACGTCGGCGACGCGCGCCGCCTCCGACGGCTCCACCACCTTGAGCCCCTGGCCCTCGGCCTTGGGCCGCGATGCCGAATCCTTGTGGAGTCCGACCACCACCTCGACGCCCGAGTCCCGCAGGTTCAGCGCGTGCGCGTGCCCCTGGCTTCCATAGCCGATCACGGCGACGGTCTTGCCGTCGAGTCGGGCCAGGTCCGCATCCTTGTCGTAGAAAATGCGTAGATCCATCGCTTGGGTGCGTCTCCGTACGGGGTTGGGGTCGATGCCGATTTCGGTTGCTTCGGCGCGGGCGTTGGTCGGGCTCAGGCTTCGGCGCGATGCGCGCGCAGGATCGCCTGGATGCGATCGCGTCCGGCGAGCTTGCGCTTGCGGATCTCGCGCTCGCGCACTTCCTCGTCGGGAGTGACGAACTTGCGCGCCCGCAGCTGGGCCAGCTCCTTCTCCAACTCCTCGTGCTCCTTCCAGAGCTCGGCGAGCTCGGCGTTGCCGGGCAACAGGCGTTCGAGCGACGCCATCTCCTCGCGGTTCATCGAAGCTCCTACGGGACCGAATAACCCTGAGATTACGGGAGCTTGCCGGAGGTGTCAAAAGTGGGCGCCGGCTCCTGCTCGCGACCGGTGCGGAGGGCCTCGGCGGCCGCCCGGCGCCCGTAGAACGGCACCACGGCCGCCGCATCGACGCCCTGCCCGGCCCGAAGCCGCGCGGCGCCCAGGCGTCCCACCACGCGCGGATCCGGATGGCCGGCGGGCGGCGGCAGCAGCGCCGCACTCGACGCGCCCAGGTGGGGCGCCAGCAGCGGCGCTCCCTCTCCCACCACGGCGGCGCACTCCGCCGGAAGCCGGGCTGCGAAGTCGGCAGGCGCATAGACCCCGGGCTCCACCAGGCAGACGGCTTCGGCGTAGACGGCGCCGTAGAGATCTCCACGGCGCGCGTCCAGCACGGCGGCCACCGGCGCGCGGCGCGGGCCGGCCACGGCGGCCAGCGCCTCGAGCGTCGGCACCGGTGCCACGCACGGCCCGGCGTCGAAGGCGAGCCCCTTCACGGTGGCGATGGCCACGCGCAGTCCGGTGAAGGATCCGGGGCCGATCGACACGGCGAAGCCTGCCAGGTCTTTGACGCCGGCGCCCACCTCGGCCAACACCTGCTGGATGGCGGGCAGCAGCGCCTCGGAGCCGGGTCGCCGGCCGTGGCCGCGCCAGACCGAAAGCACCTCGTCCCCGCGCAGCAAGGCCACGCCCTGGGCCGCGGTGGCCGTCTCGACGGCCAGCAGCAGGGGCCCGGACAGGGCGGTCACGCGCCTAGAGGCCGGCGCTCTGGCGCAGCCAGTCGATGAAGCCGGACCACTTCCGGGAGAGATCGTTCCAGAAGGCCAGCCCCATCAGCGCCACCAGCACGGTGACGCCGATCTGCTGGGCGATCTCGCGGGTGCGCAGCGAGACCGGTGAGCGCTTCACGCCCTCGATCATCACCAGCAGCGCCTGGCCTCCATCGAGCACGGGGATCGGCAACAGGTTCAGCACGCCGAGGTTGATGCTGATCAGCACCAGCGTCTGGATGTAGGAGAGCCAGCCGCGCTCGAAGGCGCTGTGGGCGATCTCGGCGATGCCGATCGGTCCCGCCAGCTGCTTGCGCGAGATCTGACCGGTGACGATGCGACGCAAGCCCTCGAGGAACGTGCGGGTCAGGTCCGCGGTCTGGGTCACGGCGATCGGCACCGAGTCGAACGGGTTCAGGTGACGCTCGGTGGCCATCACACCGGGCGCCAGCGACAGGCGCGCGATGATGCCGATCACGTAGCGCTCTTCGGGGATGCCGACCTCGTCCACCTCGTGGAGCTCCGGCTTCATGGTGGCGCGATACGACGAGCCGGCGCGGCTGTACTCGATTTCGACCGGCTGGCCGCCGCCGCTGCGCACCAGCTCCGAGAAGGTGGCGAAGCTTCCCACCGCCGCGCCATCGACTCCGACGATCAGGTCGCCGGCCTGGAGACCGGCGCGCGCCGCCGGCGCATCGGGCGTCACCTGGGCGATCAGCACCGTGGCCGGCAGCACGCCGAAGCGTTCCACATCGCCGACCGCGGGCACATCGATCGACAGGACCGCAGGCTCCGCCTCGGACTCCGCCCCCCGGCGCTCGATCTCGAGCGCGACGACGCTTCCCAGCGGCTGGGCGGCGTAGCGCTCGGCCCACTGGTACCAGTCCTCGACCGGCTCGCCGGCCACGGAGACCACCTGGTCGCCCGATTTCAATCCCGTACCGGCCGCCGGTGAGTGGGCGTCTCCGATCACCACCACGGCCGCCGGCCGCGCGTGGCCGAGACCGGCCCAGCCCACCTCGGTGGTGGCGCCGAAGAGATCGAGGCCCGAACGCGGTTGGGGAGTCAGCTCGACGCGCCGCAGCACACCGTCGCGCTCGACTTCGAGCACGCGCGCTTCGCCCGGGCGGGCGCGCAGGGCGTCGTCGATCTCGTTCCAGCGCTGCACGGGCGCACCGTCGATCGACGTGATGCGGTCGCCGGCCTGCAGGCCCGCGGCTTCGGCCGGGGAGCCGGTCTCGACCGCGCCCACCACGGCGTCGCGCTGGGGGAAGCCCACCGCGAGCACACCGACGAAGATCACCACCGGAAGCAGCAGGTTCATCGCCGGGCCCGCCACCAGGATCAACAGCCGCTGCCATACCGGCTTGCGGTTGAAGGCGCGTCCCGGATCGGCGAGGGCGGCGGGGGTCTCCTCTTCGTCGGGATTCTCGCCGAGCATCTTCACGAAGCCACCCAGTGGGAACCACGCCGCCACGTACTCGGTCTCGCCGCGCCGAAACGCGAGGCGCCAGCGTCCGAAGCCGATGGCGGGGCCGAAGCCGAGCGAGAACTTCAGCACGTGCACGTCGAAGAGCTTCGCCACAAGGAAATGACCCAGCTCGTGGACGAAGATCAGCACGCCCAGCATCAGGACGAAGGCGAACAGGAACGTCGGAGCGTCGGCAAGGCTCATGCAGCTCCCCCGTCGGACAGATGCTCGCGCGCCCGGGCACGCGCCCAGCGATCCGCCTCCATCACGTCCTCCAGATCTCGCAGGGCCCCTCGGCCGCGCGACGCGTGCGTCTCCAGCACCGCCTGGTTGGATGCAGCGATCGCCGGAAAGCTCACCCTGCCGGCAAGGAATGCCTCCACCGCCACCTCGTTGGCCGCATTGAGCACCGCCGGAGCGGCCTCGTCGGCGCCGAGGGCCGCGTAGGCCAGGTCGAGGCAGGGAAAGCGCTTGCGGTCGGGCGCCTCGAAATCGAGCCGGCCGAGCGCCGCCAGGTCGAGGCTCGGCATCTCGAGCGGCAACCGCTCGGGATGGGCCAACGCCACCGCGATCGGAACCCGCATGTCCGGCAGCCCCAGCTGGGCCAGCACCGACCGATCGCACATTTCGACCAGAGAGTGCACGATCGACTGCGGATGAACCACCACGCCGATCCGTTCGGGCGGCAGGTCGAAGAGCCAGCGCGCCTCGATCACCTCGAGTCCCTTGTTCATCAACGTGGCCGAGTCGATGCTGATCTTGGGTCCCATGTCCCAGTTGGGGTGGGCGAGCGCTTCCTCGCGCGTGGCCCGGGCGATGCGTTCGGCCTCCCAGGTGCGGAAGGGGCCGCCAGAGGCGGTCAGCACCACGCGTGCCACGTCCTCGCGGCGCTGGCCGGCCAGAACCTGGAAGATGGCGCTGTGCTCACTGTCCACGGGCAGCAGCTCGAGGCCCCGCCGGCGCACCTCGCGCAGCACCAGCGCGCCCGCCATCACCATCACTTCCTTGTTGGCGAGGGCGATCGGGCGTCCCGCGCGGATCGCGGCCAGGGTCGGACGCAGCCCGACGGCGCCGACCAGCGCCGACACCAGGAGATCCGCCTCGCAGGTGGCGACCGCGTCGAGGCCTTCGGCGCCCACCTCGACCGCGACGGCTGCGTCGGCACCGAGCGCCGCGCGCAGCGCCTTGGCCGCCTCGGCGTCGGCTACGGAAACGAGATGAGGCCGGAAGCGCCGGATCTGGTCGGCCAGCTTCTCGACCCGGCGCCCGGCGGCCAGCGCCACCACCTGGAAGCGGTCGGGGAACTCGGACACGACCTCGAGCGTCTGCTCGCCGACGCTGCCGGTGCTGCCCAGGATCGACAGGCGCTTCACGCGCCGTCCCCGCCGCCGCCGCGTACCTGTGCGCTGGTCAGGCCGTAGCGGCGCTCCCGGTCCTGGTAGCGCGCGATCGCGTCCACCAGGTCGGCCTTGCGGAAGTCGGGCCACATGACGTCGGTGACGTGCAGCTCGGTGTAGGCGAGCTGCCAGAGCAGGAAATTCGACACGCGCGATTCGCCGCCGGTGCGGATCAGGAGGTCGGGGTCGGGCAGGTCCGGTGCGTAGAGGTAGGCGCCGAAGAGCTTCTCGTCGATCTGCTCCGGGGCCACCTTGCCCAGCTCGACGTCGCGCGCCAGCTTGCGCGCGGCGTCGGCGATCTCTGCGCGCCCGCCGTAGGAGAGCGCGAAGACCAGCTGCATCTCGCGGTTGTCGCGGGTGCGCTCGAAGGCGTCCTCGAGCCGCCGCTGGACCGGGCGCGGCAGCCGTTCGGTGTGACCGATCGCGCGCACGCGGATGCCGTTGCGGTTCACCTCCTCGAGTTCGCTCTCCAGGTAGCGCTCGAGCAGCCGCATAAGCTCGTCCACCTCGCCCTTGGGACGATTCCAGTTCTCGGTGGAGAAGGCGTAGAGGGTGAGCAGCTGCACGCCCAGCTCGTGGGCGGCGCGCACCACCGCCCGCACCGACTCGATGCCGGCGCGGTGCCCCTCGATGCGGCTCAGGCCGCGCGCCTCGGCCCAGCGCCCGTTGCCGTCCATGATGACGGCCACGTGGCGCGGAAGCGCGTCGGGTCGAATGCGCCGTTCGGACATGGCTAGACCTGCAGGATCTCCTGCTCCTTCTGATCGGCCAGCTCGTCGATCTGCTTCACATGCGCGTCGGTCAGATCCTGCACCTTCTTGTCGGTGCGGTGGCGCTCGTCGGCCGGAATCGAGCCGTCGGCCTCGAAGGCCTTGAGCGCGGCCAGGCCCTCGCGGCGCGCGTCGCGCACGCCCAGCTTGTGGTGTTCGGCCACCTTGCGGACGTGCTTCACCAGCTCCTTGCGGCGCTCCTCGGTCAGCGGCGGGATCGGGATGCGCACCACCTTGCCGTCGTTGGAGGGAGTGAGCCCCAGGTCGGAGGCCTGGATCGCCTTCTCGATCGCCTGGAGCGCGCCCTTGTCGTAGGGCGAGATCACGATCAGGCGCGGGTCGGGCACGGTGAGGTTGGAGAGCTGATTCAACGGGGTCGGCGTCCCGTAGTAGTCGACCTGGATCCCGTCGAGCAGCGCCGCGCTGGCCCGACCGGTGCGCACCTTGCGGAGGTCCGCCTTGAGGTGGGAGAGGGCCTTGTCCATGCCCTCCTTCGCCCCGTCGAGCACCAGCTGGCTCTCGCCGCCCTCTGCCATCGCTGCCTCCTCTCTAGTCGGACACCAGCGTGCCGACGCTCTCGCCACAGACAACCTTCATGATGTTGCCGCGCACGGTCATGTCGAACACCTTGACCGGAACGCGGTTCTCCCGGCACAGCTGCAACGCGGTCTGGTCCATGAAACGCAGATCGCGGTGGATGGCGTCACCGAAGCTCAACCGCTCGTAGCGAACCGCCTCGGGGTCGGTGTTGGGATCGGCGCTGTACACGCCGTCCACCTGGGTGGCCTTCATCAACAGGTCCGCGTGGATCTCGGCGGCGCGCAGAGCGGCTGCGGTGTCGGTGGTGAAGTAGGGATTGCCGGTGCCGGCGGCGAAGATCACGATCCGGTCCTTCTCCAGGTGCCGGATCGCACGGCGACGGATGTAGGGCTCGGCCACTTCCTTGATCTCCAGCGCCGAGAGTACGCGGGTGGGCAGGTCGGCCCGTTCCAGCGCGTCCTGCAGCGCGACCCCGTTGATGGCGCTGGCCATCATCCCCATGTAGTCGGCGGTGGCGCGGTCCATGCCCTCGGAGGCGGCGCTGACGCCACGGATGATGTTGCCGCCGCCGATCACGATGGCCAGCTGGATGCCCAGCCGATGGACCTCGCCGAGCTCGTCGGCGATGCCGCGGATCACCGAGGGCGAGATGCCGCTACCCCGCCCGCCGGCGAGGCCTTCGCCCGAGAGTTTCAGCAGGATCCGGCGATACGCCGCCTTCACGAGCTCGCCTCTTCTCCCAGCTTGAAGCGCAGGTAGCCCGCGACGGTCACCTCGCCGCCGACCGCCTTGGAAGCGTCCTTCAGCAGGTCGTTGATCGACTTGTCGGGATCCTTGACGAAGGCCTGCTCCACCAGGCAGATCTCGGCAAAGAACTTGTTGAGGCGGCCCTCGACGATCTTCGGCACCACCTTCTCGGGCTTGCCGCTCTGCGCCGCCTGCTTCTCGAAGAGCGCGCGCTCGCGCGCCACCACGTCCGCGTCGACGCCGGTGCGGTCGATCGCCACCGGCGTGGGATCCACCGCCGCCACGTGCATCGACAGGTCCCGGGCCAGCCCGCCCAGGCCCTCGTCGCCGCCAGCCAGCGCCACGACCACGCCCAGGTTTCCGGGCGGGTGGACGTAGCCGCCCACCAGGCCGGCGCCATCCACCGCGACGCGGCCCACGCGCTTCAACACGATGTTCTCGCCCAGGGTTCCGATCGCGGCCTTGATGCGCTCGTCCACCCCTTCGCCGTCGATCTTCGCCGCGCCGAGCGCCTCGGCGCTGTCCAGGGAGCCGTCGGCGGCCACGGCCGCGGCCAGCGCGTTGGCCAGCTTCAGGAACTCGTCGGTGCGCGCCACGAAGTCGGTCTCGCAGCCCAGCTCCACCAGGGCGCCGGCGTTGCCGACCACGGCCATTCCCACCACGCCTTCGCTGGTGGCGCGACCCTCGCGCTTGCCGGCCTTGGCCAGCCCGCGCTCGCGCAGTACCGTCACGGCCTTGTCGAGATCGCCGCCTGCTTCGGCCAGGGCCTTCTTGCACTCCATCATTCCCGCGCCCGTCTGGTCGCGCAGCTGCTTCACCGCCTTGGCGGAAATCTCGGCCACGTCTGCTCCCCTCCCTGCTCGCCGACCGGGTCGGCACTCGATTCTCCAGCGCGCGCCTGGCGCGCCAACGCTCTCAGCCGTCGCTGGTCTCGCCCGCCGGTGCGCTGGGCGCGGCCTCGGTCGGAGGGGCCGCAGGCTCGGCCGGGGGCGCGGGCGCCTTGGCCGGCGCGGCAGCGGCAGCAGGCTCGGCCGGGGGCGCGGACGCCTTGGTCGGCGCGGCCGCCGCGGGCGCAGGATCGCCACCGGCGCTCTGGGTGCGCCCGCTTCGCTGTTCGCCGGGGCGACCGCCGCGACCGCGGCGCGGCGGCTGCTTGATCTCGACCACGACTCGGCCGGTCCCGGAGGGTCGGCCGTCGCCCACCTGGCGTCCTGCGGGCTCCTCGCTGACCTCGGAGCGGACACGCTCTTCGTAGAGCTCGGCTCCTTCCTGGCAGACCTGCGCCACCTGGGCGCAGTAGAACTGGATCGCCCGGGTAGCGTCGTCGTTCGCGGGGATGATGTAGTCGACCCCTTCCGGACTGCAGTTGGTGTCCACCACCGCCACCACGGGGATGCCGAGGCGGCGCGCCTCGCTCACGGCGATGTGCTCGCGCTTCACGTCGATCACGAAGAGCGCGTCGGGCAGGCGCGTCATCTCGCGCAATCCATCGAGCGCCTTGCGATAGCGTTCGACCTCGCGGTTGATGCGCGACATCTCCTTCTTGGTGAGCTCGCTCGACTTCTCCTCGTCGGCGAGCAGCTCGAGCAGCTCCTTGAATCGGTCGAGCGACTTCCGGACCGTGCGGAAATTGGTGAGCATGCCGCCGAGCCAGCGGTTGTTGACGTAGTACTGTCCGGAGCGGGTCGCCTCGAAGTGCACCGGAGCACTGGCCTGCCGCTTGGTGCCGACGAAGAGGATCTTGCCGCCCTGGCCGGTGATCTCTCGCACGAAATCGAGGGCCCGCTTGAAGCGGACCAGGGTCTGGTCCAGGTCGACGATGTGGATGCCGTTGCGCTCGCCGAAGATGAAGCGCTTCATCATCGGGTTCCAACGGTGGGTCTGGTGGCCGAAGTGCGCGCCCGTCTCGAGCAGGGTGCGCACGGTCAGCGGCTGGAGGGCCGGGGCCTCGGTCGCAGCCGGGGCGCTCGCCGCCTCCGGCGGGGTGGTCTCCGCCATGCGGATCTCCTTCGCGGTTTGTCCTCCGCCCCGAAGCCGCCGCATGCGGCGAAGCTCCCCGAGATCCCCCGGCCGCGCGAGCGGACCGGGAGCACCGCCCGGGGTCTTCGGAGCGTGTGAATTGGGGAATCGGATAGCAGAGCCGCTACTCGGGCGTCAATGCTAGCGAAATCAAGCAGTTAGATCGGCGCCGGCGAGCGACCAACCGACTCGGCGCCCGCGCCGGGCCGACTCCCTAACCCCCCGGTTTCAAACACCTCTCGCGTCTAGGTGTGATACTCGGCGTTGATCCGCACGTAGTCGTAGCTGAGGTCGCAGGTCCACAGCTCCGCCTGCTGGCGGCCCACGCCCAGCTCGACGGCCACCTCCACCTCGTCGGCCCGCAGGGCCCGACCGGCGCGGCGCCGCACCGCCGCGGAAGCGGCCGAGCCGTTGCGGTAGACCGCCACCCCGCCCAGCCGCACCTGTGCCCGCGTCAGGTCGATGCGGACGCGACCCGCTCCCACCGTCTGGAGGATGCGGCCCCAGTTGGCATCCATGCCGAACAAAGCGGTCTTCACCAGCACCGAGTTCCCGATGCGACGCACGGCGGTCTCGGCATCGCTGCGCGTGCGAGCGCCCGTCACCCGCACCCGGACCAGCTTGGTGGCACCCTCGCCGTCGCGCGCCAGCTTGCGGGTGAGCTCACCGCAGAGCTGGCCCAGCGCCTCGGCGAAGTGGCGCGCGGGAGGGCTGGCGTCGTCGCGCAGCACCGGGTGGCCGGCGTGCCCGTTTGCCAGCAACAAGACCGTGTCGCTGGTCGATCCCTCGCCGTCGACGCTGAGTCGGTTGAAGCTCGCATCGCAGGCGCGGCGCAACAGGCGACGCAGCAGGGGCGGCGACAGCGCCGCGTCGGTGATCAGGAACGCAAACATCGTCGCCATGTCGGGCTCGATCATGCCCGAGCCCTTGGCGATGCCGGCAATCGTCACCGGGCGACCTTCGATGGGCAGCTGCACCGCGCCCCATTTGGGCACCGTGTCCGTGGTCATGATGGCGCGCGCCGCGTCGGGCAGTCCGGCGGGCCGCAAGCGCGCCGCGGCGCGCGGAATGCCGGCGCGCAGACGCGCCATCGGCAGCGGCGTCCCGATCACCCCGGTGGAGGCCACCAACACCTGGTCGGCGCGGCAGCCCAGCGCCTTGCCGGCCAGTGCGGTCATGGCGCGGGCGTCGCGCAGGCCGCGGGCACCCATGGCGACGTTGGACACTCCGCTGTTCGCCACGATGGCCCGGGCGCGCCCGCTCCGCACCAGCTGGCGCGACACCTCGACGGGAGCGCCCACCACGGTCGAACGGGTGAAGACGCCGGCGGCGGCCGCCGGCCCATCGCTCGCGATCAACGCGAGGTCGAGCTTGCGTTGCTTGATGCCGCACCGCACACCGGCGGCTCGGAATCCGGGAACGACCGGCTCGAGCTCCTGCATGGGCGCATGGATAGCGGGCGGTCCGGGCGCCCGCACCCGCTAGCGGCGCTGACCGACCCGGCGCAGCGCGGTCAGGCGCCGCAACACTTCTTGTACTTCTTGCCGCTCCCGCACGGACACGGGTCGTTGCGCCCGACCTTCTGGGTGGGCCGCTTGCCCCGGCCGCCCGGCGCGGCGGCCGCCCGGGGCGCCCGTCCGGCTCCGGTCGCGGCGACCGCGGCCGGCGCGGCCACCGGCGCAGCCGGCACCGCCGCCTGGGCCAGGCGCTGCTCGTCGAGGTAGACCTTGAAAATCTCCTCGGTGGTCTGGGCGTCCACGCGCAGGTTCATCTCGTCGAAGAGCGCATAGCCCTCGCGGGCGTACTCGACCTTCGGATCGCGCTGGGCGTAGCCGCGGAAGCGGATGCCGTCGCGCAACGCATCCATGCTCAGCAGATGGTCCTTCCAGAGCCGGTCGAGCGTCCGCAGCAGCGTCTCGCGCTCGAATCCCTCGTGGGAGATCAGCCCGACGTTGGGATACTGCTCGCGCAGCTGCTCCCAGCGCCCCCCCTTCTCCTGGAGCCGTGCCAGCAGCCGCTCGAGCACGGCCCGTCCGAGCGCGTCCATGTCGTCGGCGGGCCTGCCATCCTGCGCGAAGGGCGGCTCGGCCGGGTCGCAGGGCACACCGAAGTGCACCTCCACCGCCTTGGCCAGCGCCGCGATCTGCTCGGGCTCGGGCTCGCCCTTCTCGGGCCAGTGCGACTGGAGCATGCCCACCAGCACGCCCTCGATCATCTCCAGGATCTCGGCGTGCACCTCGTCCGCGGCCAGCACGCCGCGGCGGCGGCCGTAGAAGGCCTGCCGCTGCTTGTTCATCACGTCGTCGTAGTCGAGTACGTGCTTGCGGGCGTCGAAGTTGCGCGCCTCGACCTTCTTCTGGGCGTTCTCGATGGCGCGGGTGATGAAGCGGTGTTCGATGGCCTCGCCGTCCTCGAGACCGAGGCGCTCCATCCAGGCCTGGATCCGCTCCGAGCCGAAGAGCCGCAGCAGGTCGTCCTCGAGCGAGAG
>JBFGIM010000093.1:0-11792 GCA_041577695.1 Myxococcota bacterium | reverse complement strand
GGGGACGTCGACCTCGCCGAGGTCTACGACCTCTCGTCGGCCCTCGAGCTCGACTGGTACGAGAACATCGGGCTCTGCGCTGCGGGCGAGGCCGAGAAGCTGCTGCGCGACGGCGCCACCAGCCTGGGGGGCCGCGTGCCGGTGAACCCCAGCGGCGGGCTCGGATGCTTCGGCGAGGCAGTGCCCGCCCAGGCCATCGCGCAGCTCTGCGAGCTCACCTGGCAGCTGCGCGGCCAGGCCGGCGAGCGGCAGGTCCAGGGTGCGCGGGTCGGTGTCACGGCCAACCAGGGACTCTTCGGTCACGGTTCTTCGATCGTCGTCACGCGTTGACGGCGGGCACACAAGGAGGGAAGCCATGGCAGCTCCCGAGCTCTCGACGCGCGAGATCTCCGACCGCATCCAGATCGACGATCTGCTCACGCGCTACACGGTTGCGATCGACACCAAGGACTGGGCCCTGCTCGACAGCTGTTTCACCCCAGACGCCCGGGTGGACTACACCCAGTCCGGCGGCACCAAGGGCGCCTATCCGGAAGTGCGTCAGTGGCTGGAAAAGGCGCTGGCGCCGTTCCCGATGACGATGCACTTCATCTCGAACACGGTGGTGAAGTTCGGCAAGGGCAACAGCGAGGCCACCGCGCGCACCTACGTGCTGAACCCGATGGGGTTCCAGAACCCGGATGGCAGCCTGCACCTCTTCACCGTGGGCGCCTACTACAACGACGTGCTGGTCCGCACCGACGAGGGCTGGCGCATCGCCGAGCGGGTGGAGGAGCAGGCGTTCCTCGACGGCTCGCTGCCCGAAGCCCTGCAGATTCCCAGCTAGTCCCCGGATCTCGACGCAGCGAGGAGCCAGGTCGGTGCGGATCGGTGATACGGCGCACGACGAGCGCTCGCGCTGGGGCAAGCCGCTGGAAGGCGTGCGCGTCCTGGCGGCCGAGCAGATGCAGGCGCTCCCCTATGCCACCCAGTTGATGGCGCATCTGGGCGCCGACGTAGTGAAGATCGAGCCGCCGGGCAGCGGCGATTCGGGCCGCGCCTCGCGTCCCGCGCTCGACCACGACGGCCGGACGGTGGGCGCCACCTTCCTGCGCAACAACCTGGGCAAGCGCAGCATCGGCATCGACCTGAAGAGCGAGAGCGGGCAAGCGCTGTTCCGGCGCCTGGTGCCCCACTTCGACGTGGTGGCCGAGAACTTCCGGCCAGGGGCGATGCGCCGGCTCGGGCTCGATTACGCCGCGATCGCGGCGGTTGCGCCGCGGGCGATCTACGTCTCGATCTCGGGCTTCGGCAACCTGGACGAGACGCCCTATGCGAGCTGGCCCGCCTTTGCGCCGATCGCCGCGGCGATGGCGGGGCTCTACGAGCCCAATCGCAGGGGCGACGGGCCGCCGCCGGTGGTGGTGGCGGGCGCGCTGGGCGACATCGCCAGTGCCCTGTTCTCGGTGATCGGGGTGCTCGCCGCGTTGCGACATCGCGAGCGGACCGGCGAGGGCCAGTACGTGGACGTGGCGATGATGGACGCCATGCTGGCGGTCTCGGACATGCCTCCCTTCCTGTGGTCGATGGGCGCTCCCGCGGCCTGGGCATCGGCGGGATCGCTGGCGCTGTGCTCGGCGTTCCGCGCCCGCGACGGTCACTTCGTCGTGGCCGTGTTCCGCGAGCACCACTTCGAACGGCTGGCGCGCGCGGTTGGTCACCCCGAATGGTGCGAGGACCCGCGCTTCGCCACCCGCGAGGGCTGGGCCGCTCACACCGAGGCGGTGATCCGCCCGGCGCTGGAAGCCTGGGCGCACGACAAGTCGAAGCTCGAAGCCGCCGCCGCGCTCTGCGAGCTGGGCATCGCGGCGGGTCCCAGCAACACGGCGCCGGACCTGGCGTCCGACCCCCACGTCGCGGCGCACCGCATGCTGCTGGAGGTCCCGCGCCCGGACGGCGAGCGCGACATGCTGGTGGTGGGCAACCCGATCAAGATGTCGCACGTGTCCGAGGGACCGCTTCGCTCCTTCCCGGCGCTCGCCGAGCACACCGACGAGGTGTTGCGGGAGGTGCTCGCGCTTCCGGACGCGGAGCTGGCGGAGCTCCGCCGGCAGCAGGTGATCGCGTGAGCCGGCGAGCACCCGCTCATCGCCAGGCGGTCGTCGTCGGAATCCACGCCCTGCCGTTCTCCAAGGACATCGGCATGACCGAGCGCCACGCCGGCGCACTCGCGATCCTCGGCGCACTGGGGGACGCCGGACTCCGGGTTTCCGACGTGGACGCCATGTACCGCTTCGTCTGGGAAGGCACCACCGAGATGGAGATGGCGCGCATCCTCGGCGTCCCCAACCTGCGCATGTTCGGCGAGGTGGACTACGGCGGCGGAGCCGGCGCACCGACCGTCGCCCATGCTGCGCTCGCGATCGAGAGCGGGTTGGCCGACGTGGTGGTGGTGTGGCGGGCGCGCAACCGCGCTTCGAGTGGCCGCCCCTGGGCGAGCCAGCTCGAGGCCCGCGGCCAGGACCAGTTCGAGCGCCCCTACCACATCGTTCGCCCCGTCGACGGGATGGCGCTCCACACCCGCTACTGGATGCACCACTACGGCTGGGGGCCCGAGGTCTTCGGCCGCGTCGCGATGAACCAGCGCGAGTACGCCCGGCGCAACCTCGCCGCCCTGATGCGCAAGCCGATGACGCTGGACGACTACCTGGGCGCCCGCATGGTCGCCGACCCGCTGCGCCTCTTCGACTGCTGTCTCGAGACCGACGGCGCCCTCGCCATGGTACTGACACACGCCGCGCGGGCTGCCGACCTGGACGTCGCGCCGGCCTACGTCACCGGCTACGCCATGGGCAGCGGACCCGAGATGACCGCCATGACCTTCTACTACGGCGCGGAGCTCGGCGCGACCCCTGCGCGCTACGTGGCCCCAGAGCTGTGGCGCAACACGGAGCTCCGACCGGACGACATCGACGTGGTGCAGTTCTACGACGCCTTCACCCCGCAGATCCCGATCTCGTTCCAGGAGTACGACTTCTGCGGCGACGGCGAAGCCGCCGACTACATGGCCGAGGGCCGCAACCCGCCCTACAACACCAGCGGCGGCGGCCTGTCGGAGGCCTACGTTCACGGCTTCAACCTGCTGGTGGAAGGCGTGCGCCAGGTGCGCGGTACGTCGCCGTCGCCCGTCCCCGACGCGCGGCACTGTCTGGTGACCAGCGGCAACGTGGTCCCCACCGGTGCGCTGGTGTTCTCGCGAGATCCGTGGTGAGCGAACCCGACTCCCGCATGGCGTTTCCCCAGCCGGTGCCGGACCGCGACACCCAGCCCTTCTGGGATGCCTGCGCGCGGGGCGAGCTGGTGATCCAGCGCTGCGGCGCCTGCCAGCGCTGGCTGTGGCAGCCGCGTCCGATCTGCTCGTCGTGTCAGGCACCCGATCCGGTCTGGACGCGCGTGCCGGGCGGCGGGCGCGTCGCCTCGTGGACCGTGTTGCGTCCACCGACGCTGCCCGCCCATGCCGATCGGGTGCCCTTCGTCGTGCTGCTGGTGGAGCTCGACGAGGGAGTCCGCCTGCTCGGCTACCTGGTGGACGATGCGGGTGCGTTGCTTCGGACCGACGGCGAGGCCGAGGGCGTCCGCATCGACGCTCGCGTCGCACTGCGCTTCCACGAGCAGGCGGGCACCCCGCTTCCCTGCTGGACCCTCGCAGCGGGGGAGTCGACCGGTTGAGCGAGGACGCCTTCTCGCTGGCGGGACGGATCGCGGTGGTCACGGGTGCCGCCAGCGGCATCGGTCGCGCGACGGCGTTGGTGCTGGCGAACGCCGGCGCCCACGTCGCCGGAGGTGACCTCGACGAGACCGGACTGGAAGAGACCGCGGCCCAGGTGCGGGAAGCGTCGCCCCGGGCGCAGACACTCTGGCGGGCCGGCGACATCTCGGTACGCGCCGACGTCGAGGCGCTCGTGGAGTGCGCGATGTCGGAATGGGGCCGGCTGGACGCGATGGTGAACGTGGCCGGCATCCTGCACCGCAGCCCGGTGGAGGAGACGCTCGAGAGCGATCTCGACCGCGTGCTGGCCGTCAACCTGAAGGGTGTCTTCTTCGGCTGCCAGGCGGCCGTGGCGGCCATGCGCCGCACGGGATCGGGCAGCATCGTCAACATCGCCTCGAGCGCCGCCTTCGAGCCCAACCCCACGCTCGCTGCGTACGCGATCTCCAAGGCGGGTGTGGTCGCGCTGACGCGGGTGTTGGCCGCCGAGGTGGCCGGTCTCGGCATCCGCGTCAACGCGGTGGCGCCGGGCATGGTGGACACGCCGATGGCCCAGGCCGGCGCCCGCCGCGAAGACGGCAGCGTCGACCCCGACCGGCGCGCCGCGATGCTCCAGCAGGTGCGCCGGCGCGTCCCGCTGGGCATCGAGGGCCAGCCGCGGGACATCGCGCTGGGCGTGCTGTATCTCTGTTCTCCCGCCGCGCGCTACATGACCGGCCAGGTGCTGCACCTGAACGGCGGCGTCCCCATGGTGTGAGAGGAGCAGACGTGGCCCTCGACCTCGAACGGCTCGCCGACCCGGCCCACACCGCGCTGCTCACCCAGGAGTGCCAACGCGGCGTGATGGGCGACCTCTCGCAGCTCCCGGAGCTGGCCGACGCCGCGCGCGGGGCGGTCACCCGGAACCTCTCGCAATTGGTCGAGGCCGCGCGCGGTGCCGGCGCGCGCGTGATCCACTGCACGGCCGAGCGACGCGAAGACGGCCTCGGGGCCAACCGCAACGCGCGCATCTTCCAGTACATGGCCCGCGCCCCGGTCAAGCTGCTGCCCGGATCCGAGGCCGCCGCGCTGATCCCCGAGATCCGCAGGGTCGACTCGGATCTGGTGATGCCGCGGCTGCACGGGCTGTCGCCATTCCAGGGCACCGAGCTGGACTTCGTGCTGCGCAACCTGGGCGTCACCACGATCGTCGGCGTCGGGGTGTCGGTCAACGTGGCGATCCAGAACCTGTGCTTCGACGCGGTGAATGCGGGCTACCAGGTGGTGATTCCGCGCGACGCGGTGGCCGGGTTCCCGCACGACTACGTGGAGGCCGTGTTCGCCCACACGCTGGGCGCGGTGGCCACCCTGGTGACCAGCGAGGAGCTGTTGCGTGCCTGGAAGGCGTGACCCGGGCCGAGCGGGAGCGCCGACGCCGGAGCCGTTGCCCTCGGCGACGGTGGCCCTGATCCGCGACGGTTCCGCCGAGCTCGAGGTGCTGCTGCTCGAGCGTCGACGCCGGGCCAGCGCGCCCGACAAGCGCGCCCCGCTGGTCTTCCCGGGTGGCAAGGTGGAAGCGGCCGACGGCGACCCGGACCGGGAGGACCTGCTGGAGCTGGCGCGGCGCGCCGCCGTCCGCGAGACCCAGGAGGAGGCGGGCCTGCGCCTCGAAGGCGGCACACTGCTTCCCATCTCGCGCTGGATCACGCCGGCGATCGCACCGAAGCGGTTCGATACCTGGTTCTTCCTGGGTTCGGTGGAGAGGAAACGGGAAGTCGTGGTGGACGGCTCCGAGATCGGAGCGCACCGCTGGCTGGCGCCGGCTCGAGCCCTGGAGATGCAGCGCAGCGGCGAGCTGAGCCTGGCGCCGCCGACCTTCGTCACGGTGCACTGGCTGGCGGCCCACGAACGCTGCGAAGAGGCGTACCGGGCGCTGTCCGCAGCTCCGCTGCTCACCTTCCGGCCCCGCATCACGACCACCGACGAAGGTCCGTGCATCCTCTATCCGGGCGACGCGGGCTACGACAGCGGCGACCCGCACGCAGCGGGGCCACGTCACCGGCTCTGGATGACCGCTCGCCCCTGGCGCTACGAACGAGAGATCTGACCGACTAGCTCACCCGCTGCCAGCGGGGCAGGTAGATCTCCGCGTCGATCGGCTCGAAGAGGACGCGCACCGGCGCGCCGATCTCGATCGTCGCGGGATCGATCTCGTCGATGTCGCCCCCGCGGCCCGTCACCAGGTTGCCCACCATGCGGACCGCGGGATCCTCCTCGAGTGCGACCACGACGACGTTGTAGGGCGAGCGCTCGGCGTACCACGGCAGCAACGGCGGGTGGGGAACCGCGAACGACCAGATCGTGCCGCGACCGGAGACCGTCACCCAGCGCGGCGGCGTGTGGGGACCCCAAGGGCTCATCGGGCGCGGTGGAAAGATCAGCCGTCCGGTCTCGGCGCACTGCTGAACGCGCAGCTCGCCCCGACGCGCGCCCTCCCAGAACGGGGCGGCGTCCTCGTCGATCCACGGCAGCAGCATGCCTTCGCTCATCGGATCACCTCCGCAGGATCATCGCGCTGGTGGGGACGCCCTCGCCCGCCGTCACCAGGCAGGCCTCGGCACCCTCGACCTGGCTGGTCGACGTACCGCGCAGCTGGCGGACGCCCTCGTTGACCAGGTTGAAGCCGTGTACGTACGCCTCCGACAGCCCGCCACCCGAGGTGTTGATCGGCAGGCGCCCGCCGAGCTCCAGCGCGCCGTCCTCGGTGTAGGCCGCGCCCTCCCCCTTGTTGCAGAACCCGTAGCCCTCCAGCGAGAGCGGGATCAACGTGGTGAACGCGTCGTAGAGTTGCGCCACGTCGATGTCGGCCGCCGCGATGTCGGAGTTGCGATAGAGCTGCTTCGAGCAGGCCCACGCCGGCCCTTCGAGCGGATCATCACACCAGTAGTTGACCATGGTGTGCGACTGCCGCGGCAACCCCTGCCCGAAGGTGTGCAGGTAGACCGGCGTCTGGCGGCAGTCGCGGGCGCGTTCGGCCGACACCAGCACGCAGGCCAGCGCGCCGTCGGTTTCGAGACAGTTGTCGAAGAGACACAGCGGCTCGCTGATCCAGCGCGCGGCCATGTACTGCTCGCGGCTCATGGTGCGCTCGTACATCACGGCCTGCGGGTTGCGGTTCGCCATGCCGCGCACGGCCAGCGCCACGTTGGCCAGGTGGTCGCGGGTGGCGCCGTACTCGTGCATGTAGCGGCGCGTCAGCACGGCGATCTCGTCGGCGGGACGCAGCAGGCCCCACGGTCGGGTCCAGCCCGCGGGCGTCGGCAGCTGCTGGACGGTGTTGGCCCAGGGGCGCGCGCCCGAGCCCCGCTTGCGCGAGCGCCACGCCACGCCGACCCGGCACTGCCCGGTGGCGATCGCCATGGCCAGGTGACCGACCGTGGCAGGTCCGGCGCCTCCGCCGTAACCGATCTGGGAGAAGAAGGTCACGTCGCCCGCGCCCAGGTTCTTGGCGATCTCGACCTCGTCGGTGATCTCCATCGTGTACGACGCGAAGCCGTCCACGTCGCCGGGGTCGATCCCGGCGTCGTCGAGCGCCGCCAGGATCGCCTGCACGGCGAGCTGCTTCTCGGAGCCCGCCACCTGCTTGGCAAAGGCGGTCTCCCCGATCCCGACGATGGCTGCGGCGTCCTTCAGGGCAGTCTCCAGAAGAAGATGGCGAATTGTAATGTTGCGAGGACCGCAATCACACTTCGAGGAATTCGTGCGGAATACGGTCTGTTTCTAGCGCTTCTCGCCCTCGACGAACACGGTTCGGGAACCTCATCAGCCGCGGCCCCCGAGGGAAGCGAGAAACCTGCTTCCGATGCATGGCGCAGACGTACGCGATCCGCTTGGCTCCAAGATGGGTTGGAGGGGATCCCGATCGAATTGCGACCGGAGAACGAGCTCCCTCCGTTCTTGAACAGCTGATCCTACGGAGCGAAACCAATGATTCGTCGATTCCGCATCTCCAATCTTCTCGGCGCGGGGGCCGCGTTCGGCCTCGCAGCCGCGGTCTGGGTCCTGGCCTCCCCGCCCGCGCTCTCCGATTCGCACGAGAAGGCCGAGCAGGCTCTGCCCGCCGTCGGCGCCCAGCCGCCGGGCTTCTCGGCCGACGCGATCCCCAACGCCCGACCCGGCCAGTGCTTCGCCAAGGTGCTGGAGCCGGCGCGGGTCGATACGGTCGAGGACAAGGTGGTGGCGCGCGAGGCGTCGCACCGGCTCGACATCACGGACCCCAAGTACGGCTTGACCGAGGACCGGGTGGAGGTGAAGCAAGCCTCCTTCAAGCTCGAGGTGGTCCCCGCAGTCTTCGAAGACGTGCAGGAAACGATCGAACTCGAGCCCGCGCGGCTCGTGTGGCGAACCGGCAAGGGTACCAAGGTCGCGCTGGCCGACCCCGCGTTGATTGCAGCGGCCACCCAGCTGGGTGTGCCGCCCACCGCGAAGCCCGGCGAGTGCTTCGCGGAGTACGCCGAGGCGCCGACCTTCGAGGACGTCGAAGAGAAGGTGCTGGTGCGCGCCGCGACCAAGAAGCTCGAAGTGACTGCGCCCGAGTACGAGATCGCGGAAGAGAAGGTGCTGGTGAAGGAAGCCAGCGAGAAGATCGTCGAGGTGCCGGCGGTCTACGAAACGGTGACGGAGAAGGTGCTGGTATCGCCCGCGACCACCCAGTGGAAGCGAGGTCGCGGTCCGATCGAGCGCGTCGACCACGGCACGGGTGAGATCATGTGCCTGGTGGAGATCCCGGCCGTGTACAAGGAGGTCAAGAAGCGCGTGCTGAAGACCCCGGCCACCACCAAGCGCATCCCGATCAGCGCCGAGTACAAGACGGTCAAGGTTCGCAGGCTGAAGACGCCGGCCCAGACCAAGGAGATCGACGTCCCCGCCGAGTACAAGACCATCACCAAGCGGGTACAGAAGACGCCCGGCTCGGCGGGCTGGCGTACGGTGGGAACCACGGGCTCCGGCAAGGCCAGCGGACGGCAGATCTGTCGCGCGGAGATCCCGGCGCGGACCATGAAGATCACCAAGCGGGTGGTGAAGACGCCGGCGACCACGCGCAAGGTCGAGATCCCCGCCGAGTCGCTGACGGTGAAGGTGCAGAAGGTGACGGCCCCGGCTCAGGAGAAGCGGATCGAGGTGCCGGCCGAGTACCAGATCGTGAAGCGCTCCAAGCAGGTCTCGAGCGAGCGGCTCGCCTGGCGCGAGGTGCTGTGCGAGACCAACGCTTCGCCCACGCTGGTGACCGACATCCAGCGCGCGCTCGACAAGGCGGGCTTCGACCCGGGCGCCATCGACGGCGTGCTGGGTCGCCAGACCCTGGCGGCCGTGGAGTCGTTCCAGCGCTCGAAGAACCTGGGCCGCGGTGGCTTGACGCTCGCCACGCTGGAGGCGCTGGGCGTCAGCACTCGGCAATAACGAGCGCCGACGCTCTGTGAGAACGCAGGGGCCCCGGGGACGAATTCCCCGGGGCCCTTCTACGTCGGGTGCACCGCGGTCACGAGGTGTGGCTCGATCCACCGGGTGCGCGCAGCCGGAACGCGGCGAGCAGCTCGGCCTCCTTGGACCGCACCTCCTCCAGGTGGCGCTCCTTCACCGTGTCGAAGCCGCGGATGTGCTCGGGGAGAGCGGCAATCGCCAACGCCAGCTCGCGGTTCTCGGGCGTGAGCGAAGCGAGCATTCCTTCGACCACCTGTCGGTAGCGCGCGATCAAGCGGCGTTCGAGGCGACGGTGCCCGGTCCATCCGAACGGGTCGAAGGCGGTGCCGCGCAGGAACTTCAGCTTCGCCATCACGCCGAGCGCTGCGAACATCCAGGGACCCAACTTCCACTTCGTGGCGCGCCCACTATCGCGGTCACGGCCGAGGAAGCTCGGCAGGAACTGGGGGGCCAGGTGGATCGACACGCGGTAGTCGCCCTCGAACTCGGCTTCGAGCTGGCGCCGGAAGCTGCCGTCGGTGTAGAGCCGTGCGACTTCGTACTCGTCCTTGTAGGCCATCAGCTTGAAGAGGTAGCGGGCGACCGTGTCGGCCAGGGGCGTCGGCCCGTCGCCACAGGCGCTGCGCTCCCGGTCGGCGACGCGGGCGACGAAGTCGCGGTAGCTCCGGGCATAGGCGGCGTCCTGGTAGTCGGTCAGGAAGGCGACCCGCCGCTCGACCGTGTCGGCCGGCGCATCCTCCGCCGCCACCAGATCCGATCCGCGCCGAGCGGGCGTCGCCGCCTGCTCCACCGCTGCGAGGTCGTGGGCGGCCAGGCGACCCCAGGCCAGCGCGCGCTTGTTCATCTCCACGGCGCGGCCATTCAGCTCGATGGCCCGTTCGATCGCTCTCAAGGATACCGGCAGCCGCCCGCGCTGGAGGGCGAAGCCGACCAGGAAGAGATTGGTGGCGATGGCGTCTCCCAGCAATGCGGTGGCGATGCGGGTGGCGGGCAGCGCGTGGGTCGCGCCCGCTACGCCCTGGACCGCGGCCGTCATCGCGTCCGGTGACAGGTCGAGATCCGGATGGCTGGCGAAGTCGGCGGTGGGCGCCACGTGCGTGTCGACCACCGCGCTGGTGCTCGCCGACATCCGCGAGAGCGCGTCGGCGCCCGAGATCACCACCAGGTCGCACCCGATCGCCAGGTCGGCGGACCCGACGGCGATGCGGGTGGCGTGGAGTCGTTCGGGATCGTCGGCGATCCGCACGTGACTGGTCACCGGACCGTTCTTCTGGGCCAGGCCGGTGACGTCGAGCACCGAGCATCCCTTGCCCTCCAGATGCGCCGCCACGCCGAGCAGGGCGCCGACCGTCACCACGCCGCTGCCGCCGATTCCGCCCACCAGGATGTCGAAGGGCACCTCGCTCGGCGCCACGACCGGTGCCGGTAGTGCGGCGAAGGGTGCGTCGCCGCCCGGGTCGGCCGCACCGCCGCCGGCCTTGCGCAGCCGCGCGCCCTCGATGGACACGAAGCTCGGGCAGTAGCCCTCCAGGCACGAGTAGTCCTTGTTGCACGAGGACTGGTTGATACGGCGCTTGCGCCCGAACTCGGTCTCGGTCGGCTCCACCGAGATGCAGTTGGACTGCACGCTGCAATCGCCGCAGCCCTCGCACACCAGCTCGTTGATCACGATCCGCCGGTCGGGATCGGGAAACTCGCCCCGTTTGCGCAGCCGGCGCGCCTCGGCGGCGCAGGTCTGGTCATAGATCAGCGCGGTCACGCCCGCTACGCCGCGCAGCTCGCGTTGCACGCGGTCGATCTGGTTGCGGTGGTGGAAGGTGACACCCGGCGGGAAGCGGGACCCGCGCGGATATTTGTCCGGTGCGTCTCCCACCACCGCGATGCGCGTCACGCCTTCGGCCGCGAGCTGGCGCGCGATCTCCGGCACCGTCACCTCGCCCTCGAGCCGCTCGCCCTCGATGGGCTGGCCTCCGGTCATGGCGACCGCACCGTTGGCGAGCACCTTGTAGGTGATGTTGACGCCGGCGGTGACGGCCGCGCGAATCGCGAGCAGGCCGGAATGGAAATACGTTCCATCGCCGAGATTCTGGAACAGATGCGGCGTCTCGACGAAGGGAGCTTGGCCGATCCAGTTGGCGCCCTCCCCGCCCATCTGGGTGACCGCGAGGGTCCGACGCTCGGGCATCCACGCCACCATGCCGTGACACCCGATGCCGCCCAGGGCGATGCTGCCCTCGGGAACCACCGTCGAGCGATTGTGGGGACACCCCGAGCAGAAGCTCGGCAGCCGCATCAAGCCGGCCGCGGGCGCCGCGGTGGGCTCGGGGCGCGGGCGCAACCGGCCCACCGCCTCCGGTACGCGTCGTTCGATCCAGCGCCGCACCGCGTCGGCCACCTGCGGCGGCGAGAGCTCTCCCTCCGATGGAACCAGGGGTGCACCCGTGGCGTCGGTATTCCCGTCCCGCTCGGGGCGTACGCTGGGGTTGTAGAGCAGCCGCGCGATCTGCCCTTCCTGGATGGGCCGATTCTCCTCCACCACCAGCAGCTCCTCGAGCCCGGACGCGAAGCCTCGGGCGCCCTCGGG